>DAIDHI010000031.1 GCA_027452025.1 Elusimicrobiota bacterium | reverse complement strand
CTGGGCTTCCGGCAAGGGATAGGTGCCCTCCTGCTCGATGGGATTTTCGGTCGCCATGACGAAGAACGGCAGGGGCAGAGGCCTCGTCGCGCCCGCCGAGGTCACTTGGAACTCCTGCATGGCCTGGAGCAGCGCGGACTGGGTCTTGGGCGGGGTGCGGTTGATCTCGTCGGCCAGGATCATGTTGGCGAAGACCGGGCCCGGCATGAAGCGGAAGAGGCGCTGCTTGGTCTGAGGATCCTCCTGCAGAATCTCCGAGCCGGTGACGTCGGAGGGCATGAGGTCGGGGGTGAACTGGATGCGGGAAAACTCCAGGTCGAGGATCTTGGCCAGGCTCGAGATGAGCAGCGTCTTGGCGAGCCCGGGAACTCCCAGCAGCAGGCAATGGCCCCGGGCAAACAGAGCGATCAGGATCTCCTCGATGACGGACTCCTGCCCCACGATCACCGAGCGCAGCTGCTCGAGCATCCGCTTCTTGGCCTCGAGCAGGCGCTCGGCGGAGAGAACATCGTCGTTTTGCGCCGCCGTCTGCGTGGTCTTTGCCATAGCCCTAGCCTACCACAATGCGCCGCCGGCGAGAAAGCAAAAGCAGGGTGAGCGCGAGACCGGCGATCCCGGCGCCCGCAGCCTTGCCCCGCCGTGTCTCGAAGAAAGACCACCAGGGCCGCCCAAGCGGTATGAAAGGCGTTTCGGCCACGAGCCTTGGCTGCGCCGCCGAGCCGCCCACGATGCCGGGCAAGACGGCCTGGAGCAAGGCCACGGCCCGCGGGCCCTTGGCGAGGACGGAATAGCCCCAGTAGCACCAGGGCAAAAATCCCGCCGCGAACTGGGAGCTTTCGCCAAGCCTTCCCCAAGAGTAGACCATGGCCGGACGGGCCTTGGTGTCCAGGTGCGCGGGCCGCGTGACGGAGCCCGGATCGACGCCGGCCATCTGCGAGACGGTGGCGCGCACCAGCGCCGGCTCCATCGACACCGGCGTGTCGTCGACGATCTTCATGATCACCAGCTCCGAGCCCCACCCGTCGACGGCCAGCATGAAGCCCTGCTTGCGCTCCAAGTCGGTGAGCGGCCGAAGGCTCGCGCCGGAGGGCAGGGCCAATGAGAGCTGCCCGTCCTCGGTCTCCACCCGCGGCCCGTCGGAATCCTCGCTGGCGTCGGCGTCCGCTTCCTCGGGCGCGGCGATCTTGACCGCGCCCAGGATCTCCGGCAGCATGGTCTCGGGCACCGCGCTCGAGAGAACGGCCACCATGGGCACGCCGTCGAGGCGCGCCACGGCGACGATCAGCCGCGGCTTGCCGTTCAAGTCGGCGCGCACGTACTGCGCCGAGAGCCCGTTGCCGTAGTCGGCCATCTTGACGTCGGTGGCGATGGCGAAGGCCTGCCCGGTGGCGCGATTGATCCCGTCGACGACCTCGACCAGATAGGCCCGGACCTCGCCGCGGTTGTCGAAGTCGATGGGCTTCATGCGCGCCAGCATGAACGAACTCGTCTCCGGTCCCTTGAGCGCGGCCAGGACGGCGCGCTTGCTCTGCCCGGCGCTGACGTCCGTCCAGCCGGGGGGAGGCTCGACGCTGGCGATGGACGCGCGCACGGGCCGGGCGGAGCAGGCGAAAAGCGCCAGGAGAATGGCCGTCACGCGGTTAGTCTAACAGCCAACCGGCCAACGCGCAAGCAACGTTCATTGGACGGCCGAGCGGGGACTTTCCCTCGAACCGGCAGGTTTGAATTTTGTAAGCGGGATTTGACATAATTCCGGGGTGAACAGCGGCTTCCACGTCGGCGTCAAGGACATCCTCGTTTCCGGGGGCCCGACCCTCGTCGGCCTGATCCTTCTGTCGATCTACTCGATCGCGCTGATCTGGGAGCGCTACCGCTTCTACGATCGCGCCACGCAGGGCCTCGACGGCTTTCTCGACAAGGTGCGCAAGACGCTCGACTCCGGAAATCTTTCCGAGGCCGTCAGCCTCGGCCGCGCCCACAAGGGCCTGGCGGGCGAGGTGGTGGTGACAAGCCTCGTCGGCCCGTCCAACCGCGACGAGCGCAAGCGCTCGGCCCAGCGCGCGGCCGACCGCGCCGTCTCCCAGCTGCAGCGCCGCATCGCGCTGCTCGGCACCATCGCGAGCACGGCGCCCTTCATCGGGCTCTTCGGCACCGTCGTGGGCGTCATGCGCGCCTTCAAGGACTTGGCCGGAGCGGCCGGCGCCGGACCCGGCGTCGTCGCCGTCGGCATCTCGGAGGCGCTGGTCTGCACCGCGACCGGCCTCTTCGTCGCCATCCCCGCCGTCTTCGCCTACAACTACTTCAACAGCCGCTCGTCGCGCTTTTCCGAGGAGATGGGGTGGATTTCCGAAGAGATCCTCGAAGCCCTCTCCTCGGAGAAGGCCCACCGCTAGCCATGCAGGTCCTGGGCGGCAAGCCCCGGGTGATGGCGGAGCCGAACATGGTCCCGCTCATCGACGTCGCCCTGATCCTGGTCATCATCTTCATGGTGCTGACGCCGATCCTCGTCCAGTCCCAGCTGACGGTCAAGCTGCCGAAAGCCAAGTCCGGCGCGCCGGCCGAGGCTCAAACCACCATCCACGTGGAGATCACGCGCCTGGGCAACGTCATGGTCGACGGACGCGCGGTGCGCTGGGAAAACCTGGAGCGGGAGCTCGCGCTGCGGCTGTCGAAGTCCTCGCATAAGACCGTCCTCGTGCAGGCCGACCACACCGTGCCCGTGGAGAAGGTGGTGGCCGTCCTGGACATCGCCAAGCGGCTCGGCGTCGGCAAGCTCGGCATCGGAGTGGCCGCCTCGGGGTCCTAGGATGGTCGAGGCGCCCTCGCAGGACCCCCTGCGCCCCTACCTCACCTATTCGTTCCTGTTCCACCTCGGCCTGCTCGTCTTGTTCCTGGCCCGGGGACTGGTCCACTGGCGGGCCGAAACGCCGAGCAACGTCTACACCATCGACTTCGTCGGCCCCTCGGCCTCCATCGCCACCTCGGGCGCCGCGTCCTTGGCGGGCTCAGCCAAGCCCGCGCCGGCGCGCTCCTCGCCCTACGACCGCGGCGACGACTTCACGACGCGCCGGCACGGGCCCTTCGTCTTGCCCAAGCCGAGCCTATTGGCCGGCTATCAGGCGCCGAAGGCCCAGACGCAGCCGACGACGGCCGTCCCCGACTCCAACGCCTCCGCGACGAGCGCTAAAAGCGCCGGCAACGCGGACGGCGGCGAAGCCGGGACCGGAATCGCCACCGACATGCCGAATTTCCCGTATCCTTGGTACATCAGCCAGGTACGCGCCGGGCTTTGGGGCCAGTGGTCGACGCGGCGTCCGGCCGCCGCCGAGGAGTGCGTCGTCGAGTTCTCGATCATGCCCAACGGCAGCATCGTCGACCTGCGCGTCGAGGACAGCTCGGGCGACTCGGCCTTCGATCTGGCGGCCATGGGAGCGGCCCAGGACGCCGCGCCTTTCCCGCCCTTGCCCAAGGATTTCCGCGAGCCGTTCCTCAAAATCCACGTGACGCTCAAGTCTCAGTAAACAAGGAGAACCCGCATGGGCCTCATCCGCCTGCTGCTGCTGTCGACCGCGGCGTACTGCTTTTTCCTGCTCGCCTTCCCGCAATGGGGCGGGGGACAGGCCTACCACGTCGCCTCGCTCTCCATCGTGGCGGGCGCGGCCGTGGGGACTTGGCTGTGCCTCAAGGCCCTGGATCTCGGCTCAAGCCTCTTCAAGTTCGGCTTGGAGCTGGCCTTCGCGGCGGGCGTGTTCCTGTACTTCGGCTACACGATGCCCCAAAAGACGGGCCTGGCGCCCCTCGAGCAGTGGTCTCAAGGGCATCATCCCACGCAGACCGACGCCCGCGACGGGCTCATGCGCCTGGGCTTGAACGCCAACGCGGGCGCCGGCCGGCTGATCGTGTCCCTGTTTCCGGCGCGCTAAGCGAGCTGGGTGAAGCGATAGCCGCGCGTCGGGATCGTCTCGATGCGGCCGGCGAGCTTGGGCCCGAGCTTTCGGCGCAGGGAGCTGACGTGGCTTTCGACGGTGTGCGGGTCGCTGTAGTCGGAAGGATCGTAGCCCCAGACCGTGCGCAGGAGGAAAGGCACGGAGAACACCCGGCCGGGTTTTCGCAAAAGCGTGGTCAGAAGATCGAACTCCTTGCGCGTGAGCGGGATCTTGCGGCCGCGCGATTGGGCCGCGCGCGTCTGCACATCGAGCGTCAGCCCTTCGGCCTCGAGGATCTCCTTGAGCTCCTCGGGAGCGTCGAAGCGGCGCAGCACGGCCCGGATCTTGGCCATGAGCAGCCGGGGCGTGAAGGGCTTGAGCACGTAGTCGTCGGCCCCGCCCTCGATGCCCGCCGCCTGCTCTTCCTCGGCCTTGCGCGCGCCGGACATGAGGATCACGGGGATGCTCGCTGTGGACTGGGACGCCTTCAGCCGACGGCAAAGGGTCAGGCCGCTCATGCCGGGCATGGCGACGTCGGAGAGTACGATGTCCGGCCGGGATTTCGCGGCGCAGGCCATGGCCTCCAGGCCCGTGCCGCCGGCGTCGACGGAGTAGCCCTCGCCCTCGAGGATGCCGCGCAAAAACTGGCGGTGCGCGACGTCGTCGTCGACGACGAGGATGCGGTATTTCACGCGAGGGGCAGAAGCACGGTCACCGTCGTGCCCTTGAGCGGGGCGCTTTCGATCGACAGGGTCCCGCCCATCTTCGCGGCGATCTCCGTGGCCAGCCATAAACCGAGGCCCGTGCCCCTTCCGGGCTGCTTGGTGGTGAAGAACGGCTCGCGGACCCGTTCGAGATACTCGGGGGGGATGCCGCGCCCTGTGTCGACGACGGCCAAACGCGCCCACCCCCGTCCGCGCTGGGTGAGGCGGCCGGCCAGGATCTCGAGGCGGCCGCCTTCCTCCATGGCGTCGATGGCGTTGTTGGCGAGATTGATGACGAGCTGCTCGACGTGCGTGCGGCGCCCGCGCACAGCAAGCCGCTTGTTGTCCAGGCTGCGGCCGACCTCCAGGCAGCGCATGCGCGCCTGCGGCTCGACGAGGGCCAGGGCGGACTCCACGGCCTCGCGCAGGTCGAAGACGCGGTCCGGTTCCTCCTCTTTTCGCGAGAAGGCAAGCATGCGGTCGACGAGGCCGCGGCAGCGCTCGCAGACCTCCGACATCGTCTTGAGCACCTTGTCCGCCGCCTTGCCCTTGACGGCCTTGGCGCGCAGCTGCTCGACGCTGCCGATCACGATCGACAGCGGCGTGTTGAGCTCGTGGGCGATGCCGGCCGCCAAAAAGCCCATGGCCGACATCTTCTCGGCCTGCACGAACATGTCCTCGAGCGTCTTGCGCTCCGTGATCTCGAGAGCCAGGCCGGAGAGCCCTCCCGCCGCGGCCTCGTGGATCGTCACGCCGAACCAGCCCCGAAAGCCGTCGGCGCCGCGAAAGCGCAGCTCGACGACGCGAGAGCTCCCGGCGGGAACGGCGGCGGCGGCCGCCGCTTCGCGATCCGCGGGGTGGACGAAACGCAGGACGTGGCGGCCCAGCAGCTGCCGCGCCTCCAGCCCGAGAACGCGGGAAGCGGCCTCATTGACGTAGACGATGCGGCCGCGCGCGTCGAGCTGAAAGAGGATCGCCCGCGTGCCCTCGACGATCGCGCGATAGCGTTCCTGCGAGCGCCGCAGGGCCTCGACGACGCCCGCCTGGGCGATCGCGTAGCGCAGGCAGCGTTCCAAAAGATCGGGGCCGAACTGACCCTTGACGAGGTAATCGGAGGCGCCGGCCTTCATGGCCTCCAGGTCGACGGTGGTGTCCCACAGCCCTGTGAGCAGGACGATCGGCGCGCGCGCGCCGCGCGCTTTCGCCTCTTTGAGGAAGTCCAGGCCGGTCCGCGGCCCGATGAGCCGATAATCGACGAGGCAAGCATCGTAGTCTCCCGACAAGAGGCTGGCCAGGCCGTCGTCGTAGGCGGCGCGCCAGTCGACGCGGAAGCGGCCCGGGGCGTTGACCTCGAGCTGGCCTTCGATGAGGGAGAGCTCCTGTCGGTCGTCGTCGACGAGCAGCACGCGCGTGACGGCGCCGGCAGCAGCGGCGGCGGCGGCGGCGGCGGCGGCGCGCGTTTGTCGCAACAAAGCTTCCCGCAGCGTCATATCCCAAGAATATTATCACACTCCGGCCGCCGCGCCAGGGCATTTTGGTCACAGCGGAGAGATTTGAGCCGGTTTTGAGGCGCCCGGGATGTATAACAGGGCATGGAAACCCGTCACCGAAACGGCCACAGGCCGTCCCCGGATCGTCACGCGCCCATTCCGCTTGCCACCGGTCCCGGCCTCGACGCCCGGGCGCTGTTGTCGACGCTGCGCTCGATCCGCCGAGGCAATTTCTCCGCGCGCATGCCCGTCGACGGAGGCAAGCTGGCCGTCGAGGTGGCCGAGACCCTCAATGAGATCGTGGAGACTAACCAGCGTCTGGTCCAGGAGCTCGAGCGCATCAGTCGGGTCGTCGGCAAGGAAGGGCGGCTGGCCCAGCGCATCTCGATTGGCCCGGTCAGCGGCGCGTGGGAGTCCTCGGTGTCTTCCGTCAATTCGCTCATCGCCGACCTCGTGCAGCCAACGGCGGAGGCCGCGCGCGTCATCGGCTCCGTGGCCAAGGGAAACCTCTCCGAGAATATGCCCCTCGAGATCGACGGCCGGCCGCTCAAGGGCGCCTTCCTTCAGATCGCCAATACCATCAACACGATGGTGGACCAGCTGAACTCCTTCGCCTCCGAGGTCACGCGCGTGGCCCGCGAGGTCGGCACGGAAGGCAAGCTCGGCGGCCAAGCCAAGGTCAAGGGCGTGGCCGGCGTATGGAAGGACCTGACCGACAACGTCAACTCCATGGCCAGCAACCTGACCAACCAGGTGCGAAACATCGCCGAGGTGACGGCCGCCGTGGCCCAGGGCGACCTCTCGCGCAAGATCACCGTCGAGGTCAAGGGCGAGATCCTCCAGCTCAAAAACACCATCAACACGATGGTCGACCAGCTCAACGCCTTCGCTGCCGAGGTGACGCGCGTCGCCCGCGAAGTCGGTACGGAAGGCAAGCTCGGCGGTCAGGCCAAGGTGTCCGGCGTCGCCGGCACGTGGAAGGACCTCACGGACAACGTCAACGTCATGGCGGCCAACCTCACC
>DAIDHI010000030.1 GCA_027452025.1 Elusimicrobiota bacterium | reverse complement strand
GTGGCCGGCAACGCCTGGGGCTTCGCCGGCCTGGGCTCCCTGGCGGGGCTGGCCGTCCTGGCCGGGGCCTGGCGCCTGCTGCGGCGAGACGCGCGGCTGGCCGCGCTTTTGCTCTTGCCGGCGGCGGGCTATCTGGCCGTGCTGGCCGCCAACCCCGACGGCGGCTGGCCGCGATATCTCTTCGGGGCCTTTCCCGCGCTCGCGCTGCTCGCCTCCGAGGGGCTGGCTTTCCCCAAGCCGCGCAAGGCGCTGTTGACGGCGCTTCTGGCGGCGACGCTGGTGCTGCCCGGCCTTTGGCAGTCGGCGGCGATGGACGCCCGGATGCGCGAGCCGGACACCCGGCGGGCCGCGCAGGATTGGATCGAAGCGCACGTCCCGGCGGGGGCGACCTTGCTCGTCGACGAGCCCAACGCCGAGCCTCGGCTGGTCATGGAGAAGGCCGAGCTCGAGGAGCTGGCGGCGCGGACCAAACGCTCCGGCTCGCCGCGCTGGCGCCTCTACGAGGGCATGGCGCGAGGGCATCCGGGCGGGGGCTATCGCCTGCTGCTCCTGCGCCGCTCGGCGCGCGACTTGGGGACGTTCCATCCCAAGCAGGTCGACATCTCGCAGGCCGACCAGGAGACGGTGGACGTCTCCTCCGGGCTCGACGCCGCGCTGCGGGCGGGCGTTTCCTATGTGGTGACCAGCAGCTTCGGGGCGACGCCGGAACATTCTCCGGAGCTTTCCGCCTTCTTCGACGAGCTCTACCGCGAAGGCAGGCTCGTCGCCGCCTTCGCGCCGCAGCCCGGGCGCACGGCGGGCCCGGTCCTTCGCGTGTTTCAACTGCCGCGCTCGCGTTAGAGTTCGCCGAGGAGGTTCAGGAACCGCTCCCGATCGATCCCAGCCGTCCGCATGGGGATCGGATCGGGCGAGCTGACCTTCGACTACGCGTTCGTGCCGTAGGGGGGCTCGGAATCACGAATAGGTTCTCGGTGGGGGCGAAGTTTTAGCTTTGGTATACTATCGACCGTGGCGAAGATCGTCGCCGTTCTGCCGGCTTACAACGCCGAAAAGACGCTCGAGCGCACGCTCAAGGACATCCCCGCGGGCTCCGTCGACGAGATCATCCTCGTCGACGACTGTTCCAAGGACGGGACCGTGGCCTTGGCGCGCAAGCTCGGGCTGACCGTCGTCGTCCACGAGAACAACAAGGGTTACGGCGGCAACCAGAAGACGTGCTACGCCGAGGCCCTCAAGCGCGGCGCCGACATCGTGATCATGATCCATCCGGATTACCAGTACGACGCCCGCCTGGCGCCGATTTTGGCCGGGCTCATCGAGCGCGACGTCTGCGACGTTGTGCTCGGCAACCGCATCCGCACGCGCCGGGAGGCCTTGGAAGGCGGCATGCCGCTTTATAAGTATTTCTTCAACCGGATGCTGACCATCATCGAGAACTTCGCCACGGGCCAGAACCTGGGCGAGTGGCACTCGGGACTACGGGCCTACTCCGCCAAGGTTCTCAATACCATCCCTTGGGAAAAGAACTCCGACGACTTCGTCTTCGACCAGCAGTTCCTGATCCAGGCGGCGGCCTGCCGCTTTCGCCTGGGCGACGTGCCCGTGGCCGCCCGCTACTTCGAGGAAGCCTCTTCCATCAACTTCCGGCGCAGCGTCGTCTACGGGCTCTCGACGCTGTGGCTGCTGGCGCAATTTTTCCTCCATCAGAGCCGAGTCGTCAGGCTCGAGCTGCTGACGGCCAAAACGTGACCCAGCCGGCCACGGGATCCGGGCGCGTCAACCTTTGGCCGGCCTTGGCGGCCGGCCTGACCCTGGCCTTCGCCCTGTTTACGGCCGCCAGCTATTTCTGGCAGCCCTGCCGCGCCGGCTTGATGGCCTTGCTGCAGTTGTGCGTCCTGGTGCTCATCGCCACGGGCTCGGGAAGGGTGCTGCTGCAGATCCTGGGATTCACCGACATCAGCGACTCCCAAAAGACCCTCATCGGGTGCACGATGGGGCTCGGGCTCTTCAGCCTCGGCTGCTTCGCCCTCGCCGCCCTGCACGTCTTCACCGGCATGGGGGTCGCGGTGTTTCTGGGCGCGCTTTGGCTCGTGGGATTTACGGAAATGCGCGCCGTGCTGGCTTCCCTGGCGGCCAACCGCAACCTGCTCGGCGATCGGCCGGCCGCGACGGGGCTCATCTTCGCCTTTCTCGCGCTCGTCTTATGGATGACGTGGATTCCGCCGCACCAATACGATTCCCTGGTCTACCACCTGCCCCTGGCTCAGGCCTACGTGGACGCGCACGCGCTGGTGGCCGTGCCGGGCATGGTCTACACCCACTTCCCTCAAAACGGCGAGATGCTCTTCGCCCTGGCCCTCCTGCTCAAGTCCGACCTGCTCGCGCAGATGTTCATGTGGCTTGCCCTGGTCTTGAGCGTGTTGTGGATCTTCGAGATGGGCCGGCGCGAGGCGCCTCTCTCGGCCGTGCTGCTCGCTTGCCTTCTGCTCGTCACGCAGACCTCGGTGATGCTCTTGTCTTCCATCGCCTACGTCGAGTCGCTGGCGATGCTCTGGACGACGGCCGCGGCGTTCTCGTTCTTTCGTTGGCGGGAGGTGCAGGCCGCCGACGCCGACCAGCGCAGCTGGCTGGTCCTTTCGGCGATCTTCACGGGCCTGGCCCTGGGCACGAAATACTACGCGGGCATCACCGCCGCGCTCATCGGCGGCTGGCTGCTCGTGCGCGCCGCGCTCTCCAAGAAGCCCCGCTCCGGCGCCGTCCTCGACCTAGTGCTCTACACCCTCGTCACCACCGGCCTGTTCCTGCCGTGGCTCGTCAAGAACGCCCTGATGGCGGGAAACCCGGTCTTTCCGTTCTTCAACTATCTCTTTCCCTCGGCTCAGGGCGGCTGGAACGACCTGGTGGCCAAGGGCTACTTCAACGCGCTCACCGAATACCGGCACGGCGGCGCTTATCTGCCCGACCTCTTCGAGCTGCCGATCATGCTTCTGACCAACAGCCTCCATTTCGGCCGGGGCATGGACGTGCTGGGCGGCCTCGGCTGGGAGCTGATCTTCTGGACCACGCCGTTGGCCGTATGGGCGGCTTTTCGCAACCGGTTTTTGCGCTGGGTCCTGGGCTTTTGCGCCCTCTATCTGCTGGCGTGGTTTTCGACGGGAGTCGTCTTGCGCTTCCTGCTGCCGGTGGCGCCGCTGCTGTGCCTGCTTTCGGCCAGCGGCCTCTACGCCTTGTGGCAGGCGCTGGGACGCTTCGGACGCGCGGCCCTGGGGACGGCCGTCGGGGCCATCGGCCTGACGCACGTGCTGCTGTTCTTTTTCGTCGAGCTGGGCGTTTTCGGCGCGGGGGGGCTCCTCGTCGGCGCGGAGAGCCCCGACCAATACCTGGGACGCCGGCTGGATTACTATTCCTGCGCCCGCTGGGCCCAGGGCCACGTCGATAAAAATGATAGCATCCTGATAGTGGGCGAACAGCGCGGCTACTACGTGACCCAGCGCCACCTCGCGAGCACCGTGCACGCGCCCAATCGGTACGTGACCTGGGCCAACGCCGCCGCGGATCCCTCCGACCTCGCGCGGCGCATCCGCCAAGGGGGCTTTTCCGACATCTTGTTCGTGCCTCGCGAGATGAGGCGGCTTTCCGGGCAGATCGGCACGCTCACGGACGCGGGAGCGCGCAATTGGAACGGGCTTTCGCCCGCGCATCTTCAGCCGCTTTTCCGCGGCCAGGCCTGCACGCTTTACGCCGTCAAGTGATGGACGTCCTCCTGACCAACTGGAAGCTCTACCTCGCGGCCGTGGGGCTGGCGTTCGGCGTGTCGGCCCTCCTCACTCCGCTCGTGAGGGCGGCGGCGCTTCGCTTCGGCTGGATCGACGCCCCCTCGTCGGCGGTCAAGACCCATAAGGTACCCACGCCCTCCTTGGGCGGGGTGGCGATCTATCTGGCGTACGTGGCGACGCTTCTAGCCCTGCGCTACTGGACGCGGTTTCCGACCGGCACGCTGCGCAGCCTTCGCGGGCTGCTGGTGGGGGCGACGATCGTCTTCCTCTGCGGCATCATCGACGACCTGCGCAAGCCCAAGGGCCTGGGCGTGCGCGCGAAGTTCGCCATGCAAGGCGCGGCCGCGGTGTTCCTGGTGGCCTGGGACATCCGCATCCACTTCATCAGACCCGCGCCCGTCGCCTACGCCTTGTCGCTGTTGTGGGTCGTGGGGATCACCAACGCGTTCAACATCATCGACATCATGGACGGCCTCAGCGCCAGCCAGGCGATCGTGGCCGCCTTGAGCTTCCTGATGATCTCCCTGCCCTCCGAGGAGCTCTACGTCAACTTCGCGTCGGCGGCGCTCGGCGGAGCCGCGCTGGGATTTTTGCCGTGGAACCTCTCCTCCAAGCGCAAGATCTTCATGGGCGACTCGGGCAGCATGCTGCTGGGCTTTCTCCTGGCCGGCATCTCGATGGGGACGCACTACAGCGGGCGCAACAACGTCGGCGTCTACGCGCCGCTCTTCATTCTGCTGGTGCCGATGTTCGACACCTTCTTCGTGATGTACCTGCGCATACGCAAAGGCCAGTCGCCGTTCTTGGGCTCGAAGGACCACTTCGCGCTCCGCCTCGAGAAGATCGGCTATCCGCGCGGGCGCATCGTCTTCATGGCCGCCGCCGCCGCCGGCTTCCTCGGCTTCTGCGCCTTCCTCGTCACCCAGCTCAGCCTCTGGTGGGCGCTGGGAATCTACGCCGTGGTGCTCGCGGAGATCCTGCTGCTGAGCCAAGCGCTCGCGAAAGTGGTGATGCACGACTAGTGGCTCTCAAGACGGACGTGCTCATCGTCGGCGGCGGACTGGCCGGCCTGTCGACCGCCTATCATCTCGGCTCCCGGCTCGAGGCTCTGGTCGTCGAGAAGGGGACGCGCGTCGGAGGCACGGCGGGCTCGGTCGCGCAGGACGGCTTCACCTTCGACCAGACCGGCCACTTGCTGCACCTGCACGACGACTACGGACGCAGGCTGATCTTGGGCCTGCTGCGCGGCAACGCGGCCCGGCATGAGCGCAGCGCCTGGATCCACAGCCGCGGCGTCGACACCCGCTATCCCTTCCAGGCCAACACCTTCGGCCTGCCGCCGCGCGTCGTCGACGACTGCCTGCTCGGCTTCTTGAAGACGGTCCACCGCCCGGGCCGGCCGCTCGGCTCCCGCCCGTCTTTTCGCGACTGGTGCCTCCGGCAATTCGGCGAGGGCATCAGCCGGCACTTCATGTTCCCGTATAACGAGAAACTTTGGAAAACGCCGTTGGAAGAATTAACCACTGAATGGCAGGGGCGCTTCGTGCCCAAGCCGAAGCCGGGCGAGGTCCTCCGCGGCGCCCTCATGGACCAGCGCAAGGCCTTCGGCTACAATGCCTCGTTTTACTATCCCCGGCGCGGCGGCTGCCAGGCCCTCCCCGACGCCCTGGCCGCGCGCCTGCGCTCCGGGCAGGTGAGGCTGCGCTGCGCGCTCAAATCCGTGGACCTGCGCGAGCGCATCGCCGTCGTCGAGGGCTTGGGCGAGGTCGCCTACGGCCGGCTGGTCAACACCATGCCGCTCTACGACTTCCTGGGCCTGGTCGGACCCCTGCCCGCGCGCGCCGACGAGGCCCGCCGCAGGCTGCGATTCAACACCGTCTGGAACCTCAACCTCGGAGTGGCCCGCGCCGGCGTTTGCGACAAGCACTGGATCTATTTTCCCGAGAAGTCGTTTCCGTTCTACCGAGTGGGCTTTGCCAGCAACTTCGCGCGCTCCAACCACCCGCGAGGCACGAGCTCTCTCTATATCGAGGTGTCTCGCAAGCCGCAGGAGCGCGTGGACAAGCGCCGGCTGGAGACGTCGATCCTCGACGGACTGCGCCGCTGCGGCCTGCTCAAGGCCTCGGACCGCCTGGTGACGAGGCAATGGAACCAGATCCGCTGCGGCTACGTCGTCTATGATTTCGAGCGCACGCCGGCCGTCGCGGCGCTGACGGCCTTCCTTAATCGCCGCGGCGTCGACTCGATCGGACGCTACGGCGGCTGGAAATACTCCTTCATGGAGGAGACGATCCTCGACGGCAAGGCCTGCGCCGAACGCTTATGCGCCTCTTTGGTATAATCCTGGCCGCCGCCGTCTTGAGCGGCTGCGTTGTCGAGATGGTGAAGAGCCAGAAGCCGCGTAAAGGTCCGGTCGCCGAGGTGGGCTATATCGACTCCGGGGGAGGCGACGTGCGCTATTCCACCCAGGGCTGGAGTTGGATCGTGGCCTCGCGCCGGACGATGGCCCTGCGCCGCATCAAGCTGTTCTGCTCGCCGCTGCCCTTCAAGATCGATGACGACGTCACGCGCCAGGACGTGGACGCGACTTACACCTCCGACGACGTCGAGACGACCTTGGAGCGGGGGGGACAGCACTACAAGGTCTCCAAGTATCACCATATCGTCTTCGAATGCGTACCGCCTCGGACCGCCCAAAAATGAAGCTGGAACGACCGCTCGTCTTCTTCGACCTCGAGGCCACGGGCGTGGCGCCGCTCGACGACCGCATCGTCGACGTGGCTCTCATCAAGCGCCTGCCCGACGGCACGGAGCAGGCCTTCTGCTCCTATGTGAACCCGGGCATCCCCATTCCGGCCGAGGCCTCCGCCATCCACCACATCACCGACGCCATGGTCAAGGACGCGCCCTCTTTCCGGGAACTCGCCCCGCGCATTCTCGAATTCGTCGCTTCCTGCGACCTGGGCGGCTTCAACGTCCTCAAATACGACATTCCGATGCTCCAGGCGGAGTTCAAGCGAGCCGGCTTCGAGCTTCCCATGGACGGCCGGCGCGTCGTCGACTCTTTCGTCGTCTTTCAGCGCATGGAGCCGCGCAACCTGGGCGCGGCTTATAAGTTCTACTGCGGCAAGGTGCTCGAGGACGCCCATCGCGCCGAGCCGGACGCTCGCGCGGCGCTGGAGGTCCTCTGGTCGCAGCTGTCGCGCTACCCCGAGTTGCCCGGCACGGTCGAGGCGCTCTCCGCCTTTTGCCAGTCCCGCGACCCGCGCAACGTCGACGCCGAAGGAAAGTTCGTCTGGCGCAACGGCGAGGCGGCCTTCAACTTCGGCAAGCATCGGACCCTGACGCTGCGCGAGATCGCCCAGCGAGAGCCTTCCTACCTCGAGTGGCTGATGAGAGCGGACCGGACGACGGCGGAGCTGGCCAAGATCTGCCGCGAGGCGCTCGCCGGCCGCTTCCCGGCCAAGCCGCAGGGATGAAGAGCCAGGCCGTCGTCCTGCTCTCCGGCGGGCTCGACTCCACGACGGCCCTCTACTGGGCCAAGCACCGGGGGTTCCGCGTCGTCGCCCTCTCGGCGCGCTACGGCCAGCGGCATGTCCGCGAGCTTTCCTCGGCCCGCGCCGTCGCCCGGGCGGCGGGCGTGCGGCTGCACGAAGTCGAGCTCGACTTGCCGTGGCTGTCGGGCAGCTCCGCTCTGACCGACCGCTCGCGGGCCCGGCCCGACGGGGCCGTCGCGCGCATCGGGAAAGGTCCCGTGCCGCCGACCTACGTGCCCGGCCGCAACACGATCTTCCTCTCCTTGGCGGCCTCCCTGTCCGATGCGATCGGAGCCGAGTCCGTCGTCATCGGGGCGAACGTCCTCGACTACAGCGGCTATCCCGACTGCCGGCCCGATTACCTGCGCGCCTTCGAGAGGGCCGCGCGCCTGGGCACGCGGGCCCGGAGGCTGCGGGTCTTGGCGCCCTTGCTCAAGCTGGATAAAAAGGGGATCGTGCGTCTGGCCAAGCGGCTGGGGGCGCCGCTGGAGCTGACGTGGTCGTGCTACGCCGGAGGCGGCCGCCCGTGCGGGCGCTGCGATTCGTGCAAGCTGCGCGCCAAGGGTTTCGCGCAAGCGGGTCTTTCCGATGAAGCTCTCCGACGCTGAGCAGGCCCGGGTCGTGGAAGTGTTCTCCTCGCTGCAGGGCGAGGGAGTCCATCTGGGCCAGCGGCAGGTCTTCGTGCGCTTCGGGGGCTGCAACCTGCACTGCGATTACTGCGACGAGCCGGGCACGATACCGATCCCCTCCGGCGATGTTTGGCCGGTTCATAAGCTCAAGGCGCGCATCGAGGAACTCGCCAAGGAGCGCCCGCACGCCGCCGTCTCATGGACGGGCGGCGAGCCTCTGCTGCACGCCGAATTCCTGCAGAAGGTGATGCCGTGGGCGCGAGAGCGCGGCCTCAAGAACTATCTCGAGACCAACGGCACCCGCGTTTCGGAGCTGCGGGCGCTGGGGGCGCTTTGCGACGTCGTCGCCATGGATATCAAGCTGCCATCGGCGACGGGACGGCAGACCTGGTCGGAGCACCTCGAGTTCCTGCGCGTCGTGCCGGAAAAGACCTTCGCCAAGGTCGTGCTGACGGACCGCTCCACGGAGGCCGAGTGGCGGCAGGTGATCCGCCTGATGCAGGAAGTCTCGACGAACATCCCCTTGATCCTGCAGCCGGCCACGGACTTCGCCGGCCGGGGTCCCATCGCTCCGGCGCTCTGCCTCAAATTCTTCAAGCAGGCCCAGGCGCTTCTCAAAGACGTCCGGCTCATTCCTCAGTTCCACCCGATCTGGGGCCTTCCTTAAGACTCCGGACGTCCGGCCGGTCCCGGTCCCGTCCCGGCGTCTTCCTGATTTTTTGTTTTCCCGAGGAGGGTTTTGTCGCAGGACAGCGATAGAATCTAACGAGGGACGAATCGGCGGGTGAAGCGATTTCAAACGGTTTGAGTTTCGAACGGCACCATGTTTTGTCGCTCTTCAGCGACAAAATGCGGGCGGAGCTGCTGTGATGTCGGCGCGATCCCCCCGGAATCCTCGTCGAGTGATCCTGGCATTATCCTGCGATAAAACCCTCCTCGGGAAAATGAAAATCGAGAAAAGCGCACGACCGCCGGGGAACCTTTTCCGGGGCCGATCCGTAAATAGAGTATGGAATCGGCCGCGGAGTGGCGGGGCCTGAGCGACGAGCAGTGGCGGCGCGTCGAATGGGCGCTGCCCATGGCCAAGAAGAAGCCTTTCTTGCGCCGGCGCAGGAAGGGCGGACGGCCCCGCTGGCCGGACCGGCGCTGCTTCGAGGCCGTGGTCTGGCTCATGCGGACCGGGGCGGCCTGGGATCGCCTGCCCACCGCCTTCGGCCATCGGCGCACGATCCAGCGGCGCCTCGACCATTGGCGACGGGAGCGCCTCTATATGAGGCTTTGGGAGCGCTATCTCGCCGCGCTCGGGGACGGAGACCTCCGCGAGCTGGATATCCTCGCCGGGACGGCGGCCCTGCGGCACGAGCCTGAATGGCGGGTCGAGTATCGCGTCGTCCGCGAGACCCTTTTTCGGGCCCGGCCTCTGCCGGAGAAAACGTGAGAGAGACGCCGGGCGAATCTTTCGGTTCACTCCGGCGTCTCCCTACTTTCAATATACCTCCGCTTCCCCTGGCCGGGTCAAGTATAATTCCTGGGCGTGACGAAGAACGTCCGGCGGGCCGTCTGGGTTTGCGCGCTCGGCTATCTCATGGACGTCGCTGACGTCCATCTCTTCGCCGTCTTGCGGGCCTCGAGCCTGGCCGACCTCGGCGTGCCGGCGGCGCGGCTGGCGACGGTGGCCGGCTGGATTCTCAACGCCCAGATGGCGGGCATGCTCCTCGGGGCCTTTCTCTGGGGCTACTGGGGGGACCGCTTCGGCCGGCTGAAGGTTCTCTACGGCTCGATCCTCCTCTATTCCGCCGGGGCTCTGGGCTGCGCCTTCGTGCGCGGGCCGGCGGCTTACGCGGGCTTGCGGTTCGTGACAGGCGTCGGCCTCGCCGGCGAGACGGGCGCGGCCGTCACGCTGGTCTGCGAGCTCATGGGGCCGCTCGAACGGGGCTGGGGCGTGACCATCGTCTCCGGCATCGGCTTTTTAGGGCCGGTGCTCGTCATCGGCGCCTCGCGCTGGCTGCCCTGGCGGCAAGTCTACGCGCTGGCCGGCGCCTGCGGCCTGCTCCTGCTCGCCCTTCGCCTGCGCCTAGTCGAGCCGGAGCTCTTCCGTAAGGGCGCGGGCGCGGCCAACCACGCGGGCTCCTGGCGGCTGCTGGCGCAGCCGCGCCAGCGACGGGCCGTCGTCTTCTGCCTGCTCGCCGGTCTGCCGCTGATCTTCTGCTGGAGCCTGCTCAACTTTTTCTCGCTGGAGCTGGGGCGGGCCGTCCTCGTCGCCGGCGCCGCTTTCAGCCAGAAAGCTTGTCTTGCCGCGTTCTACGTCGGAGCGAGCGCCGGAGACGTCCTGGCCGGCTTGGTCACGCAGGCTTGGGGCAGCCGCCTGCGCAGCCTGCGGGCGTTTCTGGCCGCCGGCGCGGCGCTCAGCGCCGTGCTGCTGGTCCTCGGCCCGCGGCTGCGCTTCTCCCCGCAAGCGCTCTACGCGCTCTATTTCGCCATAGGAGCGGCCGGGGGCTGCTGGGTGCTCTTCACCATGCTCGCGGCCGAGCACTTCGGCACCAACATCCGAGCCACGACCTCGATCGTCATCGCCAACCTGGTCCGAGGCTTCACCGTGCCGATGGTCTTCGCTTTCCAGGCTCTGCGCGGGGCCATGACGGCGACGGATGCCGCGGCCGTCATCGGCCTGGTCCTCTATGTCCCGGCTTTCGCCGCGCTGTCGCGGCTGAGCGAGACGCACGGCCTGGACCTCGATTACGTCGAGCGCCTGGAAGGCGCCTGCGCGAGTTGACATGATAAGGCCCAACGAGAAGGTGCTGGCGCACTTCAAGAAGCGCAGCGAGCGCTACAACCGCTCCTCGCGCTGGGTCGTCGACGAAAAGCTTCTGGGCGCCATCTTCGACGCGGCCTGTCCGGGCCCCGACGACGTCGTCTTGGACATCGCCACGGGCACGGGGCTGGTCGCGCGGCGCTTCAAGGGCCGCGTCGCGAAGGTGATCGGGCTGGACGTCTCCCCGGACATGGCGCGCCAAGCCGAGGGGCTGGTCGACCGCCTGATCATGGCCCCGGTCGAAAAGATCCCGCTTCCCGACGCCAGCGTGGACGTTTGCGTCTGCCGCCAAGGCCTGCAGTTCGCCGACTTGCCTCAAGCGGCGGCGGAGATCGCGCGGGTGCTGCGGCCCGGCGGACGCGTCGCGCTGTGCCACCTCGCCGCCTACGGCGACGCCGACGCCGAGGACGCCTTCAAGATCCAGGCCCTGCGCAACCCCGCCCGCGTCAATTACTTCAAGCCCGGCGACCTCGAGGCCGCGCTGGCGGCGGCGGGACTGGCCGTGGGGCCGACCGGCCGCTACGAGTCTCGAGAGTCGGTCGGAGGCTGGATCGACCACGGCGCCGGCACGGAGGAGGAACGCGCGGCCATCCGCCGCGCCTATCGCGAGGCCGGCCCCGATTTCAAGCGCCTGCACCGCGTCGAGGAGGCGGGCGGCGACATCCTCGACACCATGCTCTTCTTGATCGTGACGGCGCGCAAGCCCTGATGGACGAGCTCGAGAAGAGCCGGACGCTGGACAACCTGGAGAAGGCCTTCGCGGAGGAAGCCCGTCTGGTCTTTCGCTACCTCTATTACGCGACGATCGCGGAGTTCGAGGGGCGGCAGGACCACGCGCGGGCCTTCAAGGAGCTGGCGGAAAGCGGCTCCTCCGGCGTCCATGGCTGCTTCGATTTCCTAAGGCTCGTCGCCGACCCGGATTCGGGGATCGCCGTCGGCGGCACCCCGAAGAACCTGGAGTCGCTGCTTCAGACGGAGGCGCGGCAGCACGCGAAGATCTATCCGGAGATGGCCAAAGTCGCCCGCCAGGAGGGCTTTCCCGACATCGCCAGCTGGTTCGAGACGCTGGAGAAGTCCAAGCGCTCCAACGTCCGCAAGCTGCGCAAGCTCGCCGATGGCTAGGCCCAATCGGGCGTCCGAAATCCAGGTATTGCCCGGCCTGGAGGCGGTGCGCAAGAACCCCTGGATGTACGTCGGCTCGGTCTTCGCCGATGGCGCCCATCAGCTCCTCTTCGAAGTGATCTACAACGGCGTCGACGAGGCGCTGGCGGGGGCCTGCTCGCGCATCGACGTGTCGCTTTCGGGCCAATCGGCGCGGGTCAGCGACGACGGCCGCGGCATCCCGACGGAGCGGCATCCGACGGCGGGCATCCCGGCCAGCGAGGTCGTCTTCACCACGCTCCACTCCGGAAGCAAGTTTTCGCGCCGGTGGCCGCGCTTCAGCGCCGGCCTGCACGGCGTGGGCCTCTCCTGCGTCAACGCGCTGTCCAAGAGCCTGCGCGTCGAGATCCGCCGCGGCGGCCGCGTCCACGTTCAGGAGTTTTCGCGCGGCCGGCCCAAGGGCCCGCCGGCGGTCAAAGGCCGGACCCGGGAGACGGGCACGACCATCTCCTTTCGGCCCGATCCGGCGATCTTCAAGGGCTTCTCCGGCTTCGATGCGGCCCGCTGCCGGCGCCTGCTCGAGGAGCTCTCCTACCTCAATCCCGGCCTGCGGTTCTCCCTCGACGGCCGGAGCTTCCAGACCACGGCCGGCGTCGCCGGCCTGCTCGGCCGCCTGGCCGAGGACGTTCGTTCGATCTCGGGCGCGCCGATGCTCGTGCGGGTCAAGAAGCGTGATTGGGAGTGCGAAGCGGCGCTTTTGTGGACGACGGGACGAGAGCCCCTCATCCGCTCCTTCGTCAACGGCGTGGCCACGACGCAGGGCGGCACCCACGCCGCGGCCTTCCGCCTGGGCGTGGCCCGCGCTCTCAACCGGCTGATGGCCGAGGCCGGCCGCAAGGCCTGCGCCGAGGACGCCGTCGAGCTCGACGAGGCCGTCTAGGGCCTCGTCGCCGTGGTGAGCGCCAAGGCGGCCCATCCGAACTTCGAGAGCCAGACCAAAAGCCGCCTGACCAACGCCGAGCTCTCGGCGCCGCTGGAGGCCGCCGTGGCCGCCCAGGTCCTGGCGGCCTTCCGGCGCGATCCCTCCGCCGCCGCGGCCGTCATGGAGCGCGTCCTGCAGGCGCGCAGCGCGAAGCTCGCGGCGCGGCGGGCCGCCGAGAAGGTGTATTTCCAGCGCGTCCACCGCGAGATCGACGAGTCGGTCTACAGGGAGCAGTTCGGCGCTCGGTCGCGCAACTGGCACGACTCGGCGGCTTGGATCACCCACGACAAGCTCCTCAAGGCGCACGCCGCGCTGTGCGAGAAGGGCAAGGGCGCCGTGGCGCTCGACGTGTGCTGCGGCAGCGGCGTCGTCGGCGCCTCCTTCAAGGGCAAGGTCAAGAAAGTCATCGGTCTGGACCTGACGCCGGAGATGGTCGCCATGGCCCGCACCAGGCTCGACGAGGTCACGCAGGGCAACGTCTACCGCATGCCTTTCGAAGGCGCCAGCTTCGACCTGGTGTGCACGCGCGAGGTTCTGCACCTGCTGCCCGAGCCCGAGCGGCCGGTCTCGGAGATTTTCCGGGTGCTCAAGCCCGGAGGCCAGTTCATCGTCGGCCAGATCCTGCCCTTTTGCGAGGACGACGCGCCGTGGATGTATCGCATCTTCAAGAAGAAGCAGCCGCTGCTCTTCAATATGTTCCAGGAAGAGGACTTCAGGCGACTCCTCGCAGGCGCCGGCTTCTCCTCGGTAAAAATGCGCGAGCTCGCGGTCTGGGAGTCGATCGACGTCTGGATCGACAGCTACGAGACCACCAGCCTCAGCCGCCACGAGATCCGGCAGCTCTACCTCAACGCTCCGGCCCAGGCCAAGGCCGTCCACCCTTTTCGAATCTCGCCGTCGGGAGAGATCCATGACCTCTGGCGCTGGTGCGTCTTCTCGGCCCGAAAGCCCGCTTAGCCGCCGGGCGCGGGAATTCTTCAGCCGTGACGACTGGAAGGCCGGCCTGACCTTCTTCGAAAGGGCGGCGCGCCGGCGGCCCAAGAGCGCCGAGGCTCTCGCGCATCTGGGATTTTTCCGCGTCAAGGACAGCCGCTACGACACGCGCCGCGGCTTGGCCGAGCTCGACTGGGCCCTTCGGCTCGACCCCGGCTGCGTCCCCGCGCGCCTCTACCGGGCCATCGTGCTCGGCTACCTGCTCAAGGGCAAGGGGGCGCGGCGGGAGCTTGCGCTGGCGAAACGGTCGGGGGCGGCCGAAGACGAGCTCGCCTGGGCCGGCGCCTGCGTCGAGCTCGACGCGGGCTCGGTCGACAAGGCGATCGCGGGCTTTCGCAGGCTCGCGCGCCTGCGCGGCGACGCGACGAGCCGCGTCCTGCTCGCGCTGGCGTTGTCGCAGGCCGGGCGCCACGCGCAGGCGCTGTCGCGGGCGCGCGAGGCGGCGCGCGCCGATCCCGCGGATTTCCGCGCGCCGCTCTACGCCGGGGTGTTCCTGGCCTATCTGGGGCGCCTCGAGGAAGCCCGCCGCGAGCTCGGCGCCGCCGAGTGCCTCAACGAGCGCTCGGCGCTGCTGCACCATTCGCGCGCCTACGTCGCTCGCTTGAGCGGCGCGGCAGAGGAGGAAGAGCGCTGCCTGCGCCGCGCGCTCGCCCTCGACGTCCATTACGTGACGGCGCGCAAGAGCCTGGCCGACCTCTGCGCGCGGACGGGCCGAAAGGCGGAGGCTCGGCGGCATTACGAACGCGCCCTGCGGCTTTTCCCGGATTATCGGGACGCCTGCCGGGGCCTGCGCGCCCTCAGGCGGCCGAGGCGGCGAGCTTCGAAAAGCTGAAGCGGTCGACGCCGGCGATGAGCTCGGCGGAGGCCGAGCTGAACTGCTTGCGCCAGGCTCTCTCGGCGTCGGGATAGAAGCGCGCGAAGCGCTCGGGCCAGTGGCGGAAGTCCATCACCGGGCCGGGCTGGTAGGAATCGTAGAGCCGCTGATAGGCGCGGCGCATCACCGGCTCCGGCAGGCCGTTGTAGTTGAGATACTCGTCGTGGACCAGGGCCTGCTCGGTGGAGAGCCAGCGCAGGTGGTCGACCTCGCTGCGGATGAAGCCTTTTTTCAAGCCTTCGGCGTAGACCGAGGTGCCGGGCATCGCGGAAAGATACTTGACCCGGGTGATGTGGCGGTTTTCCTCGGCCCACCGGCACATGTGGTCGAGCGACTCCTCGGTCTCTCCGGGCAACCCGACGATCGTGAGGCCTCCGAAGCGCAGTCCGGCGTCGAAGGTCGAGCGCATGGCGCGCAGCACGATGTGCTCGGCCGAGCCCTTGCGCGCGGCCTTGAGCACGTCGGGCGATAGGCTTTCCACGCCGTAAAGGATGATGTCGCAGCCCGAATCCTTCATGGCGGCCAGGACTTCCGGGTCGACGTCGGCGCAGCGCGTCAGGCACGTCCAGCCGATGTCGAACTCCTTGATGACCGCGCAGACCTCGAGGCTTCGCTTCTTGTTGGACGTGAAGGTCAGGTCGACGAAGAAGATGAAGTCGACCTTGTAGTCCTCCTTGAGCTTGCGCAGTTCGGCGCGCAGCTTGTCGGGCGATTTTTCGCGAAGCTGCGGCGTCGTGCGGTAGCAAAACGAGCAGTCCATCTTGCAGCCGCGGCTGTGGGAGGCGATGATCTGCGGCTGCAGTCCGCCAGGGCCCTTGGCCTGGGGCCAAAGCGAGAGGTTCATGGGCGGCAGGCAGTCGAGGTCCAGCATCTGACCACGGGGAGGATTATGGCGCACCTCGCCCAGAGGCGTGCGGTACCAGATTCCCCGGATGTCCTTGAGACGCGCGGGCCACTGGCCGGCCGCGTAGGCTTCCAAGAGCTCCAGGATGGTGATCTCCCCCTCGCTGATGACGGCGACGTCGGCGCGGGTCTCGCGCATGAAGACGTGGGGAGCGGAGGTGACCAGCGAGCCGCCCAGGATCACGGGCAGGGAGGGCTGGGCCTCCTTGACCATGGCGATGAGCTCCTCGACGAAGGGGTAGCAATCCTCGTAGGTCGCGATGCCCAGGACGTCGCAGCCCTCGCGAATTTGGCGAAAGGCCGCCTGCAGGGGGTCGGCCGTGTAGCGCGCGTCGATGATGCGCACCGGGTAGCCGGCGTTGTGGAGGACCGTGGCGATGTAGCTGACCCCCTCGTAGGGCGAGGTCAGGAAGAACTCCCAGCCGCGCGGCATCGTGAAGGGTGAGGGCCCCACGACGAGGCAGACGCGGGGCTTCTTGGAATCGGCGCCGCAGGGCGTCTGCGCTTGCCCGGCGATCTGCTCCATGTAGCGCCGGTCGACGCCGGAATCGGCCGGCTCGTAGAGCCCGGGATCCAGGGAGAATTTGGCCATCGGCTTCCTTAGTGTGCGTCCTCCGGGGCCGCCTGTCAAGGACCCGCATCAACTCACGTAAGATGTTCCCGAATGGGACCTCGTCAACTCACCTAAGATGTTCCCGAATGGGACCCGGCGAGGGGTCCTGCAAGGGAGGTCTTTGGGATGGGTCCGTCGGCGAGGAGGGAATACGTGAGGACGA
>DAIDHI010000029.1 GCA_027452025.1 Elusimicrobiota bacterium | reverse complement strand
CAACAAGCGGAGGCCAGGCGCTGTTTCAATCGGCGCAAGCCCTTTCGCGCCGGTCGATGACGCCCTTGAGGCCCCGGTTATAGCGGGCCTGCCCGGCGCTGCGGCCGCGCCGGGTGTTGAGGCGCAGCTTGGCCGTGCGCGGGCTCTTGGGCTGATGGCCGGCGTGCTTGTGCTCCCCTCGGGACTTGCGGCGGCGGCTGGGCTGCTGCTGAGACTGGGGCCAGCGCCCCGTCGCGTCGCGCATGCGCAGCTTGAGGCTTATGGGCGGCATGGGCACCTCCCTCTCTGCTTTAGTCATGAGTCCTTCGGCGCCTGGCTTGGGCCAGCGCCGCAGCGTTGGCCCGGCGCGCCTCGTCGAAGTCCCGCCAAGGATCGCGCCGCCGCGAAGGGCACGACGACGTGCAGCTCCTTGCCGCCCGTCGTCTTGACGAAGCTCGAAAGTCCGAGCTCGGAAAGCCGGCCGCGGACGATGTCCTCGCGGGGCACCTCCTGCCCGGTCCTCTTGTTGACCTTCTTGTAGCCGATGGGGGACATGTCCCGCTTGTCGAGGAGGGTGAAGCCGAGCTCCTCGCGCGACTCGCCGGAATAGAGCGAAACCGGGATATTGACGAGCCCGAACGTCACGGTGCCCTTCCAGATCGAACGGGCCATGAGTCCATTATAGGGCCGGCGCGCCGGCCCGTCCTACGACGCCGGTGTCAGGCTTTGAATTATTTTCCTTTTGGCTCGGCCAAAAGGAAAATAATTCAAAGCCTGACACCGCCTATACAGACCTCGGGCGGCGGCCGCGCCTATAATCATGGTCAGCCATGAAAGTACGCGAGGCGATGACGCCGGAAGTCGAGGTCGTGAGCGCCGACTGCCCCATTCAGGAGGCCGCGGCTCGCATGGAGACGCTGGACGTGGGATTCCTGCCGGTGGCGGAGCGCGGGCGGCTTGTCGGCGTGCTCACCGATCGCGACATCGTCACGCGCTTCGCGGCTCCGGGCCTGGACTTCTCGGGCACCACGGCCTCCGACGTCATGACGCGCGAGCCGCTCTATTGCCGCGAGGACGACGAGCTCGAGCAGGCGTGCGAGATCATGGAGCGGCGCCGGGTGCGGCGGCTCCTCGTGCTCGACGCCAAGGACCGGCTGGCCGGCCTCCTCACGCTCGGCGACGTCGCCTCGGCGGCCGCCGCGGAGGAACCTCTGCGCCGCGTAGGCTCGGTCTTGCGGCGCATCTGCGAGCCGGCTCCGGAGCCGTCCACAGCCTCGAGGAGGATAGCCATGAAACGCAACCGCGCGGGGAAGGCCGTGCTCGACGGCCTCGTCAAGGACGAGCTGGCGGCGGTGGAGACCTACAAGCGGGCCCTGGAGCGCCTCTCCGACGCGCCGGAGGCCGCGGAGCTGCGCCGCATCGAGAACGAGCACGAGGAGGCGGCCACCCTGCTGCAGGAGCAGGTCGCGCAGATGGGGGAGGAGCCCGCCATGAAATCGGAGGTCTGGCGGGCCTGGGAGAGCGCCTCGCTGAGCGGCGCGGAGAGGGTGGAAAGCCGGGCGGCGATCACCGCGCTCAAGGAAGGCGAGCAGCACGACTTGTCCGACTACGAGAAGGCGCTCGCCGACTTGACCCTGGATCAGGACGCCAAATCCCTCATCGCCGCCAACCTGATCCCCAAGACGCGCGCGCACATCCCGATCCTGGAGCAGTTCCTGGGCGCAAGCGACGGGGCCTGACGCCGGCATGCTCGGGACGGCCCTGAAGGCGCGACACCTGGGGCGCTACAAGAGCATCGCCCGGCTCTTGATCAAATACGGGCGCTCCGATCTCCTGAGCAAGGCGGGGCTCGAGGAAGGCGAGCCCGCCGACGTCGCCGCCGAGTTCGAGGGAGACCCGGAGGCCTTCGCGCGCGATCTCGAGCGCCTTGGCCCCACGTTCGTCAAGCTCGGGCAGCTGCTGTCGACGCGCTCGGACCTCATCCCGGAGCGCTATCTGGAGGCGCTCTCGCGCCTCCAAGACAAGGTGGAGCCTTTCCCGTTTTCCGAAGTGGAGCGCACCATCGAGGAGGAGCTCGGGGCCAAGCTCGGCAAGCTCTTCGCTTCCTTCGACCCGGTTCCCAAGGCGGCGGCCTCTCTCGGTCAGCTGCACCGGGCGCGTCTGCGCGGGGGCCGGGACGTGGCCGTCAAGGTGCAGAGGCCGGGCGTGCGCCGCACCTTGATCGAGGACCTGCAGGTCGTCGCGGAGGCGGCGGCGTTCTTGGACTGGCACACCGAACTCGGCCGGCGCTACGAGTTCGGCCGCACGGCGCGCGAGCTGCGCAAGAACCTCCTGCGCGAGCTCGACTACAACGAGGAGGCGCGCAACCTGCTGGAGCTGGGCGAAAACCTGGAGGAGTTCGAGCGCATCGTCGTGCCGCGGCCGCACCTCGACTTCACGACCTCGCGCGTGCTCACCATGGACTTCGTCTCGGGGCGCAAGATCACGGGGCTGACGCCGCTGGCCCTGACCGAGCTCGACGCCCCGGGCCTGGCCGATGAGCTGTTCCGCTGCTACCTCAAGCAGGTGCTCGTCGACGGCTTCTTCCACGCCGACCCGCATCCCGGAAACGTCCTGCTGACCGACGGAGGCCGCCTGGCCCTGCTCGACCTCGGCATGGCCGCGCGCCTGGCGCCCGACCTCCAGGAGGATCTCTTCAGCCTCCTGCTGGCCGTCGTGGACGCCCGGGCGCAGGCCGCCGCGGACGTGGCGATCCGCGCCGGCGCGCCGCGCGACGACTTCGACGAGGAGGAGTTTCGAGACCGCATCGCGCGCTTGGTCCTCCACCGCAAGGACCCGACGGTTTCCCAGCTCGACACCGGGCGCATCATCCTGGAGATCGCCCGGGCGGCCGCGGCCTGCGGGCTGCGGCTGCCCGGAGAGCTGACCATGCTCGGCAAGGCGCTGCTCAACCTCGACCGCGCCGTGTGGACGCTCGATCCGGAGTACGACCCGTCGGCCGCCGTGCGCGGGGACGCGCCGACGCTCATGCGGCGGCGACTGCGGCAGTCGCTGTCTCTGGGCTCCGCGATCGCCGCCGGCCTGGACCTCAAGCGCTTCGCGGAAAGCCTGCCGGCTCGCCTGGGCCGGATCATGGACGTGGTGGGGGGCAACGAGCTGCGCATCCGGCTGGAGCTCTTCGACGAGCAGGAGCTCATCGCCGGGATGCAGAAGATCGCCAACCGCATCGCGATGGGGGTGCTGCTGGGCTCGCTCACCATCGGGGCGGCCTTCATCATGCGCATCGAGACGCCATTCCGGCTCTTCGGCTATCCGGGGCTGGCGATCCTCTTTTTCCTGGCGGCGGCCGGAGGCGCGGTGGCGCTGATGGTGGACATCCTTTATTACGACGCCCGCGCCCGGCGCGGGCCGAGGCGCCGATGAGCGTGCGCGCGCCGGCGGCCGCGGGGGTCACGCGAGGTCGGGCCTGGCCCGGAAGGCCCTATCCGCAGGGCGCGACCTTCGACGGGCTGGGAACCAATTTCGCGCTATTTTCGAGGAACGCGTCGCGCGTCGAGTTGTGCCTCTTCGACTCGCCCGACGCCGTGCGCGAGTCGCGGCGCATCGCGCTTCCGGAGCAGACGGACATGGTCTGGCACGGCTACCTGCCCGAGGTGAAGCCCGGCCAGCTCTACGCCTATCGGGTCTACGGGCCCTACGAGCCGGACGCCGGACTGCGCTTCAACCCGACGAAGGTGCTGCTCGACCCTTACGCCAAGGCGATCGGGCGGGAGGCGGCGTGGG
This sequence comes from Elusimicrobiota bacterium, assembly GCA_027452025.1. Taxonomy (GTDB): domain Bacteria; phylum Elusimicrobiota; class Elusimicrobia; order UBA1565; family UBA9628; genus DAIDHI01. Next base: position 4,578 of record DAIDHI010000029.1, on the reverse strand, counting down.
ACGATTCTCTCTTCGGCTACCGCCTGGGCGATCCCCGCGCCGACCTGAGCATGGATTCGCGCGACAACGCCGCCTTCGCGCCCCTGGCGGCGGTGTCGGATTCGACCTTCGCCTGGGAAGACGACGCGCCGCCGGGCACGCCATGGCAGGAGACGATCATCTACGAGCTGCACGTGCGGGGCTTCACGAAGCTGCATCCCGACGTCCCGGAGGAGCTGCGCGGCACCTACGCGGGCTTGGCCAGCGCCGCGGCGATCTCCCACCTGCAGTCGCTGGGAATCACGGCCGTCGAGCTTCTGCCCGTGCACCACCATCTCGACGACCGGCAGCTCGTCGACCGCGGATTGACCAACTATTGGGGCTACAACACGCTTTCCTACTTCGCGCCCGAGCGGCGCTACGCCGCCGACCCCGCGCGCGCCGCTTCGGAGTTCAAGCGCATGGTCCGGGCGCTGCACCGCTCGGGCATCGAGGTGATCCTCGACGTCGTCTACAATCACACCTGCGAGGGCAGCCAGCTCGGACCCACGCTGTCGTTTCGCGGCATCGACAACCCTTCCTACTACCGGCTGGTCGCCGAGCAGCCCCGCTACTACGAGGACTTCACCGGCTGCGGCAACTCTTTCAACATGCGCGAGCCCAGGGCACTCCAGCTGATCATGGACAGCCTGCGCTATTGGGCCGTCGAGATGCACGTCGACGGCTTTCGCTTCGACCTGGCGTCGACCCTCGCGCGCGAGCTCTACGCCGTAGACAACCTGAGCGCCTTCTTCGACATCGTCCACCAGGACCCCGTGCTCAGCCGCCTCAAGCTCATCGCCGAGCCCTGGGACCTGGGGGAGGGCGGCTACCAGGTCGGGCGCTTCCCCATCGGCTGGGCGGAGTGGAACGGCGAATACCGCGACGCCGTGCGCCGGCTTTGGAAGGGCGAGGCCCAGGGCGTAGGCGAGCTGGCGACCCGGCTGTCGGGCTCCAGCGACCTCTATGAGCGCGCCGGGCGCCGGCCCTACGCGAGCGTCAACTTCGTCACGGCGCACGACGGCTTCACGCTCCAGGACCTGGTCACCTACGAGCGCAAGCACAACGAGGCCAACGGCGAGGCCAACCGCGACGGCTTCGACAACAATCTCGGCTGGAACTGCGGCGTCGAGGGCCCGACGCAGGACCAGGCCGTCCTGCGCCTGAGGGAGCGCCAAAAGCGCAATCTGCTCGCGACCCTGCTGCTGTCCCAGGGCGTACCGATGCTGTCGGCGGGCGACGAGCTGGGGCGCACGCAGCACGGCAACAACAACCCCTATTGCCAGGACAACGAGCTCTCCTGGCTGTCCTGGACCCTCTCGGAGCGGCAGCGCGAGTTCCTCGCGTTTACGCGCGCGCTCATCAGCCTGCGCAAAAGCCAGCCGGTCCTGCGCCGGAGGCGCTTCTTCCGCGGGTCGCGGGACGTCGCGTGGCTCGACGCCTCGGGCCGCGAGATGACGGCCCAGGCCTGGAGCGATCCGTCGGCGCGGTGCCTGGCGATGCGGCTTTCCGACGGCGCCTGCGACGCCGTCGACGAGCAGGGCCGGGCCCTGCCCGCCGACACCCTGCTCGTCCTGGTCAACGCGGACGCCTCCGCCCAGGCCTTCCGCGTCCCCGCCGCGGAGACGGGCTGCTGGCAGCTGCTGCTGTCCACGCACCCACCGGCGGCGTCCGATGGAGGCTGGACGATGGAGGGGCGCAGCGTCGCCGTCTTCCGGCTCGAGCGCAACTCGGCCTGCGTCCAGGTCCAGGTCCAGGCTCCGGCGAGGCTCGAGGCGGTGCGGCGGCGGGTTCGACGAGAGCTGCGGGAAGGGTATCGCCCGACGTCGGTCTACCGCCTTCAACTCGGGGCTAAGATGACCTTCGAGGATGTTCGGCGGCTGGTGCCCTACTTCAAGGAGTTGGGCGTGGGCGCGCTTTATCTTTCCCCGATGTTCAAGGCCGTGCCGGGCAGCCTCCATGGCTACGACGTGGTGGATCCCAACGCCTTCAATCCGGAGCTCGGCGGCGAGGAGGACTTCATCGCGCTGTCGGAGGAGCTGCGGCTCGCGGGTCTGGGGCTGGTCTGCGACATCGTCCCCAACCATATGGGCATCGCCGGCGACCACAACGCGTTCTGGCTCGACGTGCTCGAACGCGGCCCGGCGTCCCGCTTCGCCTCGTTCTTCGACATCGATTGGAGGCCCGCCAAGCCCGAGCTTCAGGGCAAGGTCCTGCTTCCCGTGCTCGGCGAGCTGTCGGGGCGGGCCTTGGAGACGGGCCGCATACGGCTGGAATACGAGCGCGGCCGCTTCCTGGTGCGCTGCAACGGCGCGCGCTACCCGGCCTGCCCGTCGAGTTATCCCTTCATCCTCGAGCAGGGGGTTTCGGAGCTCGAGCGCGAGGCGCCGGGCGAGCTCATGGAATACCGCGCGATCGCGGCGCTGGCGGCCGGAGGCGACGCCGAAGGCGCCGCGCGTCGCCTCGACGCCCTGACGCGGCGCTCGCAGCCCGTGCGCCGGTTCGTGGAGACGAGGGTGGCGCTCTTCAACGCCAAGGACGAGGACGGCTTTGTCCTTCTCGACGGCCTGCTGTCGCGGCAGTTCTACCGGCTGGCCTACTGGCGCGCCGCCTCCGACGAGATCAACTACCGGCGCTTCTTCAACATCAACGAGCTCGCCGCCGTGCGCGTGGAGGACCAAGCCGTCTTCGACCACGTCCACCGGCTGATCTTCCGCCTCGCCGGGGAGGGGCGGGTGCAAGGCCTGCGCATCGACCACTCGGACGGGCTCTACGATCCGCCCCGCTATTTCCAGCGCCTCCAGGAGCGCTATCTCCGCGAGCGCCTCGGGCCCGACGCGGCGGGCCTTGAGGCCGTGCTCCAGGAGCGGGAGTTCGCCTCGACGGCCGCGCTCTATGTCGTCATCGAGAAGGTCCTCGACCGTCGCGAGCCGCTGCCGCCGCAGTGGGCCGTGCACGGGACGGTCGGCTACGATTTCTTGAACGCGCTCAACGGCCTCTTCATCGATCGCGCCCGCGAGGCCGAGATGGACGCCGTCTACGAGGGGTTCATCGGCCACCGCATCGAGTTGAAGAAGCTCATCCGCGACGCCAAGCGCAGCGTGATCAGCCGCCAGATGACCAGCGAGATCGAGGCCCTGGGCCACCGCCTCGATTCGATCTCGGAGAAGAGCCGCCTCTACCGCGACTTCACCCGGCGAAGCCTGACGGCGGCGCTGCGCGAGGTCATCGACTGCTTTTCGGTCTACCGCACCTACATCGGCCCGGATTCGCAGCGCGTCGGCGACGGCGACGAGCGCACGATCAGGCGCGCCGTGGAGCAGGCCAAGGCGTCCAACGGCCACGTGGAACCCGAGGTCTACGATTTTGTCCGGGACGTTCTCCTGCTCAAGCTCGAGAATACGCTCCCGCCCGAGGACCGGGCGCTCTACCGGGACTTCGTGTTGCGCTTCCAGCAGGTGACCGGCTCCGTCATGGCCAAAGGCCTCGAGGACACGGCTTTTTACGTGGAAAACCGCCTGCTCTCGCTCAACGAGGTGGGCGCCGACCCGTCCCAGTTCGGCTGCTCGCCCGAAGACTTTCATCGCCAGAATTTCGAGCGCGCCCGGCTGTGGCCGCGGGGGATGATTTGCAGCTCCACGCACGACACCAAGCGCAGCGAGGACGTGCGCGCCCGCATCGATGTCCTCAGCGAAATCCCGCAGGAGTGGCGCGAGAACGCCCTGCGCTGGGCGGCCGTCAACGAGGGGCGCAAGACCCTCGTCGACGGCACCGCCGAGCCCCGTCGCAACACCGAATACTTCCTCTATCAGACCCTGCTCGGGGTGTGGCCGGACGGGGATCTCGACCAAGCCGCCCGCGGCCGGCTCGCCGAACGCCTCTGGCGCTACGTCGAGAAGTCCTTGCGCGAGGCCAAGACGCGGACGGACTGGGCCCGTCCCAACGCCGAGTATGAGGCCGCGGTCAAGCGCTTCACGCTCGCGCTGTTGTCGGAGGAGGAAGATGGACCATTCTTGAGCCTGTTCCTTCCGTTCCTGCGCCGGGTGGCGGCTCTTGGCCGGCTCAACTCCCTCTCCGCGCTGACGTTGAAGATCGCTTCGCCCGGGGTGGCGGACACTTATCAGGCCAACGAGCTCTGGGACCTGAGCCTGGTCGATCCCGACAACCGCCGGCCGGTGGACTTCGCGGCCCGGTCGGCCGCGCTGTCGTCTCTGGGCGAGGCTCTCTCCCGGGACCGGCGCGGCGCGATCGAGGCGCTTTGGAAGGATCCGCGAGACGGCCGCCTAAAGCTTTTGGCGCTGCGGCAGGGGCTCTGGGCGCGCAAGCGGTGGCCGGAGCTCTTCCTCGGGTCCTCCTACGAAGGCCTCCGGCCCGAGGGCCCGCGCAAGAGCCAGGCCGTCGCCTTCCTGCGCCGCGACGGGCGCAGGAGCCTCGTCGCGTGCGCGGGCCGCTTCTTCAGCCGCTTCGCGGAGGAGCCCCCGGTCGGAGCGGCCGCTTGGGGCGGCACGCGGCTGGCGCTGCCGGCCGATCTGGCCGGCTGCGTCCTGCTCGACCTGGTGA
>DAIDHI010000028.1 GCA_027452025.1 Elusimicrobiota bacterium | reverse complement strand
GTGGAACGCGGCCGAGACGGGCAGGAGCGCGCGCTTGAGCCCCCGCCTGCCGAAAGCCTCCGAGGCGCGTTCGATCTCCTCCTTGCGGCCGGAGAGCACGTTTTGCTGCGGGGCGTTTTTGTTCGCCAAGACGAGGTCGAGATCCTCCTCGGAGAGGACCTGCAGGACCGCATCCTCGGCGGCGGAGACGGCCAGCACGGCGCCGCGCCCGGCGTCGCCCTCGGCCATAGCGAGGCCGCGCTCGACGGACAAAGACAGCAGGGACCCGGCGTCGAGGACGCCCGCGCAGCGCAGGGCCGAGAGCTCTCCGTAGCTGTGCCCGGCCGCCATGTCGGGGCGCACGCCGAAGCGCGAGAGCACGGCCGCCATGGCGAGCTCGACGGCGCCGAGGGCGGGCTGGGCGTTCTGCGTCTGGCGCAGCGTCCGCTCCTGCTCCTGCCGGCCCTCGTCGGTCAGCGCCGGATGAGGGAAGACGGGCTCGGCGAGCGCCCCGGCGGCGCAGAGCGCCTCGAAGGCCTCCGGGAACTGGCAGCAAAGGTCTCGGCCCATGCCCACGTACTGCGAGCCCTGGCCGGAGAAAAGATAGGCGAGCTTGCCGGAGGCGCCTGCGCCGAACCACGCGCCGTCGGGAAGCGACCAGGCCTTTTCCGCGCCGCGGCTGCGCAGCGCGGCGGCGGCGGCGGCGGCGAGCTTGGGAAGATCGGTCTTGCCTTCCTCGACCGCGAGAGCGAGGCGGACCGGCGCCGAGGCGGAGAAGGCGGCGCGGCTGCGCATGGCGGCGACGCGGACCTCGTCCCAGGTCGTCGCGCTCATCCAGGGCCGCAGCGCCGTCTCCAGGGCCGAGGCGTCCACGCCCGAGAATGCGACGATCTGGACCGAGCCGTCCCAGTCGACGCGCTCCTTTTTGGGCTGGTACTCCTCCAGGACTACGTGGAAGTTGCTGCCGCCGAAGCCCAGGGCGCTGACCGCGGCACGGCGCGCATGCCCGTGGGACAGCCACGGCCGCTTCTCGGCCGACAGATAAAAGGGGCTGCGTCCCGGCTCGAGCAAAGGCTGGGGCTTCTTGACCTTGATGGTCGGCGGAAGGACCTTGTGGTAGAGCGACAGCGCCGTCTTGATGAGGCCCGCCGAGCCGGCGGCGGCCTTGGTGTGGCCGATCATCGACTTGACCGAGCCGAGCGCGCACCACGTGCCCTCGCCGCGCGCCTGCCGGTAGACCCCGGCCAAGGCGGAGAGCTCGGCGGCGTCTCCGACGGAGGTGCCCGTCCCGTGGGCCTCGACGAGCTCGACGGTGGCGGGCGAAACGCCCGCGGCCTTGTAGGCGGCCTGCAGGGCCTTGGTCTGGCCCTCGGCGCTGGGCGCGTAAATGGCCTTGCCCCGACCGTCGGAGGATGAGCCCACGCCCTTGATCACGGCGTAGATCCGGTCGCCGGCCTTCTCGGCGTCGTCCAAGCGCTTGAGCACGAGCATGCCCAGGCCCTCGCCGAGGATGGTGCCGTCGGCCCCGGCGTCGAAGGGCTTGGCGTCTCCGGTGGGCGACAGCGCCGGAGTCTTGGAGAAGCACATGAACATGAATATGTCGTTGAAGCAGTCGGCGCCCCCGGTGACCGCCATGTCGGCCTTGCCGGCGAGAAGCTCGAGCGACGCCAGGTGGGCGGCGCCCAGGGAACTGGCGCAGGCCGCGTCGACGACGCAGTTGGTGCCGCCGAGGTTGAAGCGGTTGGCGATGCGCCCGGCCACGACGTTTCCGAGCAGCCCCGGGAAGGAGCTTTCCTGCCACGGCACGTAGCCGTCCTTGATCCTCTCGACGATTTCATCCGCCAAGGATTCCTCGATGCCGGAATCCTTCAAGGCCTTGCGCCAGATCGGATGCCCCAGCCGCGCGCCCAGCGGCACGACGAGCTCGAGGGTGCCGGTCACGCCCAGGATGACGCTCACCCGGGAGCGGTCGAACTCGCGCTTGGCGCCGTAGCCGGCGTCTTCCAGGGCCATGCCGGCGGCCACCAGGCCCAAGAGTTGGGCGCTGTCGGTGGCTTCCAGCGCCGAGGGCGCGATGCCGAACTCCGACGGGTCGAACTCGACGGGATCCAAGAAGCCCCCACGGAAGGCGTAGGTCATGTCGGGCTTCTTGGGGTCCTTGTCGAAGTAGTCCTCGCGGCGCCAGTGGGACGCCGGGACCTCCGAGATGGCGTCGACGCCGCCCTTGACGTTGGACCAGAACTTGCGCGCGGCCGGCGCCTTGGGGAAGAGACAGCCGAGCCCGACGATGGCGATGTCTTGGGAGCCCATGGACGAGCGATTATAGCGTTTTGAGGCGGGCCCGGGCTATACTGAGGCATGCCCGCGCCCGCCCTGGCCGCCTTGCTCCTGGCCTGCTCCAACGAGCTCTCTCTGTTCTGCCCCGGAAAGGCCGGCCGCTCCGCGCAGCGCTGCCTGGCGCTCTACGAGGAAAGCGCGACTCCGCGCTGCCGCGCGGCGCTGTCGAAGTTTCCCCCGTCCCGGCGCAAGCAGCGGCCCTTCGGGTGGGCGGCGGCGGGCGCCCCGCCCTCGGCCGCGGGAGCGCTTTCCGCCGCCGTCTCATCCGCGGACCCCGCGCCGGGCTTCGGCCTGGACGTGCGCTCCTCGCGCAAGTTCTACGCGCTGTCGGGAAAGACGCCGCGAGAGCTTTCCGCCGCCATGAACGCCTCGGGCCTCTCCGACAGCATCGACGGCGGCGCCGCCGCGGCCGTGACCGCCGGGGCGATCGACCTTTCGTATTCCTTGAAGAACGAGGCCGGCGCTTGCAGGCTCGCCTCGGCGCACGTGAGCGTTCGCGTCGTCGAGACGCTGCCCAAGTGGGCCGCCCCGACCGGCGCGCCGGCCAAGACGGCGGCCTGGTGGGCCAAGGCGAGCGCGGCGATCTCCGCTCACGAAAACGGCCACAAAGCCCGCTGGATTTCGGCCGGGCAAGACGCGCTGACTTTCCTCAAAGAGATGCAGCCGCTGCCCGGTTGCGCCGCCATGGACCAGGCCGTGCGCGCCGAGGCCGACGCCGCCAACACGGCCGCCCTGCAGGCCCAAGTCGCCTGGGACAAGGACACGGCCCACGGCAAGACTCAGTGGCAGGCGGCGTTCGGGCGCTGACCCGAGCTCTTCAGCGGCCTCGTCGTTTGGGCTGGCCTTGGCGGCGGAGGATGTTCTAGGGCAGCAACTCGGCTTGGGCCTCGCGCAGGGTGACGGGGCCGTAAGCGGGGCGCTCGTGGGCGGGCGGGACGAGAGTGGGCTCGGGCGGCAGCGAAGAATTGAGGCCCTCGGCCGCCGAAGCCTCGGCCGGACGCGCGAGCCGTCCGCTCTGCGCCGACGGCGCGGCGGCCTCCGCGCCCGGCTGGGCCTTGATCGCGGCGTAGGCCGGCGTGCCGGGCTCGACGGCGCGGTAGACCGCCCAGGCCAGGTTCGAGAGGTTGAGGCCCGTGGCGGAGGTCTCGGTCAGGTATTGGCGGCTGGGCAGGGCGTAGAGCTTGGAGACCCAGACGGGCGAAAGCCCCCCTTGGACGCCGATCGTGAAGGCGAAGTCGCAGCCGCTGACGTCGCCCTCCAGCCCCGCGATCCAATGCACGGACCTGAAGGACGGCGAGCCGTCGGAGAGGATAAAATAATCCACGTTGTGGTCGTGGGCGCCCGGAGCGTTGGGCCAGACGTAGCAGGCGTCGAGGTCGATCTGCCGGGTCAGCCCGACGGGCCGGATGGGCGCGATGACGCAGCCGGAAAGCAGCGCGGCGCAGAGCAGGGGCGCGACCCGTTTCATGCGCGGAGGCGACGCAACGATCGGGCCTCCATGCGCTAGGGCAGCAGCTCGGCTTCGGCCTGGCGCAGCGTCAGAGACCCGAGCGCCGGACGCTCGTGGGCCGGCCCGGCGATGGTGACGGCGGGCGGCGCATAGGACGAGACGGCCTGCGGCGCCGCGCTCGCGGCGGCGGACGTCGCCTGCGCCGGCGCGGCCTCGCGCAGGGGCGGCAGGCCGTTCATCTTGCGGTAGGCGGCGCCCTCGGGCGGCTCGAGGGCGGCGTCGATGGCCCAGGCCAGAAACGACGGGTTGGCGATATCGCCGGGATCGTCGGCCGCGACGCGGATCAGGAACTCGCGCTTGGGCATGGCGTAGATGGCAGCGCTCCAATGCATGGCGGTAAAGCTCGTCTGGCGATCGATGAGGAACGAAACGTCGCAGCCCTGGGAATCGTCGAGCGAGCGCGCTTGGCGCAACGACTTGTAGGCCGGCGTGCCGTCCGGCAGCACGAAGAACTTCTCGAACGGCCGGTAGGCCGGCGGCACGGGCCAGACGTAGCAGGCGTTGAGCGCGATGCGCTGGGCGTCGCCCGAGGGCAGGATGGGCTGGACGCAGCCGCAGAAAAGCAGGCCGGCGGCGGGCAGCCAGCGCCTCACGTCGACAGCTTGGCGACGTAGTCCGAGGTGATTTGCGCCGCTCCCTCGAGGATCGCCAGCGCCACGTCGGCCACCTTGCGGTTCTCGGGCCGCTCGAAGGGCGTTCCTTTGGCCCACTCGTTGAACGCCCCCATGGCCGGCCCGCACCAGACCTGATAGTCGAGCTGGCGCGACGGCTCGCCGGCGTTGGCCCAGCGCGAGGCCTGGCCGAGGTACCAGCGAAAGACCAGCGCCATCTTGTGCTTGGGCTCGCGCTCGGCGCGCTCGACTTGGCGCGGATCCCTTTTCAGGAAGTAGTCCCGCGTCTGATCCCAGATTTCCGCCAACGACGCGCGGAAAAGATCGCGCTCGAGCGGCTGTTTGACGCCGGCCGGGATGGCTTCCAGCGAGTCGTAATTGCGATAGACGTCGTAAAGCTTGGCCGCGCGCATGGCGAACATCGTGCCGCGCTTGAGGATCTGGACCTTGACGCCCATCTCGAACATGTCGGCCGCGGGCGCCATGGCCGTGTCGGCTTGGCCCGCCTCGGCGAGCATCTTGCGCACGACGTCGGAGGAGCCGGACTCGAGGCAGGCCTGGTTGACCGAGCCGGTGAGGACGTAGGCCGCGCCCATCAGGAACGCCCCCGCCGCCGCCGCCGGCGTGCCGATCCCCCCCGCCGCGCCCACGCGCGGCGGCTGGACGTAGCCGTATTCCTTCTGCAGCCGGTCGCGCAGGGCGAGCATGGTCGGCAGAAGCGTGACCAGCGGCCGGTTGTCGGTGTGCCCGCCGCTGTCGGCCTCGGCGGTCAGGTCTTGGGCGACCGGAATTCGTCCGGCGAGCTCCGCTTGCTGGGTCGTCAGTTCGCCGCGGCGCACGAGCTCGTCGACCATCGCCCGGGGCGCGGGCGAGAGGAACTTCTGCGCGACCTCGACGCGGGAGACTTTGGCGACGACGCGGTTGGCGGCGACCGCTTCGCCGGCGCCGTTGCGGGAAATGCCGCTCAAACGGTAGCGCACGATCGGCAGCGTGAGGTCGAGATAGGCCGAGGCTTCGACGGTGCGAACCTTCCTTTTGAGGTAAAGGTCGGCGACGGCGGCCTCGAGGTCGGGCTCGTTGGGGCTGTGGATGAGGTTGAAGCCGTGAGGCGCGTCGCCAAGCGACGCCTGGAGGCGGTCGATAGCGCGCGCGACGGTCTCCAGCGGCAGGCCGGCGGCGCCGAAAAAGCCCAGGAAGCCGGCGCGAGACATGGCTTCGACGATCTCGCAGGAGGCGATGCCGTTGGCCATCGCGCCGGAGACGTAGGCGTATTTGAGCCCGTAGTCGCGGCGAAACGAGGGGTCGCCAAGGGATTCGGGGGTGACTTTGCGCGGCTCGGTCGTCGACGGGAGCGCGCTAAGGGAGGAAGGGGCCACGGAGGGCGATTATAGCGGGTTTTGTCTCGGGCGTCGACCCTCTAGGCAGTCGCGAGCTTCCGGATGAGCGGCAGGGCCCGGGATGCTTTGCCTTCGGGAATGCAGAAGGCGACGAATCGAAGCCCGAGGGCGTCAGCCATCCTTGCGATCCGATCCATGGACGCCCTCTGAAGGCCGTGGCCCTTCAGGTCCCGCGAGATTGCGCTCTTCTGCGTTCCCATGACCTTCGCCAAGTCGGAATAGGTCCAGCGCTTTCTTTCGAGTGCGTTGAGCATCTGCACTTTCAGCTTGAAGAGCTCGCAGCTCTCCTCGTGACGCTTGCGGTAGGCGGCGTCGTCCATCTTTCGGGCGAGCAGGCCCCTGGCCTTAGTCTTCATAGCAGGTCCCTCCTTTGACGCGCGCAAGATAGTCGTTCTTACAGCGCACGGCGAACCTTAGGCGCTCGAGGTCTGCCCTGGTCATCTGCTGGGAGTGCTTGTGACAGGCGTTCGTGACGATGACCTTGGATCCCGCCGTCGTGAAGCTGAAGAATCGCTCGTCGCGCGGCTTGAGAGCATAAATCCGGTTAGGTTGGTCCTCGATTCGACAAAGCGTCTTCGGGAGCAAGGATCCCGGCTTCGTTTCGCAGAAGTATCGAATCATATCGTCGAATCGGTCCTGGTCCGTCTCGCTCAGCGCCTCATAATAGTCCCGGGCGAGCATCCGGCCCGAGTCTAGGCGAGTTGAAGGCGATCGGTGGCGCGCGCGACGGAGAGAGGCCCGATTATGGCGAAATAACTGGTATTGTGAGGGGACTCCCATGACAGACCAACCCAAACCCTGCCTGATCATCGTCGACGACGACGGAACGGCCCGCGCCCGACTCTCGGCCGCGCTGGGGAAAGACTACGATGTCGTGTGCCTGGCCGACGGCAAGGACGTGGTGGCCCGCATCGACGAGTCGTCGCCGCGCCTGCTCATCTTGGACCTCAACGATGAGAACGACGGGAGCTTGGCGATCCACAAGGCCGTGCGCGAGCACTCCCGCAACGACAGCCTGCCCGTGTTGTTTCGCACGATGCGGGCGGGCGGCGCCAAGCCCTGGGAGATGCTGCAGCTCAAGCGCTGCATCGCGTATCTTTTGAGCGGCGAGAGATAAAGGATCGCACCGCAGCCAGGACCCCGCTCCTGGCGCCAATGCCGTGACAGATGGCAGAACTGCTGCTAGAATCTCAGGCAGGCAATTCCATGCGGCGAGCCTATTATTCCAGTTCCATTAGGTCCTTCCTAAACTCGGCTCCGGAATCCATCATCGGCGTTCTGTCGCAGAATAGCGAGTTCGCGGTTGAACAGGCGCAGGTATTCGCTTGGCAAGAGCAAATCAGGATATTAAAGGAGGCCCTAGCCCCTCGGGACGGTGCCATCTACTTCGAATATTCCATTCCCCGCATGGGCTGCCGAATCGATAACGTCGCCAGCCCGAAAGAGCTACCTAAAGAACGCCTACCGCGTCTTGCTGACCCGAGCTCGCCAAGGGATGATCATAGTCGTGCCGGAAGGTGCTAGTGAGGACCCGACCAGGGACCCTCGCTTCTACGACCCGACATTTTCTTATCTCAAGAGCATCGGAATCCCTGTTCTAACCTAGAACAGCTTCGCGGATTCGTGGCCGAAGGATCGGCCAGCTAAAGCGCGTGATACTTCGCCATCCGTCCCCGCGCCTTCTCCACCGGATACTTCGCCGCGTTCTTCTTCATCTTGCGAAACGCGGCCTCGACGAGATCGATGTCGCAGACGTGCGCCAGCCTGAGCAAATACACGAACGTATCAGCCAACTCATCGGCGACCTGCTCCTTGAGCTCCGGGCCGAGCTTCGCGCTCTGCGCCGGCGTCAGCCACTGAAACAACTCCACCACCTCCGACGCTTCCACCGACATCGCCATCGCGAGGTTCTTCGGCGTGTGGAACTGCTCCCAATCGCGCTCCCGCACGAAGCGCAGGATGAGCTTCTTCAAGGCGGCCAGGTCATTGGGCATGGAGCAAGGATATAAAGGATACCCGGTCGTTACAACCGCGGTCGGCCCTTGGGCCCTTGTTGGAATCGAAAGGTCGAGGTTATAATGGACCTCTTGCGGCGCGTGGCCGCGGGCGCGGCAAGACCCCCGGCGCGCGTGACGCCGGAGGCCCGCCGCTCGCCGCGAACGTCTTACTTCGCGGGCGTCTGAACGGCCGGAGCGGCCGCCGCCGCGCCGCGGTGAGCGACGAGGTAGCCGCCGAGCGCGCCGACGCCGAGAAGGGCGAGGACGACCAGGGCCTTGCCCCCGCAGCAATGGCCCTTCCCGCAGCAGCTCTTCCCGTCCTTGGTTTCCTGATTGTCCATGATTATTTCTCCTTCCGAATGTTTCGATTTACGAACTATCAACGGCAAAAAAATCTCACCCCTCCCGACGCTTCTCCTCGATGCGCTCGGCGACCTTGGAGAGCAGGGCCAAAAGCTCGTCCTGCTCGCGCGACGCCAGGGTGTCGAGCAGGCCGCGCGCGTAGCCCGCGGCGCCGCCGATGGCGCGCTCGTTGAGGGCGCGGCCGGCGTCGGTCAGGGCGACCTCCACGACGCGGCGGTCGCCCGCGGCGCGGTCTCGTCGCACCAGCTTCTTGGAGACCAGACGGTCGATGATGCCCGTGGCGCTGCTCAAGGAGAGGCAGATCGTGTCGGCGAGACGCCGCATCGGGCAGCACTCGCCGCGCCCCACGGCGTGCAGGGCCCGAAGTTCCTGCCAGCTCAATTCGGCGTGCGCCGCCGCGGTTTTCTTTTCCATGCCGTGGAGGTCGTCCAGGATGGTCTGGAGCGATTCCACCAGCCGCCGCGCCTTGTCTTCAAGGGTTTTCACGGGGTCTATGGATAATATTTCGATAATCGAAGTATATCAGCACGGGGCGGCGATGTCAAACGGCATTCGTCCGGAGGCGCGCGCCTGGCGCCTCCGGCCTTCGCCTGCTAAACTAACGTCCCCCTCGAGGCCGCGCGCTGGGCGCCCGGCAGATCCTGCTTTCGGAGTGGTTCGCCGCCGTCGAGCCGATCCTGCACCGCATGAGCCCCGAGCTCGATAGGGCGCCCCACGCCTTCACGGCCGACGAGGTCCGGCTGCTCGAGCAGCGGCCCTCGGGCCGCTGGGCTGCGAGGTCGCGACCGTCGGCGACGGCCTCGAGGCTCTCGTCGAGGCGGCCTTCGGCGGCTATGACGTGCTCGTCACCGGCTCGGTCCTGCCGCATCTCTACGGCGTGGAACTGCTCGAGCTCAAGAACCTGCTCGGCATCGGGGCGCCGGCGACATCGTCGACGGCAGGCTCAAGTTCGACTTGAGCGCGGCCTTCGAGAGCGACGAGCGGATGGCCCCGCGGGTCAAGCACCACCTCGGGCGGCTCAAGGGAACGTTTTCGCCGGGCCGGACGCAGCCCTAGCGGGCCGTTCGCACGCCGCCTTCAGCGCTTCGCCGCTCGCCCGACCCCTCTGACGGCCCGCTTGACGGCGCCCGCGCCGGAAGGCCCGCGGCGGCCGACCATCCGCGCGCGCCGCTGCTTGGCCTTGACCGCCTCGGCCTCGGATTCCACCTGCTCGCGGTCCTCGGGAGGCGGGATGACGGCCGGCATGCCGAGCTGCTGGATCGCCAGCTCGCGCGCCCAGCCGCGCGTGCGAAAAAGGTGCTCGTCTTCCTCGAGCTCGATCTTGTCCACGGCCTTCTTCAAGGAGGAGCGCTCCTCGCCCGAAAGCTCCTCGACGCACTCGTGGAGCAGCTCCCAGCACATGTGGTCCTTGGTCTCGGCGTCGACGACGCACTCGGCGGCGACGATCTGAGCCTCCTCGAGCCTGCCCGAGGAGCGGGCCTCCTCGATGGCCGCGACCAGGGCCTGCGCCTTGAGCTGGACGATCTTGCGCCCCGGCGTCTCATGCGACTCGTCGAGCTTGAAAACCTGGAACAGGTCGCCCAGGATCTCCACGTGCTCCCGCGTCTGCTGGTGGAACGTCTCCCACTCTTGCTTCAAGTCCGGGTCGAGCGCGCAGGACAGCGCCGCCTGGTAGACCTTCACGCCTCCCTGCTCGACTTCCAGCGTCTGATAGAGCAGCTCTTCCAGATTCTCGCGGTTCATGTGGTCCCTCCTCAGGGACCGGCATCATAACAAGCGCTTGTCTGCGCGGCGCGACGGCGGCGTCAAACCCGCGCGACGGCGGCGCCGGACGAAATCGTCGCCTCGCCGTCGCGACGCCGCAACGGCCGCCGGCGGTATCCTTGGAATAGGAGGAGCGAGCTATGAAGGCACTCGTCTTTCACAAGGTCGGAGACATACGCCTCGATGACGTCGCCGAGCCCAAGCTCAAGAAGACTTCGGACGCGATCGTGCGCCTGACCAAGAGCGCCATCTGCGGCACGGACCTGCACATGGTGCGCGGGACGGTGACGGGGATGAAGGAAGGGACGATCCTCGGCCACGAGGGCGTGGGCGTGGTGGAGGAATTGGGCGCGGCGGTGCGCAACTTCAGCGTGGGCGACCGCGTCGTGATCACGTCCACGATCGCCTGCGGCTCCTGCCCCTATTGCCGCGCCGGGGAGTTCTCCCAGTGCGACAACGCCAACCCGCACGGCGCGCGGGCGGGCACGGCCTTCTTCGGAGGGCCGCAGTCCTCGGGACCCTTCGACGGCATGCAGGCCGAGAAGGTGCGCGTGCCCTTCGCCAACGTGAACATGGTCAGGCTTCCCGAGGAGGTCAGCGACGACCAGGCCATCCTGCTCTCCGATATTTTTCCGACGGGCTTCATGGCCGCCAAAAACGCCGAGATCAAGGCCGGCAACCTGGTCGCGGTCTTCGGCTGCGGGCCCGTCGGGCTCTTTTCGATCCTGAGCGCCAAGCTCCTGGGGGCGGGGCGCCTTTTCGCCGTCGACCGCCTGGCCGACCGCCTCTCCAAGGCGCGCGACCTCGGCGCCGAGACCATCGACTTCGACCGCGAAGACCCGGTGGAGGCGCTGCAAAAGCTCACCGGCGGCATCGGGCCGGACCGCGTCATAGACGCAGTGGGCGTCGACGCCGAGCATCCGAGCCCCGGACGGCCCAAGCACTGGGAGCCCGGCCACGGGCCCTCGCAGGTCTTCGACTGGGCGGTCAAGAGCGTGGCCAAGGCCGGGACGTTCTCGATCATCGGAGTCTACCCCGGGACGGCGCGGGACTTTCCCATCGGCGCGGCCATGGAGAAGAACCTGACGATCAAGATGGGCAACTGCAACCACCGGCGCTACGTGGAGCGGTTGATCGAGTTGGTGGCCTCCGGGACCGTCGACCCGCTGGAGATCCTGACGCAGAAAAAGCCCCTGGCATCCGCCGTCGAGGCCTACGAGGCCTTCGACCGGCGCGAGGCCGGCTGGATCAAGGTGGAGCTCGAAGCCCCCGGAGCTTAGTGCGGGCGGGGCGTGCGCGGCCGGCGCGGGCCGCCGAAGCGAGGCTTGCCGCCGAAGTCCGGCTTGCCGCCGAAGCCCGGCTTCTTGTCCCAGGGCTTCTTGTCGCCGAACTTCTTGGGACCGAAGCCCGACTTCTTGTCCCAGGGCTTCTTGTCGCCGAATTTCTTGGGGCCGAAGCCCGGCTTCCTGTCCCAGGGCTTGCGCTCGAAGGGCTTTCTTTCGAAGGAGCCCTCCCGGCGCTCGCCGACCGGGCCCCAGCCCTGCCGGCGGTCGCGCCCGCTCCTGCGCTCGACGCCCCCCGGCGGGATGCCCTCGGGGTGCCTGCGAGAGGGTTCGCGTGCGGGCGCGTCCTCCTTGGGGCGGGCCACGGTGACGGAGATCCAGCGCGAGCCGATGGTGGCCCCGTCGAGCTTGCGCAGGGCCATCTGCGCGGCCTCGTCGGAGCCCATTTCCACAAAGCCCATGCCGCGCGAGCGGCCGGTGTCGCGCTCGGTGAGGACCTTCGCGCTGACCACCTTGCCGCAGGCGCCGAACATCTTCTCCAGGTCGGCGGCCGTGGTCTCCCAGGGCAGGCCCTTGATGAAGAGCGTCGTCAGGCCCATTTTAGACGGCCTCCCGGCGCACGGCGGATTCGACTTCCCGCTGCGACACGCCGGTCTCCATGGCCACGCGCGCGATGAGCTCGCGCCGGCCCAGGCCCCGGCCCAGGCGGCTGCCCGCCTCGTCCATGAGGCGCCAATGGCGCATCGATTTGCGGATACGGCTGGTGCGACCGGCGTCGTTTTCCCAACTCTCTTTGTTGGCCATGTCTCCCCGTAGTCGCTCTATGGTAGCTTTTATGACGCCCCCCTGGTGAAGTTTCGCGCGCCGAGCGGGAGGTAAAATGAAGGCAGGAGGAGCGGCGATGACGGCGGCGAGGGGCTGGGTGGGAGAAGCGGCGCGGACCAGCGACGCCCTCGACTTGCCCCGCGGGCTTTTCACGCGCAAGGCGCGGCAGGTGGCGCTCGGGCTCAAGCGCTCGGCGCGCGCCAGCCGCCGCCGCAAGGGACGCAGCGAGCTGCAGTCGGCCATGTCGATGCTCAACTACGAGATCAACCGCGCCGGCCGCGGCCTGCCCACGCGTCGCAAGCATGAGCTCGAGAAGGCCAAGGACGAGCTGCGCAAGCTCTACGGCCGGCCCGCGCGCGGCGCGAAGTAACGCCTTGACCCGGCCGTCATAAAACGGCGAAAATGCCTTCGGATGCCGAACTCCGCCGCAGCGCTTCCCGCCGCCCGCGATTTCAAGTATCGCTGGTTCACGCTCGGAGACCTCAACGGCTTCTTCGGCCTGGCCTTCGACAACGTCACCAACCTGTCTTTTTTGGCCGGCATCCTGATCTTCGCCTTCGGCTTTCCCGCCGACATCGTCTATAAAAGGATGTTCCCCGGCACGGCCATCGGCGTGCTCTTCGGCGACCTTGTCTATACCTGGATGGCCTTCCGCCTGGCCAAGAAGCGCCAGAACCCCGACGTCACGGCCATGCCGCTGGGCCTCGACGCCCCCTCCACCATCGGCGTGGCCCTGGCCGTGCTCGGGCCGGCGTTTCTGGCCATGAAGCAGCAGGGCATGGACGCGCAGTCGGCGGCGATGAACGCCTGGCACATCGGCATGGCCACGATGATGTTCATCGGAGTCTTCAAGCTGGTGTTCTCCTTCTTCGGGCGCTGGGTGCAGAAAGTGGTCCCGCAAGCGGGCCTCCTGGGGTCGCTGGCGGGCATCGGCCTCGCCTTGATCGGCTTCATTCCGCTCGTCGACGTCTTCGGAGCCCCCATCGTCGGCATCATTTCGCTCGGCTTGATCTTCTATACGCTCGTCGCCGGCATCCACCTGCCCAAGAAAGTGCCGGGAGTTCTCGCCGCCATCGTGATCGGCACCGGGCTCTACTACATCCTCGGGCCGCTGGGCTGGGCCGGCGGGCATTACGCGCCGCCGCACGCGGCCCTGCACATGGGCCTGCCCTGGCCGACCTTCGCCTTCATCAAGGGCATCCCGAGCGCGGTCAATTACCTTCCGATCGCCCTGCCCTTCGCTTTGCTGACCGTCGTCGGCGGCATCAACGTCACGGAAAGCGCCCGCGTGGCCGGAGACGACTACAACACCCGAGACATCCTTCTCACCGAGGCCGTCGCCACCCTGATCGCCGGGCTTTGCGGCGGCGTGGCCCAGTCGACGCCCTACATCGGCCAGCCGGCCTACAAGGCGATGGGCAGCCGCGCCGGCTACACGCTGATCACCGGCCTCTTCATCGGCCTGGGCGGCGTCCTGGGCTATCTGTCCTGGTTCGTCGAGATCATCCCGCGCGCCGTCATCGCCCCGATCCTCATCTTCGTGGCCATCGACATCATGGTGCAGGCGTTCTTGGCCTGCCCGGCCAGGCACGCCCCCGCCGTGGCGTTCTCGTATTTCCCCACGGTGGCGCGCCTTCTGCAGATCAAGCTTTCGACGCCCTCCATCGTGCCTTCGGCCAACTTCACGGCGCTTCTAGCCGACGTGGGCAAGGGCCTGCCGGAGGTGCTGGTGACCGTCGCGCTCGGCAACGGCTTCATCCTGACGGCGATGCTCTGGGGAGCCTTCCTCGCGCAAATGATCGACCGCAAGCTTCGCAGCGCCTCGCTCTACCTGTGGATCCTGGCCGGCTTCACCCTCTTCGGCATCGTCCACTCGGCCCTGCCCGACGGCAACATGTATCTGCCCTGGTCGCTGCCCGAGCCCGCGCGCGAGATCCCCTACCAGTTCGCCGCCGCCTACGCCGCGCTCGCCGCGCTCATGCTGCTGCTCTCGCTGACCAAGGAAGGCCGCGCTGGCGGCGCGGCGCAAGGGCATTGATGGAGCTGTCCCAGGGCGTCAGCCTCCTCGGCGTCTTCGCCACGATCGCCTGCGCCTGGCTCTTTTCGAAGAACAAGAAGGCCGTCAACTGGCGCACGGTGGTCTGGGCCGTGGTCCTTCAGTTCGTCTTCGCCTTCCTGATCCTGGATACCCCGCCCGGCCGCTGGCTTTTCCTCAAGGCCAACGACGCCGTCGTCACCCTGCTCAATTTCCAGGAGGAGGGCGGCAAGTTCGTCTTCAGCTCCCTGGCCATCCCCCCCGGCGAGCCGGGCTCGATGGGCTTTTTCTTCGCCTTCCAGGTGCTGACCTCGATCATCTTCCTGTCGTCGCTGATGTCGCTGCTCTATTTTCTCGGCGTGATGCAGAAGGTGATCCTGTTCTTCGGAAGGATCATGCAGTATTCCTGCCGCACCTCCGGCGCCGAGACCCTCAACGCCGCGGCCAACATCTTCCTGGGCCAGACGGAGGCCCCGCTGATGATCAAGCCCCACCTCGAGGAGATGACGGAGTCGGAGCTGCTCTGCGTCATGATCGCGGGCATGGCCACGATCTCGGCCGGGGTGCTGGTCGCCTACGCGGCGATGCTGCGGCCCTATTTCCCCGACGCCGCCGGCCACCTCATCGCCGCCCAGGTCATGAGCGCCTGCGCCACCCTGGCCATCTGCAAGCTCATGGTGCCGGAGACGGGCAAGCCCAAGACCCAAGGGCAGCTGAAGCTGACCTACAAGGACCCGAGCAGCGGAGCCATCGAGGCCGCGGCCAACGGCGCCGAGGTCGGCTTGAAGCTGGCCTTGAACGTCGGCGCCATGCTGGTCGCCTTCATGTCGCTGCTGGCCATGTGCAACTGGATGACTCACCACTTTTTCGGGCTCCTCCACCACCCCGAGATCGGCCTGGAGCAGCTCTTCGGCTGGATCTTCTCGCCGGCGGCCTGGATCATGGGCGTGCCGTGGAAGGACTGCCGGATCGTGGGCTACCTGCTGGGCGAAAAGACCGTCCTCAACGAGTTCGTGGCCTACACCTACATGAGCCGGTATCTGGCCGCCCACGCCGGCGCCCTGTCCTACCGCTCGATCGTCATCGCCTCGCACGCCCTCTGCGGCTTCTCCAACCTCCTGTCGATCGGCATCCAGATCGGCGGCATCGGCGTGCTCGCGCCCGGCCGCCGCTCCGACCTGGCGCGGCTGGGCGTCTACGCCCTCATCGGCGGCTCGCTGGCTTGCTTCATGAACGCGTCGATAACGGGTATACTGATTCGATGATCCACCGGCTGCTCGCCCTGGTTCGCCTCATCTACGACGTCAAGCCGCTCATCCAGTGGGGCGGGCTGACCCTGGTCGGGGCGGTCGTCTTTGCCGAGACCGGGCTGCTTGCCGGCTTCTTTTTGCCCGGAGACTCCCTGCTCGTGACCGCCGGCATCTTCGCGCGCACGGGCGACATCCGGCTGGCTTGGCTCCTCGCCGCGGCAAGCGCCTGCGCCGTGGCCGGCGACCAGACCGGCTACGCCATCGGCTTCAAGGCCGGCCAGGCGCTCTACCGCCGGCCGGACTCGCTGTTCTTCAAGAAGAAGCACCTGGAGCGCACCCGAGACTTCTACGAGCGCTACGGCGCCAAGACGATCGTGATCGCGCGTTTTATCCCCATCGTGCGCACCTTCGCTCCCGTCGTGGCCGGCATCGGCGCGATGAACTACCGGCGCTTCGTCTCCTACAACGTGATCGGCGGACTGTGCTGGGTGTGGACGGCCGTCCTGGGCGGCTACTTTCTCGCCTCGATGATCCCCAACGTCGAGAAGTCCCTGCACAAGATCATCCTGGCCGTGATCTTGCTCTCGATCTTGCCCGGCATCGTGGAATACTTCCGCGAGCGCCGGCGCGCGCGCGCCGAGGGCGTGCCGGCCTAGCGCCGGGACGCCGCGCCTGCTATCCTCCTGAGGTGATCGCCGCCTGGCTGCTTTTGGCCTCCCCCTCCTTCGCGCTCGCCCCTCAGTTTCGCTGCGTCAAGCGCCTGCCCGTGGGCGGCTACGACGAGCCGCCCACGTTCGAGGCCTTCATGGACTGCCAGCAGAAGGCCCAGGCGGCGTCGGGCCTCAAGGGCGACGCCCTCGACGCCTTCGAAGACGAGCAGCGCGCCGAGGCCCGCGGCTACCTTTCGCGCCATACCGTCGGCGCCGAGGACGCCCCGACCAAGACGGGCACGGCGGGGCTCGACGACGGCGAGGGCGGCGGCGACGGCTCCGCCGCGCAAGACGACGCCTCGGCCTCCATGGACGGCGGCTCCGCCCAGGAAGCGGGGCTTCCCGCCAAGGCCGTCGACGCCGACACCCTGGAGCGGCTGAGCGCCTTGCGCGCCGCGCTGCAAGTCGAATCCGACGAAGGCCAGCTCGGGGTGACGCCCCAGATGCGCGATCGGATCTTAGCCTTCCTCAACGCCGCCGAGCAGGGCCAGGTCAGCCCCGACTTCAAAAGCCTGCTCGACGACGCCGCCGCCGAAGGGCCGAACCTCACGGCGGACACGGTCAAAAGACTCGCCCGGGCCGCCGCGGCGGCCGAAGGCGCGGGCCTGAAGATCGACCCCCGGGCCAAGAGCGAGCTCGACTCCGCCGCTCAGGAAAACGGCGGCTCGGACGGCTCGCCGGGCTCCCCGTCCCGCGCCGGGGAGCCCGCCTCGCAGCCCTAGGCCGAGGCGCCCTGCGCGGCCTTGGCGTAGGCGGCCAGCACGGAGTCGATGACGGCCTGGCGGGCCGCGGCCGTGATCGGATGGGCGACGTCGAAATACTTGCCTTCCTGGGCGCCGGTGCCCTTGCGCGCGGGGAAGGACAGGAAGGCGTCGCCCTTCTCCTTGTTGCGCAGGATGCGCACGCCGCGGATGACGAAGGCGTCGGCGATGACGACGTCGGCAAAGCCGAGCATCTCGGCGTTTCCGCCGTCGGCATGGTACAGCTTGACCGTCGTTTGCAGCTTCGGCAGCTCGCTCATGAGACCTCCCGGGGCCGTGGGCCCCAAGAGGTATACGTATGACCCCCCGTTATGGTTCCCGCCTCGACGAGACGGCGACGGCTTGCGGGGCGCCGGGCTTGCGCACGTAGAGGACCTGAGCCCTCGACTTGCCCCGCGGGCGGTAGCCGTAGAGCTCGCCGCGGTCGTCGATCTTCCAGTCCACCGGCAGGTTGGTCGCGAAGCGGTCTTCAAGGCGTCGGGCGATGTTGACGACGTAGGCCGCCGGCGTGCCCAGCTTGTAGACGAACCAGCGGCCGTTGGGCGAGACCTCCACATGATTGGGCGCCTCCTCCGGCCCGGGGATGCGGCGAGACATCGCCACCTGCCCGGTCGGGCGCACGGCGTAGAGCACGTGGTCGACCAGCTCGCGATCGTCGGCCAATTGGGCCGTGGAGCGGATCCAAGGCACGTCGTTGAAGGCGGTGAAATCCTCGGGCGAAAAGCCCTCGTCGAGCACCATCCAGATGCGGCAGTCGGCCGACACGGCCACGACCCGGGCCCGGGCGGGCACCGGCATGCGGCCGGCCTCCGAACCGTCCTCGCGATACCATGTGATCTCGCCCGTGCGGGCGCGGCGGATGGCGTAGGGGTTGCGCTGCTGGGGATCCCGGCGCCGGTGCGTGACGGCCACCATCCTGCCGGTCGGACAGGTCATCGTCTCGAATCTGTCCTCGGCGCCGAGCAGCATGTCCTCGAAGCTTCCCTCCAGGCGCAGAAGCTTCAGGCGCTTGCCTTGCGCGTCGAGGAACTCGACGGCCACGGGCCGGTCGAGGCCGTCCGGGACGTCGCGCCCCGCGACGACACGGATGGCGGCCGCGGCCGGGGCGGGCGCGGCGAGAGCGCAAAACAGCAAAGCGGTCCAAAGGCGGGCGATCATGAGGGGCCTCCTGGCGGCCAGGAGAGTCTATTGGAAGTCCGGCGGCCCCCTCAATGACGGCCGGGGGAAAATTTAAGGACGGGGAATCGACGGGGCCGGGCCCGCCAGCTCGACGAGCAGGACCCGTGCGTCGTCGTAAAAGCGGTCGCCCTGGTCGTCGACGCCCCGGCGCGGGACCTGCGGCAGGCCGACGAGCGTCAGGCGGGCGACGCCCGGAGCCGCGGCCAGGGTGCGCGCGACGTAATCGCGCTCGGCGGAGACGTCGGGATCGGTGTTGTGGGTCACGGGAACGATGAGCTTCCAGCGCAGGCTCGTGTCGAAGTCGCCGCTTCCCCACCAGACCTCGCGGCCGTCCGGAGCGCGCTCTCGACTTGCGCCCTGGTGCCGAGGAAGATCAGCGACAGCGGGGTGTCGATGCGTCCGGTCCTGCCCAGGTCGCCGGCGGGCAGCGTCTCCAGGAAGGCCCGCAAGGCGGGCGAGACGCGCTCGGCCCGCGCCGCCGCCCGGGCCGCGGCGAAAGCCGCGCCCAGGGCGCGCTCGCCGTCTTGCGCGCGGCAGACCGCGGCGCCGGCCGCGATGAGGGCGGCTATGAGCAGGCGCATCGAGTCAGCACCCGCTGCCCAGGACGATCACGGCCACCTCCCGCGCGCGGCTCCAATCCAGCGCGGAGCGGCCCGCCGACAGCCATTGGCCGCAAGTCTTCTCGAGGACGGCCTCGCCGGGCCGAGTCACGTTCACGTGGGCCTGGACGAGGCGGGAGCGCAGGCCCAGGCCCGCCAGGCAGCGCATCAGCCGCCAGAAGCGGACGGCGCTGCCGCGGCGGATCAAGACGACCACGTTCTCGCCGCGCGCCAGGGCGGCTTTCATGCGCGGCGACGGCTCCGGAGAGTCCCCGTAGAAGCAGAACGAAAAGCTGCCCTCGTTGTCGCTCCATTCAATGCCGCTGGCCGAGAGCATGGCGCTCAAGATCGAGGCCCCTGCCAGCGCGACGACCTTGACGCCCGCGGCGCGCGCGGCCCGCACGAGGCTTGCCCCGGCGTCGGCCAAGCAGGGAGTGCCCGAGCCGGAGACGAGAGCGACGTCCTCCCGGGCCAGGACGGCGGAAAGCTCGGGCAGCAGCCTTTCGGGACGCGACTGTTCGAGCGCGAGGAAGCGCTTGCCGCCGCAGGCCACGCCGTAGGCCCGCTCGAGCTGGCAGCGCAGGCGCTCCGGCTCCGGACTGACCAGCGTCCGGATCGTCCGGACCGCGGCCAGCGCGCGCAAGGTGATGTCGCCGCGGTGGCCGATGTGCCAGGGAACGAGGAAAAGGCGGCCGCGCGGCGTGCGGGTCATCGGCCGGAAGCTAGCCGCCCGTCGCGAACTCGTAGCTGGAGCGATGCGCCTCCAGAGTGCCCGCATAGTCGATGAACTTGGAGTAGAAGGAGTTCTGGCCGAGCGTGGCGCTGTCGCCGATGACGATGAGGCAGCGGCGCGCGCGCGTCAGCGCCACGTTCATGCGCCGCGTGTCGCCCAAAAACCCCACCTCGGCCTCGGGGTTGGAGCGCACCAGCGAGACGATCGTGACCTCCTTCTCTCGGCCCTGGAAGCCGTCGACGGAGCCGATCTCCAGGCCCGGCACGCGCGCCATGGATTTGAGGAGCTTGGCCTGCGCCACGTAGGGCGTCAGGATCGCCACCTGCTTGGGCGAGAGCCCCGCGCCGAGCAGCCGGTCGAGGAGCTTGACGGCCAGAGCGGCCTCGCCCTGGTTCTCGCGGCTTTCGAGCAGCTGGTTCCACGACTCCTCGAAGCCCGCTCCGGCGGTGTCGATGAACGTCAGCGGCGCCGTCGTCAGGTCGTCGGGCGAGACGCCCGGCAGGTCGGCGGCGACGTGGGCGCGCACGGACTCGTCGGCGATGAGCTTTCCCTCGTAGAATTGGTTGGAGGAGAAGCTCATGATGGCCTCGTGCATGCGATACTGCACGCGCAAAAGCGTCTGCAGATGCTCCGGCAGGAGCTCCTTCAAGCGGTCGAAGAGCGTCACGGCCAGGCCCCCCTCGGCGGCCTCTTTCGAGTAGATCGTCGGAGGAAGCTGCAGGGAATCGCCCGCGAAGACCGCCTTCTTGGCCATCGTCAGCGGGATCCAGGACAGCGGCTCGGTGGCCTGCGAGGCCTCGTCGAGGGCGACGAGGTCGAAGTCTCCCTTGACGAGTTTGCGAGACAGCCCGCCGTGGGTGGCGAGCACGACCTGGGCGGAGTTGAGGATCCGCCGCGAGATCTCGAACTCGATGTCGCGCGCTTGGCGCCACATCTTGGAGATTTCCCTCTCGCGCTCCTGACGCTCGCCGTAGCCGAGCTGGCGGTGCCCGCGGCCGAAGCGGGACTTCTGCTTGACGAGGCGCTCGCGCCAAGCGTCGAGCTCTCGGACTTCCTCGTAGCCCGGGTCGGCCTCGACCAAGGCCGCGAGATTGTTGTGGCGCAAAAACTCGAGGGTGCGCGCCGGGTGGCCCAGGCGCACGACGCGCAGGCCCGACTCGTGGAGCTTCTCGAGCATGTTGTCGACGGCGATGTTGGAAGGGGCCGTGGCCAGCACGCGCTGGCCGCGGGCCGCCGACTGGCGGATGACCTCGACGAGCACGGTGGTCTTGCCCGTGCCGGGCGGGCCGTGGACGAGGGCGACGTCCGAAGCCGCCAGCGCCACGGCGGCGGCCTCCTTCTGCCACTCGTTGAGGCCGTCGTTGAAGAAGGAAAGGTCCTTCTTGACCTTCGGCTTGCGCCCGGGCTTGGCCTCGCCCAGGAAGATCTCCCGCAGTTCGGCCGTGCGGTTCTTCTTGGCCTCGGAGACGGCCGTCAGCGCCTTCTTCATGCGCCGGTAGGTGGCGTCGCTGCCCAGCAAGTCGATCTGGCAGGAGCCGCGCGTCAGCTTCATGGGTCCGGGGCCGTTCAAGGCGACGACGGCGCCGTGGTCGTCGACCTTGTACATCGTGCCTTCGGCGGTCGCCGGCTCAGTGCCCGGCGGAAAGGTCACCTGCACGTTGTCGCCGGCGCTCATGGCGTGAAACGGCGCCAGATCCTCGCCCGGCTGCTCCGCGCGGGCGACGGTGAGCAGAGTCAGCCCCGCCAGGCCGACTTCGGCGTCGGTGACCGATAATCCGGTCACGGTCTTGCCCAGCGCCTCGCGCGTGGCGATCGGATAGCGGCGAAGCTCGCGCAGGTTCTCCTGCTTTTCGGCCAAGCGCTCGATCTCCAGCAGCGCGGCCAGGCGCTCGAAGTGGGCTTTTCCTCCCATGGTCGGACATCTTATCAATTCCGCCGAGGCAGGCGGGGGCCGGCGTCAGCGGCCGAGAAAGAAAGGAAGCAGGCTAAGGCCGCAGCCCAGGGCGATCACGGGGCCCAGCGCCACCTTGGCCAACGCGCCCCACTTGAGCGAGGAGGCGATTCGGCCCTGCGGCTCGTTGGAGACGACGAAGGGCCAGGCGTCGTCCTGCCGCACGACGACGCTGCCCGGGGGCGGATTGGGAAGCCCCGCGGCGGCGCGCTCGACGCGCAGGCGGCAAAGCGCCGCCTCCCAGCCGACGGCCTGCCAGCGCGCGGCGTCGGCTTTCAGCGCCTCCACCGACTCGTCCCACGTCGGTCCCTCCGCGTCGCCGTCCTCGTCGGTGCCCGCGCAGCCGAAGACGCAGACGGGCTCTCCGTCCTCGAGGATCCAGCCCTCCACCTCGACATTCAGGCCGCCAAGGCCCAGACTCTCGACGAAGCGCTCGACCTCGGGCTGCGGGCCTTGGAGGTAGTCCGCCCCGCCCAGGCTGAAGTCGAATTTGCCCTTCAAGAGCAGGCGTGCGCCGCGCGGATAGACCATCGTGCGGCCCGTCTCGTCCTCGACGAAGAACGGCAGCGAGGTCTCGTCGTGGAAGACCGTGACCCAATGGGCGGCGCCGCGACCGTCTTGCACGATTTGGCGCGCCGTGACGTTGTAGAGCGCGCAGGGCCGGCCGTAGATCGGGTCGCGGACGCTTTCGTCGAGGGCGCGCGCGGTGCCCGAGAGCTCCACCGGCCCGAGCGCCGACGACGCGCCCCTCGAGAAGCCCCCGGAAGCCGTCGAGGAACAGGTAGACGCCTGCCGCCAGGCCCGCGGCGGCGCCGACGGGCAGGCTCATCGAAACCACCCGAACGAGAACGCGAGGTAAGCCGCGCAGGCCAGCGTGAGCGCGGGCCCGCCGAACACCTTCAGCGCGCTGCGCCACTCGAGCTTCTCGACGAACTTGCCCCGCGAGTCGTCGGAGACGACGAGCGGACCGTCCTGGGGCTTGCGGATGACGATCGGCGGCGCCTCGACGGGCGGCCGGGCGGCCTCCCACTGGGCGCGCAGCTGCGCGACGCCGGCGTCCCACTCCTCGCCGTCGACCTCGCCGTCGCCGTTCTTGTCGAGGGCCGTCATGCGCTCGGGATCGGCCTTGAGCTTGCGGATTTCCTCCTCGAACGTCGGGCCCGTCTGCGGCTTGGGGAAGTCCGGCCCCGCGAAGCCATAGACGCAAAGCTCCTGCTTCTCCGTCATGATGTAGGCGACGAGGTGCCGCGTCCCCCCCATTCCGGGGAAAAGAGAGATGAAGCGCAGCAGCCGGTTGTCCGGCGCGTCGCCGAAAAAGGCTCCCACTCTGACGTCGACGGTCTTTTCGAGGTAGAGCTCGGCTCCGCCCGGATAGACAAGGATGCGGCCGGTGTCGTCCTCGAGGAAGAAGGGCAGGGCGCTCTCGTTGTCGTAGAGGGTGACCCAGCGCTCGTTCTTGCCCGACCCTCGCTGCTCGCGCAGCGTGACATGGTAATAGACGCAGGGATTCTCGTAGATCGGGTCGCGGACGGGGTCGGGCCCCGGCCGGGCGACTCCCGACAGCTCGACGCTGCCCAGGGCCAGCGAGCGCACCTTCGAGAAGGCCGTGCCGCCGAGCAGGCGCTCGAGCTTGAGGTCCTTGAAGCCGCTGTGGAAAGCCTTGAGCCCCCCCAGCGCGCCCAAGACGGCCAAGCCGACGGGAGGTCCGCCGCTCAACGCGCGCCCCTAAGGAACGGCGATGGTGACCGCAACGTCGGCGCGGTCGCTGCCTTCGACCTGGAACATCTCATGGGCCGTCAGCCCCATGAAGGAGGCCACGAAGGCGTCCGGGAACGACTGGATGCGGATGTTGTAGTTGTTGACCGTGTCGTTGTAGAACTCGCGCCGGTCGGCGACCTGGCTCTCCAGGTCGGAGATGCGCTTTTGCAGCTGCTGGAAGGAGGCGTTGGCCTTGAGATCGGGATAGTTCTCCGATAGCGCGAAGATCTTCGCCAGGCCGGCCGAGAGGGCCCCCTCGGCCTGAGCCTTCTGCGCCACCGTGGCCGCGCTCGCCGCGGTGTTTCTGAGGGCGACGACGCCGTCCAGAGCGCCTTTCTCGTATTTCATGTAGGCTTCGCAGGCCGAGATGAGCTTCGGTATCTCGTCGTGACGCTGCTTGAGCAGCACGTCGATGTTGGCCCAGGCCTTGGCGATGTTGTTCTTGACGACGACCAAACCGTTATAAATGGTGCCGATATAGAGGACGAAGCCGACGGCGGCGAAGGCGAGGATGCCGAGGACGATCAGAACGACGAGCATGATCATGGGGCCTCCTGGACGCTGGTCGATATATAGCAGAGGAATTTCGGGCGCGCAAGGTCCGGCGCCCCGGTGGCCGGAGGCCGGTTTTGTTAGAATGCGTCCCATGGCGTTTGGCAGGCCCCGCGCCGGTTCCGGCGATTTTTCGCGATACCTCCCCTTTTACGTCGGGGGCAACAAGCTCACGCTATTTGCGCGCGGCGGCGACGTCTATCGCGCGATGTGGCGCGCGATAGAAGGCGCCCGGGAGACCGTGCACGTCGAGGCCTACATCTTTCGCAGCGACCGCACGGGGCTCGAGTTCGCCAAGCGCCTGGAGGCCAAGGCGCGCTGCGGCGTGCGCGTGCGGGTCATCTACGACGCCATCGGCTCGATGGATCTGGACGCCGCGTTCGTCGGCCGCCTGCGCAACGCCGGGGCGCAGTTTTTGGAGTACCATCCGGTAGCGCCCTGGCGGCCCCGCTGGGCCTGGAACCGCCGGGATCATCGCAAGAGCCTCATCGTCGACAGCGCCCTGGCCTTCACGGGCGGAGTCAACATCTGCGACGACCACGCGCCCATCGAGGAGATGGGCCGCGACTGGCGCGACGTCCACGTCATGGTGGAAGGCCCGGCCGCCTACGAGCTGGACCGGGTTTTCCGAGCGCTGTGGTACAAGGAAACGGGGCGCTGGTTCGCCCTCGACGTCACGGCGCCCCTGCAAGGCGCCGGCGCCTCGAAGGTGTGGGTCGCGGCCAACCACGAGTTCCTCTACCGCTACCGCATCCGCTCGGCGTACCTCTCGGCGCTGCGCGCCGCGCGGCGGGAAGTGCTCATCGCCAACGCCTATTTCGTGCCCGACCATCGCACGACGCGCGCGCTGGCCGCCGCGGCCCGGCGAGGCGTCTCGGTGCGCGTCCTCGTGCAGGGCCGGGCCGACATACGCTCGGTCTGGCGCGCCGGGCGCTTCCAATACGACTATCTCCTGCGCCACGGCGTACGCATCCACGAGTGGGGCGGGCCGATCCTCCACGCCAAGACGGCCGTCGTCGACGAGACCTGGTGCACGGTGGGCTCCTACAACATGGACCACCGCAGCCTCCTGACGAACCTGGAGGTCAACCTCCACGTCCTGGACCCGGAGTTCGCCGCGCGCCTGGCCCGGGCATTGCGCGGGGACATGGACGCCTCGCGAGAGATCCTGCTCGCCGGCTGGAGGAGGCGGAGGCTCCTCGAGAAGGCGGCGGAGCTCGGCTGGTATCAATTCCGGCACTTCTTCTAATTTGGTAGGCTGGCGGGCCTCATGAAGCTCTACTTGATGCGCCACGGGCATTCCCCCTCGGCATCCGAGGCGCGCGCGGCCTCGGATGCCCTGCGTCCGTTGTCCGCGGCCGGAGTCAAGGGCGCCCAGGAGACGGCCAAGCGCCTGCTCGGCCGGGGCGGAAGGCCGGAGGTCATCCTGCACAGTCCTCTGCTCAGGGCCGTCCAGACGGCCGCCGAGGCGGCCAACGTGCTCCAGCCCGCGCGCGGCTCGCGGACCTACGAGCCTCTTTCCAACGCGCTCTCGGCCGAGGACCTATACCGGCGCGTGCGCGCCGACGAGCCGGACGCGCCGGAGCTGATGCTGGTGGGCCACCAGCCGCAGCTCGGAGAGCTCGCCTCCCTTCTGACCGGCCAGGTCTTCGACCTCAAGCCCGGCGGCGTGATCGCGCTCGAGCCCGCGCCGGAAGACGGCCGGGGCCGCGTGCTTTGGTCGGCCAACCCTGGCGATCCCTAGGGAATTCCCCGACGGGGCGGCGGCCGACTTGATATAATCGAGGCGATGGCCGCCCGGCGCCGCCGCAAGAGCGACTTCGAGGAGACGCGCCCTTGGCGCGTGCCCCACTACGTCAGCTACCCCATCGCGGGCTTCCTTCTCGGCCTCGGCTCGCCCGTCGGCGCCTTCCTGATGCGCTTTTGGCTCGCCGACCCGATCCTTCGCTCGCTCTGGATCCGCCACGAGCTGCAGTACAACTTCCTCTTCTACGCCTACATGTCGATCGGCACGATCACCTCCTTCATCGCCTTCGGTTACGCCCTGGGGCTGCGCAGCGAGGCGCAGCGGGTACGCAACCGCGTGCTGTCGGCGCGCATCGACGAGCTGCACTTGAAGTCGGTCACCGACAGCCTGACCGGAGCCTACACCCACGGCTACCTCCACGAGATCCTGGAAATCGACATCCAGCGTTCGCTGACGGACAAGAGCCCGCTGTCTTTGCTCATCCTCGACATCGACGACTTCAAGCGCATCAACGACAGCCACGGCCACCTCTTCGGCGACCGCGTCATCAAGGAGACGGCGGAGACGATCAGCGCCAACATCCGCGGCGAGGACACTCTCGGGCGCTACGGCGGCGACGAGTTCCTGGTCATCATGCCCGGCGCCGACGCCGACACCGCGCGCACCGTCGCCGAGCGCATCCGCCGCTCGATTTCCCAGAACGGGTATCTGGCGACGGTCAGCGTCGGCGCCACCACCTTCGACGGCAAGAAGGAGCTCGACGTCAAGACCCTCATCGCCCGGGCCGACGCCAACCTCTATCACGCCAAGCGCGACGGCAAGAACCAGGTCGCCGATGCGGCCGCGGCACCGCGCGCCCACCGACAAGCCGGGATCAGCGATTAAGCGTGGAGATCAGCTTCACGCGCTACCGCCTCTATCGGGAATGCCCGTGGAAATACAAGCTGTTTTTCGTCGAGGGGCGACGGATCGCGCCCACCCCCGCCTCCGCCTTGGGGCTGTCCCTTCATAGGGCGCTCGAGCGCTTTCACCGCGGCGGCGACGGCAGTCTCGAGTCCCTGCTGGAAGCCCTCGACGACGAGTGGCTGCCGTCGGCGTTCAGCGGCGAAAAGGACCCCGAGTCGTGGCGCAAGAAGGCCGCGCGGATTTTGGCCAGATACCACGAGTCCGAGGAGCAGCGGCGAAGCGCCATCCTGGGGGTGGAGCGGGAATTCGTCTTCCCCCTCGGGCGCCACACGGTGCGCGGCATGATCGACCGCATCGACCGCCTGCCCGACGGCAAGGTGCAGCTCATCGATTACAAGACCCAGCTCGCCTTCGGCCCGGCCGACGAGCCTCCGGCGCAGCCGTTGGGCGAGAACGCGCAGCTGCGCTTCTACGCGCTCGGCGCGCGCGAGTCGCTGGCGCTGGCGCCGGATCTGATCGCCGTCCATTACCTCGCCGCGGGGCGGGTGGAGAGCGCGCCTTACGACGCTTCCGGCGAGGAAGCCCTCAAGGCCGACATCGCGGGAGTCGCCGACGCGATCGAAGCCGGGAAGTGGGCGCCGGAGACGTCGTTTTGCCCGCGCTGCGACTTCCGCAACTCCTGCGCGTACTCGGTCGCCCGGAAAGCCTAGGCCGGCGTGCGTCTTTCCCGCATTTCGCAGATTCCGACGAGGGTTTTGGCATGCCAAAACCCTCGTCGGAGGTTCAAAAAAACTCGAGCATGCCCCCAGGCGGCCTACAGCCGCTTGAAGAAGTCGAGGAAGGTATCGCCGTACTTCTGACGCCGGAACATCTCGCAGCCGGCGGGCGTCGAAACGGACTCCTTGACCTGGTGCTGGCAGATCATCCACCCCTCGGGCGCGAGCAGGTTGGCCTCGGCGACGCGCGCCAAGGACGGGGTCGACAGCGCCAACGGGCGCTTCTCCTCGTCCTTATAAGGCGGCCCGAGGAAGATCAAGTCGAACTCCGAGACTCCTCCTCGAAACGGGATCCAGGACAGGTCCTCGAGCACGTTGCCCGGCTGGGCGCGGGCCTTGGCCGCCAGGCCCATGCGGGAAAGCACGGCCTCGATGTCGGCGACGTTGCGCCGGCTCTGATCGACGAAAAAGACGAAGTCGGCGCCGCGCGAGAGCGCCTCGATGCCGACGGCTCCGGTGCCGGCGTAGAGGTCGAGGAACCGGCTGCCGGGGACCAGACCCGCGATGATGTCGAAGAGGGACTGCTTGATGCGGCCGGAGATCGGCCTCACGGAGACGTCCTTCCTGGCCTTGTAGGTGCGCCCGCGCAGCTTCCCGGCGATGATCCTCATAATAGCCTTGTAATGTTATTGTAGAATACTTTCCCCATGGGCATCCCCGTGCTCGTCGTCGACGACGACCCGCTGTCGGGCGGCCTCTCCAAGGAGCTGCTCCTCGACGCGGGGCTCGACGCGGAGCACATGACCAGCAGCCTGGCCGCTCTCGAGGCGCTCAAGCAGAAGCGCTTCCCCGTCGTCGTTCTCGACATCCTGATGCCGGGCATGGACGGGCTGACCATGTGCCACAAGATCAAGTCCGATCCCGTCCTGCGCGCGACCAAGGTGATCATGGTCTCCGGCAAGTCCTTCGCCGCGGAAAAAAAGCGCGCCCTGGACTACGGCGCGGACCTGTTCATCGAGAAGCCCTACGACGTGGCCACGTTCGGCTCGCAGGTGCGCGAGCTCGCGCAAAAGGGCCTCGACGCCAAGGCCGAAGTCGCCGGCCCGGCGGCCATGGAAGTCGCCGTCTGGGGCACGCGCAGCAAGGCCCTCGCCGCGGCCAGCCGCTACGGCCGCGAGACGCCCTGCGTCAGCGTCGACTTGGGCGGCCGCACGGCCGTCTTCGACGCCGGCTCGGGGATCAAGGCCCTGGGAGAGGAGTTGACGCGCTCCGGCAAGGCCGGCGAGATCTGGCTGTTCATGAGCCACTTCCACCCCGCCCACGCCGAGGGCCTCGGGCGCTTTGCGCCGCTGTCCAACGCCCAGGCCCGCGTGCACGTCTGCGCGGCCGTGGAGCCCGACAAGACCCTGCAGACTCTCGTCGAGGACGCCATTTTGTCCTCGCCCGTGCCCGCCGTGCCTCTGGAGGCCCAGTTCGAGCTCCACGAGCTCATGGAGCAGACCTATGAGCTGGCGCCCGGCCTCAAGCTCACCGCCTTCTACGCCAATCACCCCGGCGCCACGCTCGGCTTCATCGTCGAGGCGCGGGGCCGCCGGCTGGCCTATTGCCCCGACACCGAGATCTACGGCGAGAGCGCCCGCGCCCTCCAAGACTTCGACGAGAAGCTCGGCAAGCTCGTCGCCGGCGTCGACTTGCTGATCCTCGACGGCCGCTACAGCCCGCAGGATTACCAGGCCAACAAGAACACGGGGCACTCGAGCTTCCTGGCCGCCGTCGACTGCGCGGCCCGCAACGAGGTCAAGAGGCTCTGGCTCATCCACCAGGACGCGAAATACTCGGACGCGGAGCTCGACGCCATGTCCGCGCAGGCCGTGCGGCAGGCCGCCGCCTCGGGCATGGGCGTGGATCTGGCTCGCGAGGCGGCCCGCCTCAAGCTCTAGGCCAGCGCCTCCAGCCGCGACAGCTCCGCCGCGTCGTCCGGCCCCGGCGGCGTCTCCAGGATCCCCGCCGCCGCCGCGTATTCCTCCCGCCCGAGCAGGACGCGCAGGCCCTCCAGGCCCAGCCGGCCCTCGCCCCAGCGCGCGTGATCCTCGCGGTGCGAGCCGAGGAGCGCCCGCGAGTCGTTGAGGTGGAAGGCCGCCACGTTCTGCGCCCCGAGCAGGCGATGGACGCGCGAGAGGAAGCGCAGCATCCCCTCCGCCCCGGAGACGTCGTAGCCGGCGGCCCAGGCATGGGCTGTGTCGAGGCAGGCGAAGACGTCCTTGCGGCGC
Source organism: Elusimicrobiota bacterium (assembly GCA_027452025.1). Lineage (GTDB taxonomy): Bacteria > Elusimicrobiota > Elusimicrobia > UBA1565 > UBA9628 > DAIDHI01. The sequence continues at coordinate 13,518 of DAIDHI010000028.1, read as the reverse complement.
GCGGCCACGGCCTCGACGAGGGCGGCCAACTCCTCGAGGCCGCCGCCCATGCGGCGGCCGCCGCCGGGGACGTTCTCGAGGAGCAAGGGCACGGGCTTGGATGCCATCAGCGAAGCCTCGACGATCGCGTCGGCGGCCAGCCGCAGGCCTTGGTCGAGGGTCTCTTGCGGCGAGTAGGCGCCTGCGTGCAGGACGAAGCCCTCCGCCTCCCAGCGCGCGGCAAGCGTCAGCTCGCCGGCGAGCAGCTCGATGGAGCGCCGGCGCCGCGCAGGATCCGACGAGGCCAGGCTCGGCACGAAGCGCGAGTGGATGAGCAGGACCTTCACGCCGCCGCGGCGCCGACGTCTGGAGAAGCCCTCAAAATCCTCCGCCGCTGCGGCGCCGTGGCGGCGATAGGGCAGCATCTGCATCGCGCGGCAGCGGGCGGAAAGCGCGCGGTCGAGGGCGGCGGGAAAACCGGAGACGACGGGGCAGTGCAGTCCGAGGATCAAGTGAGCTTCATGATCCACGACACCAGTCGGGTCTTGGCCCGGTCGTAGGGGAACCACCACGGCTCGGGCGCGCGCGCAGGCCACTCGTGGATAAACACCGATTGCGGCCAGCAGAACATGCGCAGGCCCTCGTCGGAGTGCCGTCGGCCGAGGCCGCTGTGCTTGATGCCTCCAAAGGGCAGCGAGCAGACGGCGTAATGCGTGAGCAGGTCGTTGACGCAGACCATGCCGGCCTCGACCGAGGCGCACAGCCGCTCGGCCCGGGCGGTGTCCGCCGTCCAGAGGCTCGCCGAGAGGCCGTAGGAGCCGCCGTTGGACAGCCGGATCGCCTCCTCGCCGCGGTCGACCTTCATGATCGGCATGACCGGCCCGAAGGTCTCCTCCGTCATCACCTTCATGTCGTGGCTGGCGCCCAGCACCAGCGCGGGACTCATCATCAGATTCGCCTCGTCGAGCACCTCGCCGCCGATGACGCGGCCGCCCTTGGCCGCGGCGTCCTCCAACTGCTCCTTGATCCGGGCCAGCTGCGGCGGGAAGATCAGGCGTCCGAGGTCGACGTCCTGGCCTCCCAGCCCCTGGCGCAGGCCGGACATCTCGCGGCGCACGAGCTCGACGAAGCGGTCATGGACCTCGCTTTCGACGTAAACGCGCTCGACGCCGACGCAGAGCTGGCCGCAGTTGGCGAAACTGCCCCAGACGGCGGCCTTGGCGGCCCGCGAGAGCTCGGCGTCCTTGAAGACGATCATCGGGTGCTTGCCGCCGAGCTCGAGGACGCAGGGCTTGAGCTGCGCGGCCGCCGACTGGGCGACGGCGCGGCCCGTCGCGAAGGAGCCGGTGAAGAGCACCATGTCGGACTCGGCGACCACCTGCGCTCCGGCCTGCCCGTCGCCGACGACGACGCTGAAGAGGCCCTCCGGAAGCAGTCCGCAGGCCCGGATGGCGTCCTCGACCCATTGCGCGGTGCGGCTGGTCCACTCCGAGGGCTTGACGAGCACGGCGTTGCCGGCGAGCATCGCCGCCAGGGCGTCGCCGAAGGGAATCAAGAAAGGCAGGTTCCACGGCGTGATGAGGCCCACGACGCCGCGCGGCACATAGCGCACGTAGGCCCGCTTGTTGAGCAGCGGCCACGGGCGCCAGGCGGGCTGGTCCTGCAGGATGCGGTGGGCGTTGGAGGTGAAGTAGCGAACGATCAGATGGGCCGTCGCCAGCTCCATCATCTCCACCTCGGCCAGGGGCTTGCCCGTCTCGGCGTGCACGACGGCGCAGAGCTCCTTCTTGCGCGAGGTCAACTCCTGCCAGACGGCGCGCAGCAACTCGACGCGCTCCGAGAGCGAGTAGCGGCGCCAGGAGGCGGCCGCTTGCCGGGCGTTGGCGGCCCGGGCGGCGATCTCGCCGAGCGTCATGTTCGAGGCGGCAGCCGGCACGGTCTTGACGGTCATCGTGGGCCGCGCCGTCGGTGCGGACCGGCGCCCAGGGCGGCCATGAGCCGGCGCGGCCAGCCGCATTCTAGCTCAATGGCGCGCCCTGGGGCCAGTTTTCTTAAGCGAGCGCCACCGCGGCCTTGGCGGCCTCCTGGAAGCGCTTTTCGACGTGCGGCCAGTCGACGTTCTTGAAGAACGCCTCGATGTAGTCGGGCCGGCCGGTCACGCCCCAGTCGACCATGAAGGCGTGCTCCCAGACGTCCATGACGAGCAGCGGGACAAAACCGGCAGGATGCCCGTCGTCGTGGAGCGTGATCCAGTGGTTGCTGAGCACGCGGTACTGCGGGTCGTAGTACAGGATCGCCCACCCCACGCCCCGCATCTTGCCGATGGCCGTGAACTCCTTCTTCCAGGCCTCGAACCCGCCGAAGTAGCGCTTCATCTGCTTGACGAGCTCGGATGAATCGGTGAGCGCGGGCTGCCCCGGCTTGAGCGCGCTGAAATAGTGCTCGTGCAGGATCATGCCGTCGTACTCGAAGCCCAGGCGCCGCTTCATCTCGGCGTACTCGGGGCCGTACTCGGATTTCGAGACGAACGCCGCGAGGCGCTCGTTGAGCGTGTTGACGTTCTTGACGTAGCCCTCGTAGAGCGACCAGTGCTGATTGATCTGGTCGTCGCTGATGCCTTTGAGCCCCTTGGGCTTGAGCTCTTGCCTGACTTGGTATACGTGATTCATTGATCCCTCCCTAGCGTTCCGGTGACACCAAGCGTCATCGCAGATCCTCGCGCTGGCGGCGCAAGACTTCGCGCTGGACGTCGTATTCCAGCCGCAGCCGCCGCTCGTGATCTCGAAATTCGTCCTTGAGGGCGTTGAGCCGCTCGCGGCGCTCACGGCGCGTCTCCAGGGGCCAGTCGTCGCTCTGCGTCATGGCCTTGCGGCGGGCGCCATACGCCTCTTCGACCGCCTCTTGGGCCTCGTCGCGCTCTTCATGGAGCCGGCGCATCGCGGAATCGACTTCCGATTCGCTAGTGTACGCCCTCAGGTCCGCCCGCGCAAACGCCGCGCCGGGCGCCGCCGCCGCAAGCCACGCCAGGAGCACGCCGGCCGTCATTGCGTCTTGGCGCTGCCCACGGCCGTGAACGCGTCCAGGTTGCGGCGCGACTGCAGCAGGCGCTGGCGCAAGAAGAGGTTGTCGACCGGCGCCTGAGCCTCCGCCTCGTCGAGCGCGTCCTTGGCTTGAGGGTATTTGCCTTCCCTCATGTAGACGTGGGCCAGCGTGTCCAGCACGTAGGGCCGCAGCGGGCCGGCTCGCTTGAGCGCCCTCCGGGCCAGCTGCTCGGCGCTGTCGAGCCGGCTTCCCCGCGTGAGGTAGACGACGGCCAGGTTGTTGTTGGCGCTGGGATGATCCGGGTCCTTGGCGAGCGCCTTGCGGTAATAGATCTCCGCCTCGACCAAGTCGCCCTGCTCGAAGTCCAGGTTGCCGAGCGCGATGAGGGCGGGGACGTAGTTCTTCTCCTTGCGCAGCGCCGCGCCGTATTCCTTGGCCGCCGCCGATCTCAGTCCCTTGTCCTCGTAGGACGCTCCCAGCTTCATGTGCTCGTCGGCGGTCAGCGGATCGTGATAGCCGAAGGGCACGTGCGCGCAGCCGCACGCCAAGGCCGTCAGCAAGGCGGCCGCCGCCCATACCGGTCCTCTATTGGCCATAACCGCTCCTCGACGCCGGCCCGACCAGAAGGGTCCAGCGATCGGTCTTGTCCCAGCCCCTGAGGAACCTGCCGTAGCCGACGAAACGGTTCGGCGCGCGCCCGGAATGGACGCAGAGGCCTCTGCGCGTCTCGTCATAGCCCGTGATCACGACGGCTAGTATGGCAGAGACGCCGTGGCGCCCCTAAGACGGCGCCGTAAATATTTTAGGGACGGAGGGACTCGAAGGGCCGGTCCAGCGCGGGCGCCGCCGCGCCGTCGCGGTCGACGAAGTGCCACCATTCGGAGGCGATGGGCGAAAAGCCGGCGGCGCGCATCGCGCCGCGCAAGACCGACACGTTCTGCCGCGCGGCCGGCGAGGCGTGCGGCCAGGGCTCGGCGCCCCGCGAGAAGTCGTCGAAGTCCGAGGGCAGCTCGACGGGGCGGCCGACGGCGCCGCACAAACCGGCGTCGACCGCGCAGCCGCGGTTGTGGTTGGAGCCCCGGGCCGGATCGGCCACGAAGCGCGGGTCGGGCAGGGCCTGCCATAGCGCGCGCTGGACCGAGAGGGGCCGATAGCCGTCGAAGAGGACCAGGCGCAGGCCGCGCGCGCGCAGGGCCCCGGCCGCCGCCGCGAGCTTGCGCGCGGTCCCCTCCTTCAAGAACACCGCGGCGAAGGGGTAAAGCGGCCGGCCGGCGGGGTTTTTGGCCGTGGCGTAGCGCACGTCCAGGACGGCGTCGGGCACGAAGGACAGGGCGTCGACGAGCTCTTCGCTCTTGCGGGGCATGGCGGCACCCGCTATGATAAGTCAATGGCCGTGAAGTGTCCAGCCTGCGGGTTCGATTCCCCGGACGGCGCGTCTTGGTGCGACTTCTGCAAGGAGCCCTTCCGGAAGAAGAAAACCGCCGCTCCCCAAGCGCGGCCCGAGCGCAAGTCCATCAGCTTGGAGGAGCTTCCCAAGGAGGCCCTGGAACGGCTGCCCCTGGAGCTTTTGCCGGGGCAAGACGGCGAGAAGGTGCCCTCGGCCCCGCCCTGGTTTCGCACGGCGGCCTGGGTCGTTCTCCTGAGCATCCTGCTCGTCGTGCTGACGATGGCCGGGATGATCTGGGCCCGCTTCCACGCCGCCCCGCGCTAGGCGGCCGCCAGCGCGCGCTCGCGCTCGGCGCACTTGTTGCAGGCCCCGCAGTGCGAAAGCCCGCGGGGTTTCAGGCAGGAAAACGTCAGCTCGAGCGGAAAGCCGGGCGCGCGGGAGAGGACCTGCTTCTTGGTCAGGCGCGCGTAGGGCGCGAGGATGCGGATCTCGCGGCCGACGGCGCGGCTGACGGCCCGGCCCATCAGGGCGCGAAAGCGCGGCGTCGCGTCCGGGAACGGATTGGCCTTGAGCACGGCCGTGGCCAGCGCGGGCAGCTTCTTGAGCCCGCAATAGACGCCGGCTTGGGAAAACAGTATGAGGTTTCGCCCCGGAAGATAAACGCGCTCGTCGGCGCTGCGCCGCCCGGGCACGCCCTTGCCGGAGAAGCCCCAGTGCCCCGCGAGCAGCCCCGCCATAGGCGCGTCCATCACGGCCAAGGGCCTCAGCGCCGGCCGCGCCAGCCGCGCGAGCAGCCGCTTGAGCCAATGCAGCTCGGCCCGCTCCCAGTGGAAGCCGCAGCGCACGTAAAGCGGGTGGACCTCGACGCCGCGGGCGAGCAGGTCGGCGGCGAGCACGGAGCTGTCGACGCCGCCGCTGACCAGAACGCAGGTCCTCATCCCGGCGATTCTAACATTCCGCCCGGCGGCCGCGCCCAGGGCGCTTCCTTGCCGACGATGCCGCAAAGCCACGGCATCGCAGGCAACAGCGCCGGGGCGTGGCCCGTGGCCAGATAGACGCGCGAAAAGCCCTCGCCGCGCAGCCGAGCGGCCAGCTCCGTGCCTCGCGCGCCGCCGCCAAGCTCCGCGTCGACGTAGACCGGCGCCGACTTGTCGAGGCCCGCCGCCGCGGCGAGTAGTTCCTCGGGGCTGCCGAAGGCGGCCAGCGTCTTGCCCGCCCGGCGGGCCGCCTGGCGCCACACCGAGCGCACGAGCGCGTCGTCGTCGACGAGCGCCGCGTCGGGCGCGGCCGCGGGAAGCAGCAGGGCGGCCTGCGTTCCCCCGCCGGGCCGGCGCTTCAAAGCCAGCGAGCCGCCCCAGGCCCGCGCGCAGGCACGGGCGTGGGAAAGGCCCAGGCCGCGCCCTCCGGGCTTGCCGAAGGTGGCGCCGCGCCGGCCCAGCCGCCCCAGCAGCCCGGCCGGGATGCCCCGACCGTCGTCGACGACGCGCGCCTCGACTTGCCCGCCCCGCCGCTCGAGCGCGATCTCGACGCGCCCGGCCCCCTCCAGCGCCTCGACGCCGTTGTCGATCAGGTTCGACAGCGCGCGCAAAAACGGCGCCGGCTCGACTCGGGCAAAGACGTCCGGACGCAGATCGGCTTCGATGCGCAGGCCGGGCCGCGCGCCAAAGCGCAGGCGCTTCTCCGCCACCAGCGGCTCGACGAGCGCGGCCAGGCCGCAGACCTGCGCGCCCGACGCGGCCGGAGCGCCGCTTCGCCTGAGCAGCGCCTCCTCGGCGATGGCGCGCAAGCGCCGGACGGCGCTCTCGGCGCCGGCGCGCTGCGGCTCGGGCAGGCCGCGGCCCGTTCCCAGCGCCGAGTCCAGCGCCGCCAACGGAGAACGCAGGTCGTGGGCGAGTTGGTCGGCGGCGTCGGCCAGCGCCAGCCGGCGGGCCAGGAGAAAGGCGGCCAAGCCGGCCAAAAGCAGCGCCCCCAGCGCGGCGCGCGCCGCCGCCCGGCGCAGTCCGGCCAGGCGGCGCGCCAGCGGCGCCGCCGAGACCTCCATCCTCAAGACGTAATAATAGCGCCCGTCCGGCCCCGTCAGCCCCTTGAGCCGGCACTCGCAGCAATCCGCGGCCGGAGTCTCGACTTTCGCGGTGAAGACCGCGCCCTGCGCCGAGACGGCCGGCTCCGGGCCGCGCCGCAGCCAGCCAAGCAAAGCTCCGCTCGGCGAAAACAGCCCAAGCGCGCGCACGTTCGCGTCCGGGCCGACGGCGCGCTCGACGGCCTCGCCGACGGAGCGCAGCGGCATGTCCGCCTCCAGGACGCCGCGCCGGCCGGCGTCGGCGATCATGACGTATTTGTACGGCAGCCTGGCCCGCCCGCTGGTCAAAATCGGGGTGGTCTCGACGGCGGCGCGCCCGCTCAAGAGATCGCGATAGCCCGCGCAGTATGAGAACAGCGGCGCCAGCCTCGGCCGGCGTCCCCAGCTCGAGCGGATGAACCGGCCGCCGCGGTCGGTGACGGCCAGGCTGTCGAGGCCCAGCCGGTCCTTGAGCCGCCGGAGATCCTCGTCGGAGGGCAGTCCGGAGGCGCGGTCGCGCTCGCGCAGGGCGTAGAGCGCGTCGGTCATGACGTCGTCGGTCAGCCGGTCCACCTGGGAGAGGGCCGCGGCCGCCTGGCCGGACAAGTCGCGGTAGCGCCGCGCGTAGTCGGCGCGGGCGTGCGACGCCGCCGCCTGGAACAGGAGCGCGTCGCCGAGCAGAAGGGCGGCCGAAAAGAGCGCGAGCAGCCGCAGGAAGGTTCCCGGCGCCGGCTTCACGGCCGAAGCGCCGCCGGCTGCCGGCCGCGCCAGTAGTCCGCCCCGTAGTCGAGCAGGATCTGCTCGTCGCGGGCGATGGGGCGCTCGGCGACGAAGAGCACGCGCAGCACGCCCGCCCGCAGCGCGTAGCGCCGGCCGGCGTTGGGCCGCGAGGAGTGATTGACGAAGCGCTGCTCGTTGCCCCGCTTCTCGGCGTCGATCGCGAGGGAGCAGCCGCGAGGATAGCGCAGCAAATAGGGATTGAAGCGTCCGCCCTCGCAGAGAGGCTTCCAGTCCGACGAAAGCTCCCCTGCGTATTCGCCGATCACGTCTCCGGGCGCAAGCGCAGCGTCGGCGAACAAGCCGTAGCCGACGTCCGGGCCAAGCCGCGCCGCGTAGACGGCCGCCTGCCGCGGCGTTGGCTCGTAGACGATCCCCAGGGCAGCGCAGAGCGCCGGCACGTTGAGCTTCTCGCGCCTCATGGCGCCTGCGCGCCGACGCCTCGGCGGCCCCGCGCGCCCAATCCCAGGTCGCGGCGGTACTGCGCGATCGAGCGGCGCGAAAGGCGCGCCGCGCCGGAGCGCTCCAGCTCCGCGCGCAACTGCTCGTCGCAAAGCCCGGGACGAGACCGGGCCAGGCTTTCGAAGCGCGCCAGCAGCGCGGCCTTGCGCGAAGGAAACAGCGCCGACAGCGGCGCCTCCAGGCCCCAGGGCAGCTGGACGGACTTGTTGGAGATCAGCCGGTTGAGACTGTCCGGGGACACGTCCAGGCGGTCGGCGGCGGCGCGCTGCGTCAGCGCGCGGCGCTCGAGCAAGTCGCCCGAGGCGAGGTAGCCGGCCTGCTCCTCCAGCGCCAGCTCGAGGGCGCGCAAAAGCGTCGACTTGCGCCGCTCGATGACCTCCAACTCGCGCAGCAGCGCCTCCAGACGGCGCGCCCGCGGCGCCGGCAAAGACGCCAGCAGCCGCCGCTTGCCCTCCTCGTCGACGCGCCAGCGGCGCTTCCAAAGGTCTCGGTGAAAGAAGCTCAGGGCCGGCCGGCCCCCCTCGATCGCCACGCCGGCCACGGCGCTGTAGGCCTTGGGCTCGGCCGGCGGCGCGGGCGCTTCCAGCTCGCCGCGGATAAAGAGCCGGTCCACGAGCTCCCTCAGCGCGGCGACCTGCGCGACGGAAATCCCGCAGGCCCGCGCCGTCTCCTCGGCCGGCGCCCGGCGCTCGCCCAGGAAATGCTCGCGAAAGCGCCTTTCGCCGACGGCGGCGACGAGCCGGGCCGACTCGCCTCGTCCGTCCAGCAGCTCCGAGAGGCCGCCCGCCGCGCCGCGCAGCCGCAAGCCCCGAAAGCGCCTGCGGGCAAACCTCGCCCGCTCCTCCGAGGCGCGCAGCGCGCCGCAGCCAAGCGCGAGGCGAAAAAGCTCGCCGCGCTCAAGCTCCCGCAGGCGCCGCGCCAGCTCGCGCTCCGAGGCCTCGAGCAGCCGCGCGAGCTTCATGCCGCCGACATGCGAGCGGGCCGACACGCGCAGGCCGGCGCTCACGGCCGAGCCTCCGGCGAGAAGGCCTCGAGCGCGCGCGCCAGGCTTTGCGCCTGCTCGCGCATCAGGCGCAGCAGTTGCGCCGCCTCGTCCGGCGAGGACGAGGGCAAAAGGGCCGCCGCCTGGCGCAGGCTCGAGCACTTGGCCTCGACGTCGTGGATGAGCTTGGCCAAGGGCCCCGCCGCGGCCGGAGAGCCGAGCATCCGCGCCGCGTCGCCGGCTTCGACGCGGCCCCGGCAGGAAGCCGCCGCAAGCTCGACGAAGCGCCGCACCTCCCGCGCGTTGCCCGGCCAAGGGTAGGACAAAAGCGCCGCCTTGGCCTCGGCGGAAAACGCCAGGCGGCGGCCGCCGCGCGAGAAAGCCTCGATGAGGGGCAGGACGTCGCCGGGCCGCTCGCGCAGGGGCTTGAGCCGCACGGTCAGGCCCTGGACGCGCTGGTAGAAGTCGAAGCGCAGCCGGCCCTCGCGAGACAGCTTCGCCGGGTCTTCGAGCGTGGCGCTGATGAGGCGAAAGCGGGACGTCTCGGGACGGTCGCAGCCCAGCGGATAGAAGCTCCTTTCCTCGATCGCCTTGAGGAGCTTGGCCTGCATGGCCTGGCCCATGGCGCCGATCTCGTCGAGAAATAGCGTCCCTCCGTCGGCCAGCAAAAGCTTGCCCTTGCGCCCGTCGCCGGCGCCCGTGAAGGCCCCCTTGCGGTAGCCGAAGAGCTCGGCTTCGAGGAGGTCCTCGGCGAAGGCCGCGCAGTTGAGCGCCACGAAGGCGCCGGGCCGGCCGGAGTGCTCGTGCACGACGCGGGCGAGGCTCGTCTTGCCCGTGCCCGAGGGCCCGAGGATGAGGATCGGCACCTCCGAGGCCGCCGCGTTGAGCGCCTGCAGCACGGCCGCGCGAGTCTGCGGGTCCTGGGTCACGAAGGAGGCCTTGAAGAGCTCCTCGGGCGGCGGCCGGCGGCGGCGAAAGCGCGCCAGGGTCTCGGCCACGCTTTGGCCCGGATCGCCCTTGGCGTAGAAATCGGCGCAGCCCAGGGCGTAGGCTTGCTCGACCACGGCCTCGGAGTCGTGGGCCGACATGACGACGGGGTAGGCGCCGCGGGAGGCGGCCAGGGCGACCAGCTCCAGGCCGCGGTCCGTCTTGCCGTCGCCGAGATCCAGGTCGATGAAGCAGACGTCGTAGCGTCCGGCCGAGAGTTTGGCCCGCGCCGAGGCGGCGTCCTCGCAAAAATCGGCCTCGTGGCCTTCCAGGTGAGAGGCCAGGACCTTGCGGGCCAGGCGGTCGTCGTCGACGACCAGGACGGCCAGCCGCTGCGGCGCGTTCATAGGGGATTACAAAGATAACCGTAGCGGCGCCGGCCTCGCAGGGCCGAAAGTCCCGCCGCCGCCCCGGCAATAGTCCTATCCGTTTGGCACCAAAATTGATCACCGGAAGGCATGAGACCATTCGCCCTTTCCCGCCGCGTTTGGACCGTCCTTTCCGCCTTTCCGCTGTGCCTGGCGCTGTCTTACGCCGGCCTGGCGGCTCGCTTGGCTGCCCCCGCGCCCGCCGCCTCTCCCGGCGACGTCGTGGCGGACTATCAAGGAACCCTCCTTCGCCAGCAGCGCATAGAGGAGGCGCTGGACGCCCTGCCTCCGGGCCATCCGTGGGCCGGGCGCTACCGGCAGAGCGCGCTCGGCTTTCGCGAGTTGGTCGTGGCTCCCCGGGCCGGGTATTCGCTGACCTCGGGCGGCGAGAGCGGGCGCTACCGCGTCGAATCGGGCTGGGCGCGGGAGCGCAACGGCGAACTGATCCTCAACTCCGGTTGGCTCGGGCTGCGTCGCCGGACGCTCTCGATCGTGGTTCGAAAAGGCCGGACGTGCCTCGTGGACGACCGGGGCCGCGCCTGGGTGCGACTACACTTGCGGCCGAATCCTGATCCATTGAGCGCGCATCGCGTTGCTAGGCGCGCAAGCGGGCCTCCTACTCCTGCCACCGCTTCGCGGCCAATCTGCCTCAGCTCAACTGCGTCCCGCTGTGCGCGATGAACTGCGCTTTTTGTTTGAGATAGTCGAAGCAAGCCACTGCAACCAAAAACCTCTTTCCGCAGCGGCCAGCGGCAACGCTTGGCTCTCGGGGATCTCCTGGATCCCCGCGTGGACACGGCCGTGGAAGCTCTTCTGGAGCACCTCGGAGTCTCGTTCATAGAGAAAAAACCAATTGTCTTCTCCGGAAAGACGGCTAAAGAGAAGGTAGTCCCGGCCGTTGACCGTAAAGGCGTCGGCGCCGCGCTTCTCCCCGGCGGCACGCACATGAAGTTGCTTGACGGCAAACGGCTGGCCTCCCAGCCCGAGCATGCGAGCGCCATTCGCGCTCATGGTCTCCTCCGTACCCTCGGCCTCGATAGCGGCCAAGGCACCGCTCTGAATCCTGTCGGCGGCTCCGCCCATCGCCGCCAACTGGACTCGGCTCCTCCCGGCGACGAGCGAAGTGAGCATCAACGAGCAGTAGATGGACAAGGAAACGCCATGAAATTTGAAACCCAGGTTCTTGCCACTGTCCTTGATCATGGCTGTAGGGTAGCCACGGACGCCTGCCACCTCCTGGGGCGATTGGGGAAGCGCCGCGTAAAAAAAGACCTGCTTGCCTGCAGGCCTTAGGGCCTGCCCACTCCAGGTTCCCGGGGTTTTAACGTCGCTGCCATGCGCTGCGCGGAGTGCGGTTACGCATCCCCTGCGGCGATGCGCTTGAGCTCAAGCGCTCAGCGACATCGGAACTTGGCGGGTAACTGGCTCGGGATGCCTGCCTTCCTAGAAAGTCCGGGAACTTTGGAGTAGCCCGACCTTGACAGTATCCGGCACCGGGGCTAGACTCCTGGTCATGCGCCGGTGTTATTTCCTCGTTGCCGTGCTCTTCATGGCCGTGATGGCACGCGCAGGGAAGGGTGGAACCGACTTCGATTTGGATACCGCTCAGGACGCTACTCCAAAGGCAACACCATCACCACAGCAACCTCCGCCCTACTCCCAGGAGCACGTATCTACGAAAAAGTCGGAGGAAACTCCCCAGCCAACGGCCGAACAAGCCGCACAGGCAATGGTCCCCGCGCCCAATTTACGGCCTCAGGCCGTCCCAACCGAGCCTTCCACGCCGCAAACGGCCCGGAAGACGCCCCCCCCCTCGCCATACGAGACGGCCGCCCTCCAAAAGCTCGACACCGGCGACCTGCTGGCGTCTCCCATCTACTTTCCCGGCATGGCGGCCGGACGCGCCGCCCTGGCCGGCCAGATGTCGCCCCCGGCCGAGAGCCTGGCGGGCAAGGACGCGCTCGACAAGCTGCGGCTGGGCGACTACTCCGGCGCCGAACCCTGGCATGCCAGGACCACGGCGCTGTATCTGGCCGCCGCGGGCTTGGCCCTGCTCTTGCTCGCCGTTCCCCTCTTTTCCGGCCGCAAGGCTCCTCGAACGACGACGCGCGCGCCCATGCGCCGCGTCGACCGGCTGGTGCCGGGCGGGCGGGTGCAGCACTTCCAGATCGTGCGCCAGCTGGGGCAGGGCGGCATGGGAGTCGTCTTCGAGGGCTTCGACACGCACTTGCAAAGGAAGGTGGCCCTCAAGCAGCTGCGGGCGGAGATCGCCGCCAACCCCCGCGAGCGCCGGCGGTTCGTAAAGGAAGCGCGCACGGTAGCCGCCCTCAAGCACCCCCACATCATCGAGATCTACTCCCTCGTCGACGACGGCGAGAGCCTCCTGCTCGTCTTCGAATATCTCGACGGCCGCACCCTGGACGCGGTGATTACCGAGCGCGGACGCCTGAGCCCGAAGGAAGCGCTGGCCGTGGCCGGACAGATCGGCAAGGCGCTGGACTGCGCTCACGCGGCCGGCGTCGTCCACCAGGACCTCAAGCCCGCCAACGTCATCCTGTCGGAGGGCTGCGCCAAGGTGATGGACTTCGGCATCGCCCGGCGCGTGCAGGAGACCTTGTCGACTTTGTCGCGCGCGGAGGCGGCCGGAACGCCCGCCTACATGGCGCCGGAGCAGGAGATGGGCCAGTGCGACGCCCGCAGCGACGTCTACGCGCTCGGAGTTTGCGTCTACGAGATGCTGGCCGGGCGGCGGCCTTTCGAGGGCGGGCTTTTCGCCCAAAAGGCCGCCATGGCGTTTGCCCCGCTGTCGAAAGCCAACCCGCAGGTCCCCCACGCGGCCGACGACGTCCTGGCCGAGGCGCTGTCTCCCAACCCCGCGCTGCGCCCGGAAAGCGCCCAGGCCTTCCTAAGCGCGCTTTCCCGCGCTTTCTCCCAGCAGCTCGCCTAGCAGCTCGCCGGCGCCGGGAAATTGCCGCGCCACCTGCGAGCGCAGCTCGTTGAAGGCTTGGGGATCCAGGCGGTCGCGCTCGGCGCAGATGGCCCGCAAGGCCGCCTTGAGCGCGGGCCCGGTCTGCGCGCCGCAGCGCTTGGCGCACTCGTCCACGGCCGAGAGCAGCGCGACCGCCGCCTCGGCCGGGCGCAGGCCGTCGCGCGCGGCCGCCGCGAAGACCTGGCGGCTCGTCGCCTCCACGTCCCGCGGCGTCAGCGATTTCCGGCCGCCGTCGGCGACGGCGCGCCAGATGCGGCGCACGGTGTCCTCCCCGCGCCTAGGTTCCCTGTCCATTCAAGGAAGGGTAGCCTGACTGACACAGACTTTCTAGACCACGCAAGTCGTTAGTAGTCAGACAATGTCAGGCGCGGGGCGAAAAAGACCATGGAAGATTCGTTGCGGCGCCTCGGGCATGACCACCCTGACCGAACCCTCGGCCGTCTACTGCCCCAAGACCGGAATCGCCCTCCTGCACGACCCGTCCCT
>DAIDHI010000027.1 GCA_027452025.1 Elusimicrobiota bacterium | reverse complement strand
GTGTCAGGCCTTGAATTGTTTGACTTGTTTGCGTGCAAACAAGTCAAACAATTCAAGGCCTGACACCAACGTTCCCGTCAACTTCTTGCCGTCTTGCGGGCGATGCGGACTTTGGCCGAGCGCAGGACCTTGTCGTCGAGCGTAAATCCAGGCTGCAACACTTCGACGACCGTCCCGTCCTCCGCGCCGTCCTTCTCGACCGTCCCCAGAACCTCGTGCTGCAGCGCGTCGAACGGCTTGCCCAGCGGCTCCATGATCCGAACGCCTTCCTCGCGAAAGACCTTCTCGAACTCCTTGAAGATCGCTTCCATCCCCTTGGCCGATTCTCCCGCGCCGCCTCTCAGGTGCTCGTGGGCGAGCTTCAGCGTATCGTAGATCGGCAAGAGCTTAAGCAGCAGCTGGGCCTTCCCCAGTCGGATGTATTCCGGCTTCTCGCGGTCCACCCGCTTGCGGTAGTTCTCGAACTCGGCCTTCAGGCGCAGCAGCTGGTCGAGATAATCTGGCTTTTCGGCCTCCGGAGCCTGCGCGGACTGCGGCGCGGCGCCGTCCTTCGGCTTGTCTTCCAAAGTCATTCCTGCTCCTCGATGCCCCAATCGCGCAGCTTCTCGGAGACGACCTCTCCGAGGAAGTCCACCAGGCTCATCATCTTGTCGTATTCCATCCTCTTGCTTCCCAGGATGCCCAGGACTCCGATGACGCGGTCGTTGCGCTTGTAGGTCTTGGTCACGAGGCTGAGTCCCGAAAGCTCCGGGATGCCGCTCTCCTGACCGATGCGCACCCGGGGCTTGAGGCCCTTGGCCGCGCCCTTATCGAGCTGGAAATTGAGCTCGTTTTCGAGGAGCCCCGCGATCGTGCTGCGGTCGCCGATGAGCCTCATGAGCGACTGCACCGTCTTGAGGTCCTCGAAATCGTCCGCGTTGGAGAGGATGTTGTCCGCGCCCTCGACATAGAGCGTTTCGGGGGCCACGACCTGCCCCACTTCGGTGAGCAGTTCCCGCGCCAGCGTATTGAGCTCCTTGAACTCCTGCTCCATCTGCTTGAGCTTGGACATCACCGCCGTCTGGGCCTGCTGGATCGTGCAGCCGCTGACGTTGTCGTTGAGGAAGCGATTGAGCGTGTTGATCTGCCTGGACGTCGGCACGAAGCTGAGCTTGATCGGCCAGTGGCGCACGAAACCGGCCTCCGTGACCAGGATGCCGAGCACGCTTCGGCCGCCCAAGTGGATGAGCTCCAGGCGCTTGAGGCCGTGCGCGCGCGTCTGCGGCGACAGGACCAGCCCGGCGCCGTGGGACACCCGCGACAACAGCTTGGAGGTCTCGGAAAGCAGGGTGTCGAGCTCCTCGACGCGGTTCTGGTACTGCCGCTCGATGAGCTCCTTTTCCTCCGAGGCCAGCCGCTGGACGTCGATGAGATAATCGACGTAAAAGCGGTAGCCCTTGTCCGTCGGCTCCCGGCCCGAGGACGTGTGCGGCTGGCGCAGATAGCCTTCGTCCTCGAGCTCCTGGAGTATGTTGCGAATGGACGCGCTCGACAGATCCAGGCCGGCCTGCTCGGCGATGACCGAGGAGGAGACGGGCTTGGAGGTCTTGATGAAATAATGGATCACCCACTGAAGCAGGTTCTTTTTGCGCTTCTGGGCAACCTCGGGCTTGAGTTGGCGCATGGCGATCTAAATTAGCACTTAGCCTATGAGACTGCTAAATTGATTATATAGCAGCGCCCCAAAACTGTCAAGTGGGGACTGCGACTGCTAATTATGCCGGAAGGGCTACTTCTTGGCCGCCGCCAGCCCGTTGAGTTGGGCGGCCTTGGTACCGACGATGACCTCGTCGATGATGCCGTAGCTCTTGGCTTCCTCGGCGGACATGTAGTAGTTGCGCTCCATGTCCCTTGAGATCTTCTCCATCGTCTGGCCGGTGTGCCGGGCCATGATCTCCTCGAGGGTCTTGCGCGTGTAGGCCATCTCCTTGGCCTCGACGATGATGTCGGTGGCCTGGCCGGAGATGCCGCCGACCAGCGGCTGGTGGATCATGACGCGCGACTGGGGCAGGGCATAGCGGCGCCCCTTGGTGCCCGCGGCCAGGATCACGGCGCCGAAGGACATGGCCATGCCCATGCAGATCGTGGTGATGGGAGACTTGATGTACTGCATCGTGTCGTAGACGGCCAGGCCCGCCGTGACCATGCCGCCGGGGGAGTTGATGTAGAGGTTGATGTCCTTGGTGTTGTCCTCGGCGTCGAGATAGAGCAGCTGCGCGATGAGGACGTTGGCCGAATCGGTGGTGAATTCCCCCTCGTAGCCGCCGACGAAGATGATGCGGTCCTTGAGGAGCCGCGAGTAGATGTCGTAGCCGACGACGGAGCCTTGGGTGGCGCGCTCGATGACTTGAGGGATCAGGTTCATAGCCTCACTAAATCAAAAATGGAGCCTCCATCTCAAGAGCCAACCCGCATCTTGCTACAATCCAACCATGGCCTTCGACCCCGGACTTTTCACCGAGGAGGCCCGGCGCCGCTGGAACGAGGCCGCGCCGGCCTACGAGCAGCTCAGCGCCTCGCTGTTTTCCCCGATCACCGACGCCTTCGCCGAGTTCTGCCGCCTTGCGCCCGGCGAGCGAGTGCTCGACGTGGCATGCGGCCCGGGCGCCGCCACGCTGGCCGCAGCCCGAGCGGTGGGGCCCGCCGGGCGCGTCGTGGGAGTGGACCTGTCGCCGGCCATGCTCGAAGCGGCGCGCCGGCGCGCGGCCGCGGCCCCGGCGCCGATCGAATGGCGCGCCGCGAGCGCCGAGGAGCTGGATATGCCGGACGCGTCGTTCGACGCCGTCGTCTGCCAGCTCGGCTTGATGCTTTTCGCCCGGCCCACGGAGGCCCTGCGGCAGATGGCGCGCGTCGTGCGCGGCGGAGGCCGAGTCGCGTGCCTGGTCCAAGGCCTGCGCGAGAAGATGGTGTTCACGAGCCTGGTCATGGGAGTCCTCCTGCGCCACGCGCCGCAGCTCAAGGAGGAGGGCGCCCCCACCCTCTACGCCTTCGCCAAGCCCGGCATGCTGGAAGCCGCCCTGGCCTCGGCGGGCCTGGTCGTCGAGGCGTCGCGCCGCCTGGAAGGCACGTTCAAATTCGACTCCCCGCAAGCCTACTGGGATCTGATGACGGCCGGCGCCGGACGGACGGGCGCCGTCCTGCGTTCGCTGCCCGAGGCCGCTCAACGGCAGGTCCGCGACGAGGTCCTGACCCAGGCCCGCCGCTACGCCGCCGACGGCGGCGTCGCCATCCCCTTCGAGGTCGTCATGGCGCGCGCGGCGAAGCCCTGAGCGCCGGACCGCGCGGCCCCAGCTTGCGCACGATCGGACTCTCCATCCTTTTATAGAGCCAGGCGGTGCAGGCCCCGAAGCCGACGTGGGCGAAGAAGGCGCCCACGCCTCGCGACAGGGAGAACCACGGGAAAACGGCCGTGAAGACGTAGAGGTTGAGCGCGCACAGCGCCGCTCCCATCGCCGCCCCCATGAGCACCGCCGCGCGCCGGCGCACGAAGACGGTGGCGTCGGCCACGACCAGCGCATAGAAGCCCGAGAGGCCGAAGTGCACGGCCAGCGCCACGATCAGGATGGCGAGGTCCGGCGTTCCCGGCGTGGCCATCACGCCGCCTCCGAGGATGATGGAGGCGGCCAGGCGGATGGGCCGCCACACGCCCAGGCCGAGCCCGAAATCGGCCGCCAAGACGCAGACGGCCATCAGGGCGCCCGACAATAGTCCCGCCCAGAAGCCGGCCTGCCAATCGGGTCGCCGGCGCAGCAGTTGGGTGCCCGTCAGGACGCGAAGACGCTCGCTCGGAGTCAGGAGTTTCATGGCCTCAGCCGAAGTATACCGATCGCCGGGGGCCCGCCGCCAGGGCGGCGCGGTCATCGGCGCATGACGCCGCCGTCCAAAACACGTTTCGCCGGCGTCACCGCCCCGACATCGCCGAGGGCTACAATCCGCCTTGGAGGTGGACCATGACAAAAGAAATCGCAAGGAAGCCCGAGACGCGCCGTGCCCTCGGGCGCGCGGAGACCGATCCCTTTCGGGACCTGATCAGCCTGCGCGACACGATCAGCGGCATGTTCGACGACTTTTTCAGCGGCCGGCCGCTGATGGCCGGCCAGCTGTTCCAGGCGCCGTCGGGCGCCGAATCCTGGGCGCCGGCCGTCGACATCCAGGACACGCCGTCCGAACTCGTCGTCTACGCCGCTCTTCCCGGCATCAAGAAAGAGGACGTCTCCATCGAGGTCAACGACAACGTCCTCTCGCTCAGCGGCACGTGCAAGGAATACGGCGAGCACAAGGAGGGCTCCTGGCTGCGCCGGGAGCATCTGTGCGGGTCTTTCTACCGCGCCTTCACGCTGCCGGCCAACGTGAAGTCGGACCAGGTCAAGGCGTCGTTTTGCGACGGCGTCCTGGAAATCCGTCTCCCCAAGACGGAGCAGGCCAAGCCCCGGAAGGTCGATATCCAGTGAGCCGGCCGAGCCGTCCAAGCCCCCGCTTCCGGCCGCCGGAAGCGGGGGCTATTTGCGGGCGGCCAGGGAGCGCGCCTTCGCCAGGTTCGCGGCGTAGCGAGCCAGCGAGGGAGGGTCGTCCCCAAGCCTGCGGCCGTCGGCCACCGCCGCCGCGAAGCGCTGCGCGGCCTGCGAAAAGCGCCCTTCGCTCAGGAGCAGCTCCCCGAGATTGTTGAGCACGCTGGGGCTGTCCGGCCGCACGGCCAAGGCCCGCCTCAAGAGCCGGCCGGCACCCTCCTTATCGCCCTTATCCAGCAGCAGCGCGGCGGCGTTGTTGAGCGCGGGCAGGTTCGACGGGTCCTTTTGAGCGGCCGTCTGGAAATCCTCGAGCGCGTCGTCCTTGCGCCCGCGCTTGAGCGCGACGACGCCGAGATCGTACCAGGCGTCGGCGTAATCGGGAAAAGCGGCCAGCGCCTGGCGAAAGGCGTCCTCGGCTTGCGGCAGCTTGGCGGGATCGTCGGCGTAGGCCGAGCCCATGTTGAAATAGAACGACGCTCCGCTGCCGCCGCGCGATAGCGCCCGCCCCATCGCGGCCTCGGCGTCCGCCACGCGCCCGAGGTGCTGCTCGCAGACGCCCAGATTCATCGAGGCGTAAGGGTCGGAGGCATCGAGCCGCTCGGCCCTCGCGAAAAAGGGCGCGGCTTGCTCATAACGCCCGGCGCCGAGAAGGAGGCGCCCCATGCCCGCTTGGGCCTGGGCGCAGCCGGGATCGCGCCGCGCGGCTTCGGCATAAGCCTTCCAGGCCTCGGACGCCAGCCCCCGGCTCTCCAAGAGCGCCCCGAGCGCGGCGTAGGCCTGCCCGCCCGCCGCTTGCCCGGGCGTGCCGGCCGCCGCGGACGCGGCGGCGTCCCTGCGGCCCATGAGCCACGAGATCAACGCAAAAAGCTCGCTCGCCTCCCGGTCCTTCGGATCTCGAGCCTCCAGTCCGCGCAGCGCCGCCAAAGCCTCTTCCTGCCCCCGCCCGGTCGCCAGGCTCGCCTGGGCCAAGCCGATCGCCGAGGCACGATCGCCATGGCTCGACGCCTCGTAAGCCTTGAGATACCACGGCAGGGCGTCGGCCGGCCGCCCTCTCTGCGACAGCGCCTGCGCCAGCGCCAGATAGGGCACGAAATTCGTCGGGTTCTGCGCCACGGCGCGGCGCAGGAGGGCCTCGCCCTCCGCGCAGCGCGACCGCGCGCATAAAAGAGAGGCCAGGTCGGTCAGCGTCTCCACGGAGCGAGGGTTGAGCGCGAGAGCCTGCCGGAAACGCGCCTCGGCCCTCCGATCGTCGCCCGAACTCCGGGCCGCCACTCCCAGATTGTAATAGACACGCGCGTTGCGGGCGCCTTCCGAGGCTTCCTTGGCGAACAGCGTCTGGTCGCTCTTCCAATCCCGGTTGCGGGCGAAGGTCTTGAGACCCAGGGGCAGGGCCAGGACGGCCGCCAGGGCCAAAGCCGCCAGCGCCTGCGGCCGGCGTCCCCGCGCCAGCTTCGCTGCGGCTTTATTCAGCGCCCAGGCGGCCGCCCATGCCGCGCCCACGGACAATAAATACAGGTAGCGTTCGGCGATCGGATTGTAGATCGGGATCACGTTCGACACGGGAATCCAGCCGATGAGGACCCACGCCAGCGCCAGCGCCGGCAGGCGCTCTGCCGAGCGCCAAGCCCACGCCGCCAGCGCCGCCGCCAGAAGAAGGATGAGCCAGACTCCCCAGACCCGCGGCGATCGCGCCGACGTCAGGAGTATCGGAGCCCGGTCGGCGCGCAGCGGCCCGCCGAAGGCCAGCACCTCCAGCTCCTGGCCGAGGACGCCCGACATCGTCCAGGCGTCGACCAAGCGGCTGTCATACATCCGCTGCCACTGCGGACGCGACGGCGGGAAGCTGGCCAACCCCTGCGCTCGCGCGGGCGGAGGCGGCGGAAGAGCGGGCACGCCGGCCGGAGGCGGCGCGAAGGCCTTTGGAACCGCGGGCTTGGCGGGAGCGGGAGCCGGGGAGACGGCGGCGGGGCGCGAGAGGCCGTAGCCCGAGCGCGGCGCGCGAAAAAGCAGGTAGCCCCCCGCCACGCACGCATAAACGGCGACCCCGGCGCAGAGCCGGCGCCACCGGCGGCTCTCGCCGCGCGGCCAGGCCGTCCACTCGACGGCGAGCGCCAGGGCCGGGAACGTGGCCGCCATCTCCTTGGAAAGCAGTCCAAGGGCGTAGAGCACCGCGCAGCCGGCGATGCCGGCCGCGCTCCAAGCGAGCCTGCGCGCCCGGCGCCACTTCCAATGCAGGCCGACGGCCGCCAGCAAAAACAGCGCCGCCAGCAGGTCCATGCGGAAGGACACCAGATCGACGGCTTCCGAGTTGGCCGGATGCACGGCGAATAGGAGCGCCGCCGCCGCCGCGGCGGGCGCGGGGAGGACGATGAGCGAGACCAGGAAGACCAGCACGGTGACGGCGCAGTGCAGCAGGATATTGGTCAGGTGGTAGCCGCGCGGGTTCGCACCCCATAGCGCCCGGTCGGCCAGCAGCGAGGCGACGAACATGGGCCGCGCCGCGTCCTCGATGGGCTCGTCGGTCTTGATCCAGAACCCGCGCGAGAGCAGCTTGCGGTAATTGGCCGGGTCGCGGACGAAGACGTTGTCCTCGATATAGATGTGGTCGTCCCAGACAAAGCCGTTGCGCAGGCCGTTGGCGTAGACGGCGAAGGCCGCCGCCGCCGCGGCCAGCGCCGCGGCGGCGAGGAGAAGACGGCTGGCGCGCATGTCCCCGAATTGTAATGGGAAAACCGGCAATCCGCAATGCGGGACCCGCTGCCGGGGAATAGACCCGCCGTCGCAAAATTGATATCCTCTGCATTCCGGCGAGGTAGCTCAGTGGTAGAGCACCGGTCTGAAAAGTCAGTCGTGCCACTCCCGAATTGTCCTCTAAAGTGGAGAAATCCCGCCCGTAGAAGCACTTTCAGCAAATCCCATTTTGTCGGAAATTGCTGCGAACAGGCAGGTTTTGGCAAGATCTCGACAAAAATCTCGACAAGTATCGAACGGAAATGGAACTCGCGAAATTATCCACTGACAAGCGCTTTCCGCGCCTTAGTGGAACCGATATCTTCGCGCTCTACATCTGGATCGCCGAAGTAACACGCGCTGGAAAGATTCAGCGAGCGATTACTTTCGGTTGGATGTTCCCAACAGCCTTGGGCCCCACTCCGATGCAGTGGAATAAGAGGACTGCCGGAACTTCAAAAGAAATATCTAAAGAGGCCAAGGTTCAGCTTGTCCGTTTGAGTCTGCATGCACAGGCAAGACCTCTCCTAGAATTACTCCAACATCTTTGTGATGGGAAAAGCCTAATAGAAGCTTCCACCGCCGCGAGCATATCTGGCTGTCCAGTCGAACTGACTGATATCGCCCTTGCTCGTGAAATTGTTCTACGCCCATCAGTGCTACTGCCGAGCAGGACTATCGGCAACGATCACGCTGAACATTGCCGAGCCACGTTATCGCCAACTCGCGCCTCTGCCTACTGCGCATCAGTGATTCTGCTTGAGAAAAGCGTTCTGCTAAAGAATCTTGGGATCCAGGAAACCGAAACGGACCCTCTCTCCGCCAGGCAAACAAAAACGGGAAGCGAGCTTGCTCGTTTCCCGTGGTCGCATCCCGTTAAGGCGGGATCGTGGATACCTCCGCGCCACATCCGCGGAGCTACACGGTCGTCGTCATTCGGGGAGCAATTTCTGTGCCGGATGAATCCTGACTTATCGCCGCCGGAACGCTACTGAGGGCGCGCTATCTTATCGGTTGATAAGAGATCATTCCCGGGCGGAAAGGCCGCGCGACGTCAATCAAGCCGCGGAGGCTTCCCATGGAGCTTCCTTGCCCACGATCTCCTTGATCCAAGGCATGGGCGGAAAGCTGTCCTTCTCTAGGCCGGTCGTCAACAGCAGGCTCTCAAAGCCCCGCGCATGAAGATCCTTGGCGAACTCCTCGCCTTTCATCTTTATACCGAGCTTGGAGTCGACGTAGATGGTCGTGGCTTTGTCGAAATCATCAGCGACGTCAAGGAACTCGGCCGGGGACGAGAAGCTCACCAATTCCCTCCCCTCTGCTTGGGCCGCCAGGCCCCACAGACGGCGTATGACCTGGTCGTCATCGATCAGGATGGCCGCAGGACGCTTGAGGGGCCCCTGGAAGTCGACCGGAACGAATCCTGCCAGGCCTTTTGGGATCATTCGGGCGCCCAATCTGAGACATTGATCCAATATCGGCTTTTCTTCGAAGCGACTGGTCACGAGAATGACCCGCGACCCAAGCCCGAGCTCCTTTGCAAGCGAAAGGCCATTCTGCTCATGGCCAAGGATTTCGTAGTCCATCAGGAAGAGGGCCTTCCGGTTGTCCGGGGACTCCAAAACCCATCTTCTCAGTTCTTCGGGCGTCGAGAAATGGAATGTCTCGACGCCGCGCTCCTCGACTCGCAGCGAATCGAGCCGGCCCTTCCAGACCTGATGGATGCTGGTGTCATCATCGAAGATGACGACTTTGCCCGCAGGTTCAAGCTTCAAACGGGAGACGAACCAGCGCGGAGGCACTCCGCGCGGCAGCTCGATTCGCACAGTAGTGCCGCTCGGGCTGGATTCGATCGCCAAGCTTCCACCCCAGGCCTCGACGCACGTTTTCGCATGATATAGACCCAAGCCCGATCCCCCGGCTTTCCCATGGGTCTCGCCTCGATGTCCAAGCCGCGCCAGGATCTCAGGAGGGATTCCCCGCCCATTGTCTTCGACCGAGATGACAACGTGCTGCCCGGTCAAGGCCAGGCGGACTCTCACCCACCCTTTGTCTTTCAAGGCCTCCACGGCGTTATCCACGAGATTGGACAGAATGCGCTTGAACTCCACCGCCTGAATATCCGCGAAGAGGCCATACGAGGCCGCGTCAAGACGGCTTTCGATCTCGATCCCGATTTTCGATCGGAACTGCAGCCTCTTCTCGGTGATCAGCGGCTCGATATGGCTCGAAATCAGCTCCATGGTCGGAGTAGCGGACTGAACCGATGCCGCCGCTTCTCCGGACGCCCCAACGATCGCCGCCTTCGTCTCGCGGTTCGTCTCGATCAGATTATTCGCGATATCTCTGATCCGGCCGACGGCGCTGCGAATGATGGAACGCTTGTCCTCGGGCAACTGGGAAAGATCCCTCATGACCGAATCCAGCGCCGCCAGTGGCGATCGGATATCGTGAGCGACTTGGGCGGCGATCTTGTCGATGGCGGAGAGCTTTTGATACTCGATTTCCCGTTGTTGCGCGTCGTGCAGCCGGATCAACATCTGGTTGAACTGCGACGCCAGCGTAGTGATCTCATCGTTGCCGGAAACTACGATGGGATCCGCGCAATCCTTGGAGGTCTCGATACGACTCGCCGCAGTGCTGATCGTTTGTAATCGGTGCACGACGACATTCTGCACGAAATCCCTAAGCAGAAAAATGACCACCACAAGGACGAGGAGCACGGTCCCGATGACTGCGATGAGGACTGTCCCGCCAGCGAGCGGTCCGAGCTGGTGATCCCTGAGCTCGAGGCACAGGACCCCATATGGCTGGTCATTCAATAGGATCCGGTGCCACACAGTTAGCGACTGCTTTCGCCAATTGAGATCGAAGACGTCGCCTCGAGTCGGCAGCGCCGCCGGGAAACTGGCTATAGGCTGCTGTGAAGGCGGGCGAGTCGTATAGTACGTTCGTCCGTTCAAATCGTACAGCGTTGCATCGATATGCTGGGTAGCCGTATCGAGCTTCTGGAATTCGGTGACCCGCATTGAGATCGCGAAGGTCTGATTCATGAACATTTCCGCGGCCAAGGCCTGTTCTTGGCTTTGCGCCAAGTTCAAGAGAACGGACTTCAGGTTCTCTACGCGATGATGCTGGAGCAAGCCTTGGATGAGAATGAGACTGACAAGCAGGAGGGTCAGCGCATAGGATATCGCGACAAGAATGCGGCGATTGATCGCGTCGTGAAGTCTATTCATGCGCTTCAGCGTCCACAGTCGAGCGGAATTGGAATTTCCCGTCGATCAACTCCACGATGATGATCTTTTTTTGCGGCTCATGATCATGCGAAAAGGTTATCGTTCCACTGACCCCCTGAAAATTCGAAACCCTCTCGAGGGCATTGCGAATGGCGCCGCGGCTGATCTGCGGGGAAGCGTTTATCGCGTCATACAGAACATTGGCGGTATCATAACCCAATGCGGACCCGCTGACAGGCTGCGTGGAGAATCGCTTCACGAACGCCCTGATAAATCGCTGATTGGCGATTCCCGGCATCGTGGAATGCCAGTGAGTGGAGGCGAAGATGCGATTCCCCTTCCGCTTCTCGCCTTTCGTTAGTGCGCGAAAGGTCTCCGTGTCCGCCCAGCCATCTCCTCCGAGGAAATAGCCCGTGAATCCCATCCCGGCCGCCTGCTGGATGATGAGCGATGAATCGAAATTATATCCGGGCACGAAAAGAACGTCGGGGTGATGCGACAGGATTTTGGCGAGGATAGGGCGGAAGTCCGTTGCCTCAGGGAGATAGTATTCTTGAAAGGTTGGTATCCGTCCGCGCGATGAAAGGTCCTTTATGAACTGTTTAGATAAGCCGGTGCTGTAATCGTTCGCCGCGTTCGTTATTACGCCAACGATTCGCGCGTTCAATCGGTTTGTCGCCCAAGTCGCGAGAGCGGCCCCCTGTTGCGCATCGTTAAAGCAGAACCGGAAGACGTAGCGCTTGTCCTTTGTCACATCGACGTGGGTTGCATAAGGGACGAGCAGCGGAATTTTTTCCTGCTCGGCGATCACTCCGGCGGCAAGGGCATTCGTGCTGAACTGAGGACCAATAATGGCCAGGACGCCATCGTGGATCGCTTGACGAGTGACCCGCAGGGTCCCCTCCAACGTTTGCTCATTATCATACGGAACCAGCACGACCCGACGATTTTGAATTCCCCCTTTTGAATTGATCTGTTCGGTAGCGAGTTCGATGCCGTCGATGATCATGTGGGCGCTCGCGGCCTCTGGCCCGCTGTAACCAAGATCCACGCCGATCTTGATCGGAGAGGCTGCGGGTTCTGTCCAGCCCTGTAGAGGGGTCACGAGAGCCATACCGACAGCAAGGACCGTGAAAATGCGGGAAGGAATCGCAGAGAGCGTCATTGTTCGAGGAAATTGCGCAGTATGCTGCGGATATGGCCAGAATCATCCGCCTTTGCCCGCAAGGCCTTCTCCACGTAGGGCCGTTTTTCGACCGCGAACAGATGCTTCGTCTCCGTCAGGATCCGATATGCGATCGAGGTGGTGATCTCGGGGTGCGACTGGATCCCCCATACCGGGGCATTCCTGAACCGAAAGCCATGAATACGACAGCGGTCGCTTTGAGCCAGATGCACTGCGCCTTCCGGCAGTGACGCGACTTCATCGAAATGCAAATTAAATACGGAAAACTTCGTTCCAGCGGGCCCCAGGACAGGATCGTCTTTGCACACACGGACTTCATTCCAGCCCACCTCAGGTTCTTTTGCCGGCTGAACGCTTGCTTCGCTTCCGTAAATGCGCGCAAGCAATTGGTGTCCAAAGCAGACCCCTAGCGTCGGAATGCCTCCCGCGACGGCCGCGCGGATGACCCTAGCCGCGGACTCGTACCACGGAGGGAGATTCCTCGATGCAACCGAGGCGCTGGATCCCGTGATGATCAAATGCGTCGCCGTGCTCAAAGCTCCTGCTCCCTTGGCGTTGGCGATTTTGAGTTCAGAGAACGGGACATTCATTTGCCCCAAATGCAGCGCGAAGTGGGCGGTTGGATCGTAGGCTTGCTTCTCAAGCGCCGTTTCGGCATTGAGGATAAGCACTGAGGTACTGGGCTTCACGATCTAAATCCTCCGTTCCTCGTCAGATAATCTCCGAGGCCCAATTCGCTCCTATATTGAGCGATTGATCGCCGGGAAAGCTGAAAGCCATGCAGCCTTCGGAGCTCGTCGCTGAGCCGTTCATCCGACGCATCGGGCAAGGCGACGGCTAAATCGTATACGCGATCGCGCGCCAGGCTCTTTCGGCTCGGCATAAGCGCCTTCATGGGCGCTTGTGTGCTCCATGGCAATTGAACGGACTTATTGGAGATAAGCCGGTTGAGCACGCTCGGGATTATATTGAGGCTCGAGGCGACCGCGCGTTGCGTCAACGGGCAGCGGCGCTCGGGATCGCCGCTCACCAGATATTCCGACTGATTCGCCAGCAGAAATTCGAGGACGCGGTGGAGCGTGGACTTGCGCCGCTCCGCGAAATCAAGCTCGGATAATAGATGCTGGGCGCGGCTGGCCTCTTTCTGACCCAGAGAGGCCAACAATTGATCGCGTTTTGACTCATCGATACGGTAGAAACCCTTCCAAATCTCGCGATTAAAAAATCCGAGAACGGGGATGCCGTGGTCGATCTCGATACCGGCGATTACGCTGAAGGTCTCAAGCGGGGCGGATGAGCCTTCTGCGCGTTGATTGAAGGTTTCCTGGATGTAAAGCCGATTTACAAGATCACCAAGCTGCCTGGCCTCGGCGGCCGAAATTTCACAAGCGCAAGCGCGCTCTTCATGCGAGAGTCCTTCGCCGCTTAAAAAGCATTCCTGAAATCGATCCTGTCCAATCCGGCTGATGAGCGCAGCCAACTCGCCCTTGCCGTCGAGGAGGTCGCCGAGCCCATCGCCGCCCTGCGACCGCAGTTCCCATCCCGCAAACCGCCTCGCCGAAATACGGGCGTTCTCGTAAGGCCGGACAGAGACGACGCCGAGGGCCACGAAGCGCTGAAACAATTCCTGGTCTTCCAACTCGCGGATCTTGGCCTCGAAGTCCTTCTCGGGCATTTGCAGCAGCCGCGCCAGTTTGAGATGGCCATTAATGGCCGTCCGCGTGGCGAGGATAGTCCTATTTCTCACTTGCCCTTTACTGACGCTTCAAATGAAGCGATGTCCTCGGCGATGCCGCTGGCCTGCTGCTTCATCAGAGCCAGGATTTCCCCGATTTCCTCAGGAGAAGCCGAGCGAAGCAGGCCGATCGCCGTTTTCAGGCTGGCGCACTTCGAGTTCAAATCGTGGATCAACGAACCTAACGCCTCATTGCCGCCTGTCGTCATGATTCCTTCCCAATCGGTCCGGTCTGGAAACGCTTGAGGGAGGTGTTGTAGCGTTCCAGCTTAAACTGGACACTTGCTTACTGACGGTTTAGCGTCGTCCCTCCGCGGTTCTCCGACCTGCGCCGCTCAAGCGTCTTGCGCCTGATGAGCGCCCTGCGCTTCAAGATCTTCTTCAGCCTGCCCGCA
>DAIDHI010000026.1 GCA_027452025.1 Elusimicrobiota bacterium | reverse complement strand
GCCTCGAGCTCGGCCTCCGGGTCCACGCGGCCGTGCGGCGAAAGAAAGAACGGGCTTGGCGCGACCTCGCTGACCAGGCGGCCCCGGCGGTCAGGGCGATAGTGGCCCAGCGCCAGCCACTCGCGCCGTCGAGACAAGCCGAGAGCTCGGGCGCGGGCGACGGCCGCGTCGGCGTCGGCCGGCATCCTCGCCCGCGCCGCCGCCGGCCACAGCAGCGCCAGCGCCAAAACGAAAGCGGGGCGCCCCCTAGGGGCGCCCCGCCTCATGAGCGGCAACGCTCCCTTCTTAGAGGGTGCGCAGGACCGGGTCGGCCGCCATCTGCGCGCGCAGGTTGCGGACCATCGCCACCGAGTCCGTGATGTCGCTGGGGAGGATCTTTTCGTAGCGCGACTGCGCCAGCTTGAAGAAGGCCTCCTTGGTCGCCTTATCCTTGCAGCCCATGAGCCTGGACAGGCCGGAGAGATACTCGCCTCCGCCCTGCGCCATCTCCTGGGACAGCTTCTGGAAGTTGACCGCGGCGTAGACCTCGACTTGCTTGTCGTTCATCACGACGCCGTTGGACGTGCAGCCCAGCGTCTCCGAGCTGATGCCGAAGGTCTGGTTGCCGAAGATGCCGTTGGTGGTGGCCGCCAGGACCAGCTGCGCCTTGCCCGTATTGTTGTGGAAGAGCATCGAGCCGAGGCCGCAGCCCGCCGCCGTGAAGTTTTGAGACGCGGCCTGACTGACGGCCGCAAGGCCCATCATCGCCGCCGCAAACAACAGAGTCTTTTTCATGTATCCCCCTCTTTTGCGATTTCGCGACGCAACCCGGAAAGTCTAGCCCTCCGTCCCAGGCCTGTCAATGGGAGGCGGCCCCATCATCGGTGCCTCTCATCGGTGCCTGGCTTTGACTTATTTAACTTGTCTGCCGACAAGTTAAATAAGTCAAAGCCAGGCACCGTTAGCGTTAGCGGCGCCGTTAGCCGTGAGCCGCGACGGCGGCGCGCAGCACGAACCCGGCGGCGAGGATGGCTAACCCCGCGCCGAGCTGGGCTCCCTCGGCCTGGAAGCCCAGCCACAGCGTGGCCGCCGCGCCGGAGGCGGGCAGCAGCAGGCCTCCGGGCAGGCGAAAGCCGGCCGGGCCGCCCGAGCGCCGCAGAACGGGGACGGAGAGGCAAGTGGCGGCGTACTGCGCGCAGACGGCGACGTTGGCCACGTCGACGAGGCGCTCGAAGTCGAGCAAGACGGCTCCGGCCAGCGCCAGCGCGGCCGTGACGGCGATCGCCGCCGCCGGGGTGTTCCAGCGCGGGTGCGAGGCTCCCGCCGCCGCGGGCAAGTCGCCGTGCCGGGCCAAGGCGACGAGGTAGCGCGGTCCGCCCAGCGCGCAGCCGGCCGTAAACCCGAGCATCGAGACGGCGGCCGCGCCCGCCATGACCCGCGCGCCGCGCGGCCCCCAGAGGACGCCCGCGGCGTGCGCCAGCGGGCTTGCCGCCGACGACAGCCCGGGATCGCAGGCCACGGCCGCCGCCTGGACCAGGACGTAGAGCGCGGCCGCCGCGGCCAGCGAGGCGACCACGGCCCAGGGCACGCGCCGGCGGGCGTCCGCCACCTCCCCGGCCGGGACGGGCACGACCTCGAAGCCGGAAAAGGCGAAGTAGGCCAAAAAGCAGGCGGCGCCCATGGGGCGCAGGCCGTGGGGCGCGAAAGCGGAGGCGCGCAGCGCGCCCAGGCGCGGCAGGCCGGCCAGCGCGAAGGCGGCCAGCGGCGCGAGCTTGAGGGCGGTCAGCAGATTGGAGGTCCGCGCCCCCCAGCGCACGCCGGCGGCGTTGACGGCGGCCATGGCGGCGATGGCGAGCGCGGCGATGAGGCGAAAGCCCGCGGGGCTCGCGCACCACGGCGACAAGGGCGCCAGGGCCAGGCCGACGCCGTCGGCCACGGCGGCGAGGCTGACCACTTCGGTCACCCAGCACATCCAGCCGATGGCAAAGCCCGCATCGGCGCCGAAGGCCGCGCGCGCGTAGAGGTAAGGCCCTCCGTGGTCGTCGAAGCGCGAGGAGGCCTCGGCGAAGCACAGCGCGATGGGCAGCATGAGGACGCCGGTGACGGCGAAAGCCAGGATGGAGGCGGGGCCGAGCAGGCGCGACAGCGTCCCGGGAAACAGGAAGATGCTGGACCCGACGATGGCGTTGACGCCCAGCGCCGTCGCGTCCAGGAAACTGAGCGGCCGGTCCTCTCTCGCGCTAAAAGCGGACGTTGGCGCCGACCGAGACGAAGTTGTGGTCCGCGGTTCCCACCTGCACGTAGCGCTCGTAGGCCGCGGCCACCTCGAGGATGCCGAGCTCGACGTCGAGGCCGGCCGAGTAGGCGTTGGAGTTGGCCTCGCCGGCCTCGAAGGTCGTATGGGTGTATTGGAGGAACGGCTTGACCAGGGGCGTCGGGATGATGATGGGCGTGCCGAAGAGGACCTTGGCGTTGACGCTGGTGTTGGGATAGCCCTGCACGACGTTGGCCAGGCCCACGATGTTCTCCACGCGGGGCGCGAGCATGTCGAAGCCGCCCGGCTTGTGCTCGTAGAGCGACTTGGTCACGTCGACGCTGAAGAGGCTTTCGAGGATGGCGATGCCGGCCGAGCCGGTGATGTCGGCCTGGCCCATGTGGGCGGCGCTGGTCAAATCCTGCCCGAGGTTGCCCTGATGATCGGTGTGGTAGATGTAGGTCGCGGCCGCTCCGAGGTCGACGCGCGCCAAGCCCTGGCCCTCGGCGGGGCCCGCCGCCTGCTCGCGGCCGTTGATGCGCTGGCGGGCGCCCTCGCCGGTGGGCGACAGGCTCACCGTGGCGTCGACGCCGGCGAACTTGTTGTTGTAGCCGTTGACGCTGGGGGTCGTGCCGCCGGTCAGGCCGATGCCGAAGAGCTTGGTGTCGTAGCCCAGGCGCATGGAGTAGGTGTTGAAGGTGCCCTGGCTCGAATTGCTGTGAAAAGAGTTATACATCGGCTCCAGGCTGATGTCGTCGACGTTGACCTGGCCGAAGGCGCTGACGCCGTTGTAGCTGTCGGAGCCGGTGATCTCCTTGACGCCGGCGTCGACGCCGACGGCGCCCGCCTGAGCGGCCCAAAACAGCGCCGCCGCCGAGACCATCGCCAGCCGCTTAAGCATTCTCGTCATGGATTCCCCCTAAAATCGTCACGGGATTCTAGCGCAAGGCCCGACGCCGGCGCAAGGCATTTCAGCGGCGAACTTGCCTGCGTTCCTCTTTGGGCGCGCCCTTGACCAGGATCTTGGTGCCGATGTAGCTCTCGTCGTAAAGGCGGCGGGCCACCGGCAAGCTCAGGCCTAGGCAGAAGTGGGCGAAGGCCTTGTGCTCGGCGGCCTTGCGCGGCGGGCCGTGGAGGATGAGCTCGCTTTTGGTGAACATCACGTACTCGCCCAGGGCGCTGGCGCGCTTGGAGGTGCCCACCTGCGGCGGCGTCCAGTGCAGCTGCCCGTCGACCTCCTCGGCCTTGCCGCGCTCGGGGTGGGCGTAGCGCTCCTTGGAGACGATCTCGGTGAGCTGCGGAGGACCCTCGGCCTTCGTCTGACCGAAGCGCTGCGGCGGAGCGTAGGCGATGGGGTAGGTCTCCAGCGACTGCTCGCCGCGCATCACGTGGATCTTGCGGTTTTCCGCGTCGACGAGGAGATACGTCGTCATGATCTCCCATTGCTTCTCGAGCAGGCGCTTTTCCTCCTCGATCTCGAGCCCGCCCTCGAAGAGCGCCCGGCGCGAGACCGTGAGCCTGGCCACCTGCGTCTTGAAGCGGGAAAGCTCCCGAGCGCGGGTCTCGGCGGCCGACTGGTTTTCGTCCAGCGCCTCGCGGGCGTCCTGCAGGCGCTCGTCGAGCCGGCGTATCTCGGCGCGCGCCTCCAAGGCGTGGCGGCGGGCCGTCAGCCGCGCCGCCTGCAGCCCCGCCAGGACCAGCGCTCCGGCGGCCACGACGAGCGCCGGGCGCGCCTTTTGCGAGAGGCGGCCGGCCAGCCGGTTGAGGGACTCGCGGGAGAGCTTCATCAGTAGAAGATGAACACCTTCGTGCCCACCGGCGCCGTCTGATAGAGCTTCTTGAGGTCATCGGCGCCCAGGCGGACGCAGCCGTGGGAGGCCGGCCGCCCGAGCACCTTCTCGTCCTTGGTGCCGTGGATGAGATAGCCGTCGCCGAGGTTGAGCAGATAGGCGCCCAGCTCGCCTTTGACCAGGCGCGCGGGATCGTTTGGCGGAGGGACGGGCTTTCCTTCCTCGACGTAGGCCCAGTCGGGCTTGCGCCACAGGGGGTTGACCGCCTTGCTGAGCACGTGGAACTCGCCGCGCGGGGTCACGAAGTGCCAGCGCTGGCCGGTCTTTCGGTCGTAAAGCCGCCGGCCCCGGCCCACCGAGCAGTCCGCCTCCCAGAGCAGCTTGAAGCCTTTTTTAAGGTAGAGCTTGTTGGCCTTGGCGTCGACGATGATCTGCAGGCTGTCCTTGATGCGGGGCGCGAGCTTGCGCTGCAGCGCGCGCACTTCCTCCGCGATGGCGCGCTCGGTGCGCGCGTAGCCCTTGTCCTTGGGCAGGAGGTTGGGCAGCTGCTCGAGGTATTTTTCCTCCCCGATGTCGCGCTGCGCGCCGCGCGCCATGGCTTGGATGCGGGCCGCCGAGTCCTCCAAGCCCGCGGCTTGGTCCTCCAGCCGATCCTCGGCCGAGCGCAGCGCCGTCCACCAGTGGGCCAGGCCGGCCGTCTCGAAAGCGAAGGCGCCCAGCCAGACGAGCAGCAGAGCGGGATATAGGTTTTTCTTCGGCGGCTCCAAGCGCCCTAAGAATAACGGGTTTCCGCCGCGGGGTCAAGGCGGGTGCCTCACAGGGAGGCGGCCGATCAGCCGTCAGCGGGTGAGGTCGTAGACGACCAGCGTCTTGCCCGCCGGGCCGTCGTCGAGGTGGAAGCCGTAGGCCTCTCCGGCCCCGCCGCCGTTGTCGCCGTCCTGACCCTGCGCCCGCGCGATCCTCGGAGCGCCGGAGGCGTCGACGCCTTCGGCTTGGGCGGCGTCGAAGGCAAGGCGGTCGGCCCAGCCGAGCTTATAGGCGAGGCGGCCGTTGGAGTCCCTCTTGGGCTCCATCTTCGGAAGGAGCAGCACGGCGAACTTGTCGAGCAGCTGGACGGCGCCCGGAGGCGGGGCGCCCTTGATCTCCTTGATCTGCCGCACATAAGAGGCGTAGTAGACCTGCCGGCCCAGCGTCACGGGACGGCCGGTTTCGCTCATCGCGTTGATGAGCTCGCCCACGGTGAACTCGCGGTGGAAACTCCCGTCTCCCACCCGCTCGATGCGGATGCGGATGGCCTCGGGGTGGCGCAGGAGCTTGATGTCGTTGACGAGGTGCAAGAGCCCGATGCCGCCCGTGAGGATGATCACCGTGTATCGCTCGCCCTCGATGGAGAAGGCGACGGGCTTCTTGTTGTCCGGCGAGACCCAGACGGGCTGGGAGGCCCCGTCGGCCAGGAAGCTGAGGAAGTAGCCGTCGCGCAGGCCCTCGCTCTGATCCTTGTTGCCGCTGACGTGGACCAGCCGGCCGTCCTTCAGCGGAAAGGTGACGCCGGTGCGCAGGAAATCGCCGTCCGAGCCCAGCGTCACGCGCGCGACGACGGGATAGGAGACGGGGCGGCCGGCGACGTCGGCGGCCTTGGCGGCGCTCTGGCGCAAATCCCGCAGCAGCGCCGCCGGCGCGCCGGCGGCGGTCAGGTCGGCGAAATCCGCCGCGCGCGCGCGAAGCGGCCCGAGCAGCAGCAGCGCCGCCAACGCGCTCCTCACGCCGCCCTCCGGAAGTCCCGAATCCAGGGCACCGACGGGTGCGGCGCGATCGGCCGGCCCGAGTGCTTGGTGTCGACGAAGACGCTGCGGGCCTCGGGGAAGGCCGCGACGAAGAGGTTGACGTGCGCGGGCTCGTTTTCGAAGACGCCGGCGACGCGGCCCGAGGCCTCCAGCAGGCGCAGGCTCTGCGTCTTGTATTCCAGATCGGGCGTGTCGAAGCGGGGCTTGAGGATGAGCCGGGCGCCCGGCCGTCCGGACGGCGGGAAGCCGTGGCGCGCGAGCGACTCCTCGGTCCCCGCGCGCATCGTCTCGTCGCGGCCGGTCAAATACACGAGCTCGGCGCCGCGCGCGACGAGCTCGCGGCAGTAGGCGGGCGCGCCGGGCACGGGCTCGTCGGCGAGCAGATATTCGTTGCGAAAGAAGCGCGAGAACCAAAATTCGCGCAGGCGGGAGAGCTCGGCGGCGTCCTGCAGGCCGCCCGCGCGGGCGGTGTCGGTAATCGAATAGCGAAGCGCCTGCGGCCCCACGCCTTCGAGGCCGAACTCGCGCAGGATCCTCAGGTGCCGCGCGTCGGTGGACAAGAGCGTGTCGTCGAGGTCCATGACGACGAGGGGCCGCGCGCCCCGGACCCGGGCCACGTCGTCGAGCAGGCCCTCGAGCACGCCGCCCACGGCCGCCGTCACGCGGCCTCCGTCAGAGCCGGCTCGGGCGCCGCCGCGGCCGGGACGGTCGCTTTCGTGTTTCCCGGCGTGGCCGACCAGAGCGTCGTCATGAGGATCGCGCCGAAGAGCGAGAAGGGCATGAGCAGATAGGTCCACGCGCCCCAGCCGAAGCGGTCGAGGACGGCTCCGAGCAGGACTCCGGTCAGGCCGGAGGCGAGGTACTGCACGCCGTCGAGCAGGCCCGCCACGGTGGCCGCGGCCTTGGCGCCGCCGAAGTCCATCGACGCCGTGCCCGAGAGCATGCCGTGGACGCCGAAGATCCAGAGGCAGTTGAAGCCGATCAAAAAGGCCGCGACGTGGGCGGACTGCGCGTGCCCGAGCCAGTACAAGGAGCCGATCTGGCCGAGGTAGAAGAGGAAGGCCACCGGCGGCCGGCGCGACTGGAACATCCGGTCCGAGAGCCAGCCGCACAAAAGCCCGCCGACGATCCCGCCCAGGGTGATGCCCGAGGTGGCGACGGAGAACAAGGTCGTGCCGTGCTGGACCTGCCAGACCTCCTTGAGGAATGGCACGAACCAAAGCATCAGGCCCTGACGCACGAAGCCCGTGCAGAACTCGGCGGCGATGAGGGTCAGGATGATGCGGTTGGTGAAGACGTTTTTGAGCAGGTAGCCCATGTCCACGGGCTCATGCTCGTCGGCGCGGCCGCTCGTGGCGTCGCCGGTGGCGAAGGCGGGATAGCCGGCCTTCTCGGGCGTGTCGGCGACGAGGACTTTGTCCACGGCGAAGAGCGCGACGATCAGCGCGGACGGGATCAGGAACACGCAGTACCAAGGAAGGTAGGCCAAGATCCAGCCGCCCACCGTCATGGCCAGGAAGTAGCCGCAGGAGATCATGATGCCGAAGATGCCGCCGAAGACCCCGCGCTCCTTGACGTGGAACCACGGGGCGTTGACCTTGACGATGGAGAGAGCGCCGAAGGACTGGAAGTATTGGTTGACGGCGTAGAGCAGGCTCATGCCCAAAAGGACCTTGGTCGCCCAGCCGTTGAAAAAGAGCAGGCCGATCGCCCCGTTGACGGCGGCGGTGCCGAGCGCGGCGATGAGGATCGCCCGCTTGCCGCCGAAGCGGTCGGCCATCGGGCCGTTGAAGATGACGGCCAGGGCGTAGGTCCAGAAGCCGCAGGTGGCGATGAGGCCGAACTGGGCCTTGGAGAGGGCGAAGCGGGTCATGAGCTCGGTGGAGGACACGTTGAGGTTGTAGCGCCCCATGTAGAAGGCCGCGTAGGTCACGCCCAAGGGAAACCAATTAAGGAAGCGCCGGCGCCGGTAGGCCGGGCCGTGCACGGGCAGCTCGTCGGGCATCGTCATGATCTTACCAGGCCTGCCTCGCCCCAGGATGAGCCCCAGGTCCTACCCGGCGGCGGTCTTTGGGCCCACCATTTTTTCTCCTTTAACGGCGTCGTAACATCGAAAAGCGACTATTTGGGGTGCCCGTCTGGCTCCTGGTGTTGACGCTCTGCGCCGGTTCCTCCGCCGCCCGGCCGCCGTCCCCGCCGGCCTTCCGCTCTCTCGCGCTTCCCCCCGCCGTGACCAAGCCGCTCTTGCAGCGGCTGCTCCAGCAGTTCGTCGATTTCGCCTACCTCAAGGACTTCCGCCATCTCGGCGACGAGCGCGACTTCGACCACGGCCATATACTTTTCGCCCCCGGCTCGCGGCGGCCCGTGGCCGTGCTCTACCACACCCAGGAGCTGGCCTACTACGAGCCGCCCGCAAGCCCTTTCGCCTTCCTAGACCCCGCGCGGCGCAACTGGCTGCAGTGGATCGCGACCGGGCGCATCGCGAACGCCTCCGGCTACGTGCGCCGCAGCTTTCCCAAGACCGGCGCCTGGGACTGGTTCGTGGCCGAGGAGCTGCCGGCGCTTGCGGATCACCACACGATCATCGACAAGATGCTCGACCCCGCCCTCGTGGGCGCCGACACGGCCGAGAGCGCCCAGTGGGTCTTTACCCGCGCCGCCTGCGACCCGGCCGCGCTCTCGCCCTCGGGCGACGAGATTTCCGTGCTCTTGCCGGGGCGCGGCCAGGTCTGCCTGGTCTTGTCGCGCTCCTAGCGTCAAGGACCTTTTACCCCCGCGCCATAGGGCCAACGCCGCCCGAGGCCTAAAATGGTCTGTATCCGCCGCACAAGGAGGGACCATGAAAGACAACTTCGGAAGAGCCGTGGTCACGTGCATCGCCGGGCTAGGCTTGCTGGCCTTCGTCATCGCGGCTCCCGCCAGCGGCAGCAAGAGCGGCGCGGCCGAGGCGGGCGCCGATCAGGCGACGTCGACGTCGACCGGAGAAGTCACGGGGGGCCAGGCCGCCAACCAGCCGGCCGTCGCCGAGCCTTCCGGCAATCAGACCGCCGAGTCCGTCATCTCCAGCTGGCCCGACCTGTCCAACAAGGTGGCCAAGGCGATGATCGACAAGTACGGCCAGCCCGCGGAGGTGTCCGACTCCTTCCTGGTCTGGAAGGACAACGGGCCCTGGAAGCAGACCGTGGTCTACCGCGACGGCATCGAGCACAACTTCCCCCTGCGGCATCTCGACGTCCTCGCGCAGACGATCAACTACCGCGTGCCGCTCGACAAGTACAACGACCTCGCGCGCTTCGACGGAAGCCTCACCGCCAGCCGCACGGCCGGGACGCTCTCCTCGAGCTCCGACCGCGAGGACATGAACTTCCTGGCGCTCAACCTCGCCAACGACATCGTGCGCGGCAACAAGACGGTGGATGAGGCGCGGCGCTTCTACGGCAAGACGGCCGCCCTGGCCATGACGGGCAAGACCAGCCCCTATACGGAGGGCCTGCTCTTCAGGGCCATGAAGGCCAGCCAAGCCGACGCCGACCATCCGATCGTCAGCCTGCCCGGCACCGGCGAGACCGGCACTCAGCCGGGCGTGCCCGGCAACCAGCCGCAGCCGAGCCAGCAGCCGGCCGCCCCGCCGAGCCCGTATTGACCGGAGACGCGACATGACCGCACACCGCCGCGCGACGATGATCCTGTGGCTGGCCTGCGCGGCGGTGTGCGCCGCAACCGCGGCGCGGGGACACGAGCTCTCCGCGCCCGAGGTCGGCGGCGGCGACTGGATGCCCGACGATCTGGACGCCTCCGCCGACACCGACCCTTACGTGCCCCCGCCGGGCGTGAGGCTTCGCGCCGAGACCGTGATCGCGCACTGGGAAGACGACCCGGCGCGCCTGGCGCGGCAGATGATGAAGCGCTACGGCCCGCCCGACGCGGTGACCCCGCGGGCCCTCTATTGGCATCATCGCAGCCCTTGGGCGCGCGTCGTCGTGCGCCAGGACGCCGCCGTCCATCGCTTCCCCGCGCCCCACAACGACTGGCTCGAGGAAACGGTATCCTACGCCGTTCCGGTCGCCAAATTCGGCGACTTGGCCGCCTTCGACGGCAGCCTGCTCGCCGACCGCACCCGCCGGGAGCTGACGGCGCGCGGCGACTCCGAGGCCTCGAACATCCTCGCGCTCAACCTGGCGGCGGAGATCGCGACGGGCCGCGCCAGCGCCGCGCAGGCCCGCCAAACCTTCGCGCGCCTGTGCGCCAAGGGGCTCTCCTCCTCCCCGCTGGCCCGCGCGCTGCGCCTGGCCGCCGACGATTCCCAGTAGCCCCGAGAGACAGGGGCCACCGGAAGAACGACCCTACCCGTCGATCAAGGACGGGTAGGGTCTGATCCTTCGGGGGGGTTCAGCCCGCGAGAGCCTGGGGCTCTTCCTCGAGGGCGAGGAAATTGCGCAGTTGGGCGCCCACTTCGGCCGGCTGGTCGGCCATCAGGAAATGGCCGGCCTTGGCCACCACGGAGAGCTTGGCCATGGGCAGGTCCCAGGCCAGCCGGCGGGCGTAGTGCAGCGGCTGGAAGGCGTCCTCCTCGCCCCAGAGCACGAGCGTGGGCACGCGCAGCCGCGGCAGCAGCGTGGCCAGCTCCATCGTCTGGTTGGTGTCGAGGGCGATGGCGTCGCGGATGAGCGAGAGCTTGCCCTCCTCGGTGGAGTAAGGCGCGAGCAGCCCCTCGATCATCTCCTCGTCGGGCTGCCGGAAGCCCTCGCGCAGGGTCATGCGCAGGGTCTTGAGGGCCGCGCCGGCCGACAGGCGCTTGCGGGTGGCCGGATGCGCGAACTGGAGCAGAGGCTCGATGGGCCAGGAATCGTAGGAGACGGCGTCCATGAGGCAGAGCCGGCCCACGCGCCCGCGGTGGCGGGCGGCCAGGCGCAGGGCCACGGCGCCGCCGATGTCGTGGCCGACGACGTCGGCCTTGGGCAGCCCCAGGGCCCGCATCCACGCCTCCAGCGCCTGCGCCTGGCGGGCGATCGAGCGGTCGAAGCGGTCGCTGCGGTCGGAGTAGCCGTAGCCGAGCAAGTCGGGCACGAGCACCCGGTGCGAGCGCTCGAGCAGCGGCAGCAGCGGATGCCATAGGTAGCCCCACGCCGGGATGCCGTGCAGCAAGACCAGCGGCGCCCCCTCGCCGGCGTCGAGGTAGCTCAGGAAGCGCCCGCCCAGCTCAAGGACCTTCTGCCTTCTCTGGAACTCTCGCCAATGCATCAGGGCTCCTCCTGGCCGCCGCGGGGCGGCGCCGGAAACGGCGAGCGCCGCAGGATCTCGGGCGCCTGCCAATCGAGGGCCAGCAGCGCGGCGTTGAGCACGGCGCCCGGCAAGGCGCCCTGATATTCGCGCGCCAGCGCGGCCGCGTCGGCGGCGTCCTGGGAGCCCAGCGCCCCGCCCAGGCTGACGGGCCGGGGCAGCGCGGCCGCCAGCGCGCGCGACAGCTCGCGCAGGCGGGCGCAGGCCCGGGCGTAGTCCTGCCCCGCCGCCAGCGGCCTCAGCCGCTCCCAGGCCGCCTCGAGATAGCCCGGCCACAAGGCCAGCTGGAGGGCGTCGCTGGGCAAGCGCCCGCCCGGCGCCTTCTTGAGCTCGCGAAACACGCGCGCCGTCACGTGGTCGGGGCTCTTCTCGTCGACGGCTTCCAGCATCGCCATGCGCTCGGACGCGCCCCGCTCGACGAGCTCGCAATCGGCGGCGGCGCCGCCGTCGCGCGAAACCGGGGCGGCCTCGAGGGCCAGCTGCACGGCGGCGTTGAGGACCAGGAGCTTGGCGTCGAGGTAATGGAACAGCAGCACGGCGGCCTGCGCCTGGAAGGCCTGGCTTTCCCCAAGGCCGGCACGGCCCAGAGCGCTCAAGCGGCCCATCGGGTCGGCCAGCGCGACGGCCTCGGCGCGCACGCGGTCGGCCGCCTCCTCGAAGGCGCGCGTCTCGACCGCGGGCCGCGCGCCAAGCCAGACGGCGCCCAAGAGCCGCGGCTTCTCGGCCCAGGCGTCGAAATAACGGGGCACCCCCGTGATCCTGAGGCATTGCCGGATCTCGTGGTAGACGCGGTCGACGTCGAGCGCGCCCGTGTCCGGCGGCCGGGCGGCGCTGCGGCCCTTGGCGGAGATCATCATGCCCTGATTATAAAAGCGCCCCCGCCATGGGACCATGGCGGGGGCGCAACGGTCTGGTAACGTCCGGCGCTAGCGGGACGCCACGCTGTGGGCCTTGAGGACGGCGACGATCTGCGGGCTGCGGCCGCGCCGGGCGGCCGCCATCGCCGTCAATCCGGCGGCGTCCTTGAGCGCCTGGTCGGCGCCGTGGGCCAGGAGCACCTCGACGACCTTGAGGCGGGCGGCCTTGGCGGCCGAAATCAGCGCCGTGTCGCCCTGCGGCGTGCGGGCGTTGACGTCGGCGCCGGCCTCGGCGATGAGCCGCACGGTCTCCGGGTGTCCGGCCGCGGCGGCGACGATCAGGGCCGTGCGGCCCTGGGCGTCGACGGCGGTCAGGTCGGGACGGGCGGCCAGCAGGGACTTGATCTGGGCGAGGTTGCCGGCGGCGGCGGCGGCGACGAGGGAAGCGCCGTCCGCGCGCTTGGGCGCGGCCGTCGCGGCCTTGACGGGCGCGGCCGAGGATGCGGTCTTGGGCTTGAGGGCGGCGCAGCCGGTCATCGAGGCGGCGAGCAGCGAAGCGGCGAGGACGGGAAGCTTCTTGAGCATGGTCGGGTGGATCCTCCTGCCCCATTTTAGGCGTCCGGGGCCTTTCAGGAAACTGGATAATACTAATAAGCTTGATTTAAAAGTTCAATGGCCGGGGTAGGCCAGGCCCCGGCAGCGAGCGCACGTCGGCCACCAGCTCGACTCCGTGCGCGGCCAGCAGAGCCGCGAGTTCCGAAAGCCCTCGCTCGGAGTGGCCGATCGTCCAAACCGTCATCGGCTTGCGTAGTCCCGGGCGAAAGCCCGAAGGCCGGGATCGGAAAGCGAGACCGGCGGCAGCCACAGCCCCAGGCGCCGGCGCGTCCACCAATCGGGGCCGCCGGGAGGCGCGAAGCGGTAGCGATAGAGCACGGCGCGGATGTAGCGCGGCGGACGATCCTCGAAGGGCCCCGGCGCCAGCAGGCTCAAGGCGCCGCGGTCGCCCGCGAGGAGCTTGCAGACGAAGTAGACCAGCCAGGGCTCGTGCCGGTAGTCCGACATCGCCGCGAACCACGCCTGCCAGTCCAGGCGCGGCTGGAAGGGCGAGATCACGCAGGGCCGCCGGTCCAGGGGCCCCGGCTGGCAGCGGAAACGATATTCCTTCCAATCGGCGCCTTCTCCGGGCAGAGGATCGTCGGTTCCTTCGAGCACGAGCTGCAGGCGCCGCCTCCCCACCGACCCGAAGGCGCCGTAGGCGTTGACCAGCCCGATCGGGTCGAAGGAGGCGTTCATGGCCTGGCGGGGCGACAGCAGGTTTTGGATGGGAGCGACGCTGAGGACGGCGACGAGGGCGACGAGAGCCCAAACGACGCCCGTCCGGGCCCGCGAGGGTGCGTCGGCGCGCGCGGGAACCCTCGCCGCCAGGCGCTTGGGCAGGATGCGGCCCAGAAGCGAGTCGTCGAAGGCCGGCAGGCAGAGCGCGATGGTGAGCCAGTTGAGCCAGGAGAGGTTGCCGCTCGCGATCAACACGAGCTGGAAGGCGACGATGACGGCGCCGCCCGCCGCCGCCCCGACCCTCGGCGCGAAGAGCAGCCACGGGGCGAGGAGCTCGGCCAAATGATTGAACAGGACCCCGCCCCGGAGGACGGCGTGGGGCAGGCGGGAAAACCAGGGGCTCAAGGGATTGGGGATCGGCTGGGTCTCGAAGTGGTAGTAGAGACAGGTGAGGTTTCGCCAGCAGGAGTCCCCCCGCAGCTTGATGAGCCCGGCGCCGAACATGACGCGAAAGAGCATCCAGCGGTAGAGCCACAAGAGCGCTCGCGGCGGAGGGTCCTTCGGGGACAAGCCGTCGAGCCGCAGCGGCGGCGCGAGGAAGATCGCGAGGAACCCCGCCTCGATCATCATCGTCTCCCAGCCGTAGCCGTAGAAGAGCTGGCCGACATGGACGAAGGAGGCGTAGAGCGCCCAGATCGCCGCCCAGACCGGGGCGTCGCCGCCGAAGACGACGGAGAAGGCCGAGAGCGCGGCCCCGAGCCAAGCGCAGGCGAGCATCGCCCCATCCGAGTTCGCCAGCCAGAAAAGCGACGGCGCGGCCCTTAGCCGCGCTCCCCAGCCCGGGAAAGCCGCCTTGACCCGCGACAGGAACAAGGCGACGGGCATGAGTCCGTCGGAGCCGAGCAGGGGCTTGAATTGCCAGATGAGCGAAAGGTAGGCGACCAAAAAGACCAGGGCCAGCGCCCGCAAAAAGAGCCAGCGCGTCAGCCAGAATGTCGAGGGGCCTTGCGCCTTGTCGACTTTGGCGCTTGGCACCGCTGTCGGCTAACGGAAGCGGCGCAGGCGCCGGAAGTTCATGTCCCGGAAAGTCTTGGGGCGCGGGGGCGTGAGCAGGGGCTTGACGGCGTAGGGGAAGTTCGGAAGCATCGCGCGCGGAAAGACCACGCCCACGAAGCGCTCGATGGCGGTCAAGAAGGGCTGCTCGTCGTAGGTCATGAGGCTGATGGCGTCGCCCACGCCGTAGGCGCGCGCCGTGCGGCCCACCCGGTGGACGTAGTCCTCGGGGTGGCGCGGCAGGTCGAAGTTGACGACGTGGCTGACCTGCTGCACGTCGATGCCCCGCGCGGCGATGTCGGTGGCGACCAGGATCTGGGTCTTTCCCTCGCGGAAGCGGTCCATGGCCTCGGTGCGCTGGCCCTGCGTGCGGTTGGCGTGCAGCACGCCGACGTTCAAGCCCTCGGCCTTCAGGCGCCGCACGACGCGGTCGGCGCCGTCCTTGGTGCGGCAAAAGATCACGGCCGAGCGGATTTCCGTGGCGCGCAGGAGCGCGACGAGAAGGTCGTATTTCTGGCCGACGCTGACCGGATAGACGACCTGGCTGATGCCCTCGGCCACCGACGTCGGCCGCGAGATCTCGATGCGCACCGGGTCGCGCAAGGCGAAGGAGGCCACGCGCTCGATGTCCGGCCCGAGCGTGGCCGAGAACATGAGGGTCTGGCGCTGCTTGGGCAGGCGGGCGATGATGTCGCGGATGTCGGGCATGAAGCCCATGTCCATCATGCGGTCGGCCTCGTCGAGCACCAGGGCCTCGATCCCGTTGAGCTTGATGGTGCCCTGGCGCGCGTGGTCGAGCAGCCGCCCGGGCGTGGCCACGGCGATCTGCGCCCCGCCGGCGACGGCCGCCTTCTGGCCGTGGAAGCCCACGCCGCCGATGATGACGGCCACCTTGACCTGCGTGAAGCGCCCGCAGTCGCGAAACGTCGTCTCCACCTGGGCGGCGAGCTCGCGAGTGGGCACGAGCACCAGCGCGCGAAGACCGGGCGCGGGCCGCTCGAGCAGCCGCTGCAGCAGCGGCAGGGCGAAGGCCGC
This sequence comes from Elusimicrobiota bacterium, assembly GCA_027452025.1. Lineage (GTDB taxonomy): Bacteria > Elusimicrobiota > Elusimicrobia > UBA1565 > UBA9628 > DAIDHI01. The sequence goes on along the minus strand of DAIDHI010000026.1, from coordinate 25,906 downwards.
CGTCTTGCCGCTGCCGGTCTGCGCGCAGCCGAGGATGTCGCGGCCCTCGACGGCCACGGGCACGGCCTGGCTCTGGATCGGCGTCGGGTCCTCGAAGCCCATGGCCTCGATGCCCTTGAGAAGCTCCGGCCGCAGGCCGAGTTCTGGAAAGCTCATCGCGCCAGAGTATATCAGTTTACGCAGACAGGTTCGTTACGCCGCGTCCATCGCTTGGGCCGGGCCATCTTGGTAAAAACAGGACGTGAGAGTCGGCATAGACGCGCTGTGGCTTTTGCCCGGCATGACGGGCGGAGCCGAGACCTACGTCCGCGGCCTGACGGCGGCTCTGGGGCCGGCGGCCCCGGACGACGAGTTCGTGCTCTTCACCAACCGCGAGAACCACGACAGCTTCCGGGGCCTGCCCGGCAACTTCCGGCGCGCGCTCTTCAATCACTCGGCGCGCTGGACCCTGGCGGGGCTGACGATGACGCGCGCCTACGGCCAGCAGCTCTACCTGCCCTGCCGCGCCCTCCAAGAGCGCCTCGACGTCCTGCACTGCCCCCTGGACATCGCGGCGCTGGGCGCGCGCTGCCCCGTCGTCTTGACGATCCACGACCTCAACTTCGGCGCCGTGCACGAGACCACCCTCTCGGCCGCCCAAAAGCTCGGCGAGGCGCTGGTGCGGGGCTCCGCCCGCCGCGCCGACGCCGTCTTGACCGTCAGCCGCTTCAGCCGGGGTCAGATCTGCGAGCGCCTGGGCGTGCCGGCCCGCAAGGTTCGCGTCGTCTACAACGCCCCGGCCGCCCGCCCCTGCCCCCCGCCGGGCCGCTTCGAGCGGCTGCGCGCGCGCTGGCGGCTGTGGCAGCCCTATTACCTGGGCTTCAGCAGCCTCAACGCGCACAAGAACATCGAGACGCTGATCGCGGCCTTCGCCCGGCTGCCGTCCCGGGCGCGCCGCCGCCTGGTGGTGGCCGGGCACCTGCCCAAGGGCGGCGCGGACCTGCCGGGGCTGGCGCGCCGCCTGGGAGTGGCCGAGCGCGCGGTCTTCACGGGCTACGTCGACGACGCCGACGCCGCGGCGCTGCTCTCGCGCGCCGTCGCCCTGGCTTTTCCCTCGCTCTACGAGGGCTTCGGCCTGCCCGTCGTCGAGGCCATGGCCGCCGGGGTGCCCGTCGCCTGCTCGACGGCGGCCTCGCTTCCCGAGATCGCGGGCGACGCCGCCTTGTTCTTTTCGCCCCGCGACGCCGGGACCCTGGCCGGGCTGCTGGAGCGGCTCTTCGACGACGAGGAGCTGCGGCGGCGGCTCTCCGAGGCGGGGCGGCGCAACGCCGCGCGTTTTTCCTGGCGACGCTGCGCGGCACAGACGGCCGACGCCTACCGCCGCGCCGCGCAAGGGCTGCCCGCCGCGCTCGAGCCGGCCGGGGAGGCCGCCTTGCGATGAGCGGCCGGCGCGCCGCCAAGGTCGCGTTCTCCTACCTGGTCGCCGCCGCCATCATCGTCTGGGCGGCCCGCGGCGTGCCCCTCGCCGAGATCGACCGGCATCTCGAGCAGGCGCGCCTGTCGCTGTTTGTGCCCGTCACGGTGGGCGCCTTTTTGTGCTGGTTCCTCGGAGAGACCCTGCTCTACTCGCGCCTTTTCTCGTTCTTCCACCGGCGGGTCACGTGGCGCGAGATGCTGCCGATGACGACGGCGTTCTACTTCCTCCAGGTCGTCAACGGAGCCCTGGCCGGGGCGGCCTTCGCGGGCCTGATCCAAAAGCGCAAGGGCGTGCCGTGGCTGGAAAGCGGGCTGACGATGCTCTTCCTCGGCCTGCTCGACTTCCAGGTGATGGCCCTGCTCGTGCTCGCGGCCGCGCTCTTCGGGCGCGACTCGCCGCTGTCGTTTACGTGGCGCTACGCGGCCGCCGCCCTAGCCCTGTGCTGGGCGACGGCGGCGTTCTGGCTGGCCGGGCCTCCGCGCGCGCGCCTGGCGCGCAGGCTCTATGACTGGGAGCCGATGAGCGCCTTCCGCCGCGCTTCGCTCGCCCATTACCTGAGCCTGGCCGGCATCCGCGCGCCGATCTTCCTGGCCCAGGGCCTGGCCCTCTACCTCGACATGCGCGCCTTCGGCCTGCGCGTGCCGCCTTCCTACGTCTTCGCCTTGACGCCGCCGATCCTGCTGCTCACCGCCCTGCCGATCACGCCGATCGGCATCGGCACCGAGCAGGCCGCCGTCGTGCTCGGCTTCCAGGCCTACGGGGCGCGGGCCACCTTGCTGGCGATGTCCTTGTCCATGAGCGGCATGGGGCTCTTGCTGCGCCTGGCGCTGGCCCCCGTCGCCGCGGCCAAGACCGCGACGCTGCTTCCAGACGACCTGCCGGCCTGACGAAAATTGCTATCTTGAGGCGTGGCACGCCTCGCGCTGCTTTCGGCCCTGCTGCTCGCGCTTTCGCCCGCCGCCCGCTGCGGGCCGCTCGACTCCGGCGCGCTCAAGGGCGACGACGTCGTCATCGTCGACTTCGACACGCTGCGCGCCGACGGCCTCCATTGCCTGGGCAACCCGCGCCCCGTCTCGCCCCGCGTCGACGCCTTCGCCTCGGGCTCATACCTCTTCACCCAGGCCGTCAGCCAGGCCCCCTGGACGCTGCCCTCGACGATGTCGTACTTCACCTCCCTCTATCCGCATCAGCACGGGATGACGAACAAGTTCGCGCTCTTTACCGAGACGCGCAAGGAGGAGGCTCGCCTGCCGCGGCGCTTCGTCACGCTCGCGCAGGTCTTCAAGCAGGCCGGCTACGAGACGGCGGCGTTCACGGGCGACGCCGGCGTCGAGGGGCGCTTCGGGTTCTCGCGCGGCTTCGACGTCTACTACGACGGCGAGACCTTCGCGGGCTTCGAGACCACCTTCCCGATGGCCCTGGCCTGGCTCAAGGCCCACCCCAAGGGCCCGCATTTCCTCTTCATCCACGGCTACGACGTGCACGGCCAGTACCGCGGCCTTGGCCCCGGCAGCCGCGAGAAGGAGTTCCTGGCCCTGCGCATGAAGACGATCAAGGGCGAACCGATCAAGATGTCGAAGGCGCAGGTCCGCTTCTGGCGCGGGCGCTACGACCGCCAGGTCCTTCGCGCCGACGGGCGCTTCGGCCGCTTCTGGGACGAGCTGTCGAAGCTGCCGTCTTCCAAGCGCACCGTCGTGCTCATCATCGCCGACCACGGCGACCAGTTCTACGAGCACGGCGGTTTCGACCACGGGATGACGCTCTACGACGAGCTGCTGCGCGTGCCGCTGATCGTGCGCGTGCCGGGACAAACGGGGCGGCGCGTCGCCCAGCAGGTGCGCGCCGTCGACGTCATGCCCACCCTGGTCGACTGGCTGGGGCTGCCGGCCTCGCCGGCGCTGCGGCGGCAGATGCAAGGCCGCAGCCTGCTGCCGCTTCTGCGCGGCAAGCCCCTGGCCTTAGACGCGCTGTCGGAGACGTCGTTTCTCCTCCAGGCGGAGAAGCGCTCGCTTCGCACCCCCGACGGCTGGAAGCTGATCCTTGACCTGGAGACCCTGGCGCCGCAGCTCTACGACCTGCGCGTAGACCCCGAAGAACACGACAATCTCGCCGACGCCCGGCCGGCTCTGACCAAGCAGCTGAGCGCGCGGCTGCTCAAGCTGATGCAATCGCCGGCCCCCCGCTAGGGGCCTTTTCCGGCAGCTCGAAGTGGAAGGTCGTTCCAGCGCCCGTCGCCGTGCAAAAGCCTATAGTCCCGCCGCTGCGCTGCACGATGATGCGCGTGATGTGCAGGCCCAGGCCCGTGCCGCCCCCCCTGCGGCCGTCGCCCTTGCGGATGAACTTCTCGAAGATGAAGGGCCTGATCTCCTCCGGGATGCCCGCTCCGTTGTCGCAGACGGAGACGCGCACGTCCCCCCCCCTCGCGAGATAGGCCGATCGCCACGGACCCCGAGGGCGAGCAGGCCTTGACGGCGTTCGAGATCAGGTTGCCGAGCACCTGCATGAGGCGCGCGCGGTCGGCGAAGACCCACAGCTCGGCGCCGGCCTCGGTCAGGGCGAACTTCACCCGCGCGCGCGCGGCCAGCGGACGGTGCGCCTCCACGGCCTCCGCGACCAGCCCCCCGAGCTCCACGGCCTCGGGCGAGAACTCGACGCGCCCGTATTCGAAGCGCTGCAGGTCCATGAAGTCGCCGACCAGCCGCCCGAGCCGGCGGCTGTTACGATAGGCGATGCCAAAGAGCATGCGCAAGTCCTTGGCGTCCAGGAGCTCCGCCTGCCGGCTCACCGTCTCCAGCGCCGCGCTGATCGAGGCCACGGGCGTCTGCAGCTCGTGGGTCAGCATGGCGATGAACTCTCCGCGGCGGCGCTCCTCGTCCTTGGCCTGGGTCACGTCCACGGCCACGCCGTAGACGCGCGAGCGGTCTCGACAGACCGTCAAATCCCACTGCAGCCAGCGGTAGGAGCCGTCCTTGCGGCGCCAGCGGTTCTGGAAGCGCGGGGGCTTTTCGCCGGCGAGGACGCCCCGCCGCCGCGCGTCGGCCGCCTCGCGGTCCTGCGGATGGATAAGGTCCGAGAGGAACCGGCCGCGCAGCTCCTCCAGCTCCCAGCCCAGGGTCCGAGTCCACGCCGGATTGAGCTCCTTGACGCGGCCGTCCAGGCCGCAGATGCAGAGCAGGTCCTCGGTCAGCGCGAAGAGCCTCTCGTGCTCCTCCTCGGCGCGCCGACGACGCCGCGACTCCCTCACGGCCGCCGCCAGGGTCAACGCCAGCAGTGCGTAGGCCGCGAGGTTGGCGGCGGCGTCGACGCCGCGGGCCCGGTCCGCGGACACCTGGGCGCGCCGCTGGCTCTCGGCCAGGCGCGTGCGCGCCTGCTCGAGCATCCGCGCCAGCCGCCTTCGGGAGGGAGCGCGGCCCGAAGCCGGCGCGCCCAGCGCGGCCAGCCTGCGCAGCGCGCGCGACCGGCCCGCGCCAGACGGCCCCAGCAGCCCGCGCAGCAGCGACACCTCCTCGACCTCGGCGGAGGCCGCCGCATCGTAGTCGAGCGCGGAGGAGAGCCGGGTGTAAGTGCGCGCGTCGATGCCCGCCAGGACGGCCAGGGAAAGAAACACTCCGGACCAAGCCGCGAGACGCCCTGGAGACTCCCTAAGTGATTTGCCTATGATGCGGATCAGGCATGCAACGAATCCGCCCGGCGCGCGGCGCTATTTCTTGGCGGGAGGCTGCGCCTGCCCGGACAGCGGGCAGTAATGCTCCATGAAGGGACAGGCGGAATGGCCGCGGCAGCGGCCGGCCAAGTAGATGCCCAGGCCCGCGCCGGCGACGAGCAGCCCGACGAGCACGCCGGCGAGGAACTTGCAGCCGCCGCACTTGCGCGCGCAGCCGCCTTCGGCTTGAGCTTCCTTCTGATTATCGGCCATGGTCGGGGCTCCTTTTCTAGACGACGGGGACGACGGGATTCTGCTTTTCGAAGAGCTCGACGATGACGGGGTCCTTGACCGGCTCCTTGCCCACGAACGTGCGGATATCCTCGGGCACGAGCTGCGGGTTCTGGAACAGGGCGTGTTCGTGCTTGAACTGTGATTCCAGCGACGTCTTGTGCCCCGCGACCGCGGGCGTGGGCACCATGCGGATCGTGTCCCACGGGCAGTCCTTGGCGCAGAGCTGGCAGCCGATGCAAATCTCGTAGTCGACGTAGACGCCGAAGCTGGTCGGGTCCTCGCCGAATTTTTCGATGCAGTTGGGCACCGGGCAGACGGCGATGCAGACCTCGCAGCCGGTGCAGGCGCCGAGATTGACCAGGGCCTTGATCTTGGCGCGGGACGCCCCCTTGACCAGGGCGGCGCGGCGCGCGTCGTTTTGCTGTGCTGGCATCAGATCCCCCCCAAAAGAGCCTGCGCGTGCCCGGCGACGCTCACCTTGCGCAGGACCTGCTGGAGGCGGCCGTCGGGACCGATGACGAACGTCGAGCGCTCGATTCCCATGAACCGGCGCCCGTAGAGCGACTTCTCCTTCCAGACGCCGTAGGCGAGGGCCGCCGCGTGGCCCTCGTCGACTAGCAGCGGGAAGGGAAGCCCGTGCTTGGCCTTGAAACCCAGATGGGCCTTGGCCGCGTCGGGGCTGACGCCAAGCACAACGGCGCCCTTCTTGAGGAAATCGGCATGGCGGTCGCGAAAGTCGCAGGCCTCGACGGTGCAGCCCGGGGTGTTGTCCTTCGGATAGAAATAAAGGATCACCGTCTTGCCGCGGTAGTCGGAAAGCCTATGGAGCTTGCCGTTTTCGTCGGCGAGGGCGAAGGCCGGAGCCAGGCTGCCCGGCTCGAGCGTCGCCTTGGTAGCGGGCATAGGACGAGTATAACAGAAGCGTCCCGACGCTCGCAAGCGGAGTCAAAAGACCGTCAATCGCCTTTGACCCGGGAGAGGTTATAGGTGGTCCAGTAGCGCGCCGCCGCGCCGACGGCCTCGGTCAGGCGCTCGAACTGCACCGGCTTGACCACGTAGCTGTTGGCGCCCCGACGATAGGACTCGGCGATGTCGCGCTCGGCAAGCGACGAGGTGAGCACGACGACGGGGATGCAGCGCGTGGCGATGTCGCTTTTTAGGGAGGCCAGGACCTCCAGGCCGCTGACCTTGGGCATCTTGAGGTCCAGGAAGACGACCTTCGGGTGCGGCGAGCCGCGGCGAGCCGCGTAGCGGTCGGTGCCGCGCACGAACTCGAGCACCTCGGCGCCGTCCTTGAGCCACACGGTGCGCTCGGAGAGCCCCGCGCCGCGCAGCGCCAGCAGCTCGAGCTCGGCGTCCTCGGCGTCGTCTTCCGCCAGCACGATCTCCGAGGACTGGCCGCTCACGAGACCCGCGCCTTGGGCAGCGTGAAGTAGAAGCAGGCTCCGCGCCCTTCCTGGCTTTCGGCCCACACGCGCCCGCCGTGGCGCTGGACGATGCGCGCCACGATCGCCAAGCCCACGCCCGTTCCCTCGAACTCGTCGGGGCCGTGCAGGCGCTGGAACATGCCGAAGAGCCGGTGCGCGTAGCGCGGGTTGAACCCAACGCCGTTGTCGCGCACGTAGTAGACGCTCTGACCGTCGCTGTCGCCCGCGCCGACCTCGACGACGGACTCCTGGCGCACGGCGGAGAACTTGAGCGCGTTGTCCAGCAGGTTGGCCAGCACCTGCTCGATCATCGCCTCGTCTCCCCAGGCCGCGGGCAGCTCGTGGACGGAGAGGCTCGCCTTGCGTTTCGGGCTCTGGGCCAGGAAGCGCGCGAAAGCGGCGCGCGCCAGGGGCTCCAGTTCCACGCGAGATGGCTCGAGATCCTTGCGGCCCAGATGGACGTAGGCGAGCAAGTCGTCGAGCACGGCGCCCATGCGCCGGGTGTTGACCTGGATGACGGAGAGCAGCCGCCGGTCCTCGCCCTTGGCCGGCGGCAGGTGGGCCTCGAGCAGGCGGGAAAATCCGTCCACGGCGCGCAGCGGCGCGCGCAGGCCGTGGGAGACCGACTGGGCGAAATCCTCGATCTCGGCGGTAGCCGCCGACAAAGCCGAGGACTTGTCCCCGAGGTCTCGGCTCAGCCGCCGGATCTTCTGGTCGGCCTCGAAGCGTTCCGTCTCGTCTCGGAACACCGTCACGCCGCCGCTCAACCGGCCCTGCGCGTCGCGCAGCGGGCGCGCCGTCATGCGAACGTACACGCGGCGCTCGTCCTTGCCTTTGACGCAGAAGTCCTGCGCCTCCACGGTCTCCCCGCGCGCGGCCCGCGCCAGCGGCATCTGGTCGATCGGCACGGGCGTGCGCCCGTCGGCGCAGTAGAGCCCTTTGACGCCCGTCCCGCCCCGCTGCGGAGGGCCCCCGAGTATGCGTTCGGCCGAGGGATTGAAGACCACACGGCCGCCGGCTGCGTCGGTGATGATGATCCCCTCGGCGACGGAGTCGAAGACGAGATCGCGCAACCTTGCGTTCTCGGCCTCGCGAGACTCCAGGTCGAAGCGCTGGCGGCGCTCCCCGACGGCCAGCAGCGTGAAGGCCCCGACCAGACCGCAGCCGAACCCCGCCAGCAAGACGAAGTCGATCCAGGCCCGCTTCATGAACCGGCGCGTCTCCTCGAACTGCCGCGCCAGCCCCGGCGCGGCGGCCGCCGAAGGCCACAGGCCTATGTATTCCGCCTGCAGCCCAGCCTGCGTTCGGTCGAGCCCCGACAGGTCCAGCGCGCCGAAGAAGCAAAAAAGCCCGAGCGCCGCGGCGGCGCCGAGGGTGAGCCAGTAGAGGCGCGAGGGGCTGGGCATCCCCGCGATTATAGCGCGGCCTAGTGGAAACGCCTATGAGGCCGGCGTAAGGGCTACTTGACGGAGGAGAAGGCCTCGACGATCGCGGCGACGGCGCGGTCGGCGCTGTCGGGCCGGCCCAGCGCCCGCGCCCGGGCTTTGAGAGCGGCCAGGCGTCCAGGCTCGAGCGCCGAAGCGGCCAGGCCGGCCGCGTCCTCCAGCGTGGGGGCCACGAGGGCCGCGCCGCTCGACGACAGGAAGGCGGCGTTTTCCGCCTCCTGGCCGGGGATCGGCTCGAAGATGATGATGGGAACGCCGACGGCGAGAGCCTCGGAGACGCTCAGGCCCCCCGCCTTGCCGACCAGCAGGTCGGACGCGGCAAGGACCTCGGCCATGCGGGGCGCGTCAAGCGCGGGGTAGACCCAGAGGCGGCCCTGCCCGCGGTGCCTGGCCTTCAGGTGCCGAAAAAGCGGGCGATTGACGCCGGTCAAGACGAGGATGCGCGCGGCCGGCAGCTTGGCCAGCAGGGCCTCGGCCACGGAGGATATCTTGCCCAGGCCGCGGCTTCCGCCGGAAAGCGTCACGACGGGCGCGCCCTGGGGAAGCCCGAGCCTGCGGCGGGCCTCGGCCGGCGGCAACGCAGCGGCGAAAGCCGGGTGGATCGGAATGCCCGTCACCCGCAGGTTTTCCTCCGGGATCCCCCGCCTGACCATCTCCGCGGCCGCGGCCTGCGTCGGCGCCAAATACAGGTCGGCGCCGGGGCGAATCCAATAGGTGTGGGCCTTAAAATCCGTGACCACCCCGGCCAGCGGACACGATAGCCCTCCGCGCTCCTTTTCCAGGGCCAGCGCGCCCAGGGGCGGCGCGTGGGTGCACACGATAACGTCGGGGCGAAGGCGGGCCAGCGTGCGCTCGAGCTTGCGGTGGTTCAAGATGAGATAGATCCGCCGCCAGGCCAAGGCAACGTTGGCCACGCGCTCGTTGTCGTAGAGCGCCCGCCAGACTCCGGGAAAGCGCTGGATCAGGGCCATATAGGCGCGCGCCACGGCCGGGCCGAACCACCGGTGATGCAGGGAGACGTTGAGGCGCTCCGCCTCCAGGCCGCGCGCCTTGGCCGCGGCCTGGAGAGCGATCGCGGCGCTGGCGTGGCCGGAAGGCTCGAAACCGTAGACCAGGAGCAGGCGCATGCCGCGGATTATAGAAAACAAAAAAGCCCTCCGCGGCCCGGCCGCGGAGGGCTTTTCTCAGACGCTTTGCGGTTTAGAGGTCGTTGTCCTCGGCGAGCTCCTTGTAGCGGGACGGCTTCTTGGCCTTGAGCTCGTTGATGAGCTCCTCGCGGTGGGCCTTCCATTTGGCCGCGTTGGCGCCGAGCTTGCGCTGGCTGCCGTCGAAGACCAGGAACTCGTAGATCTGCTTGGCCTCGGGCGGGGTCATGTGACCGCCCTGGGCGACGCCGCAGCCGGGCTTGTTGAGCATGCGCTTGACGTAGCGGGCCCAAACGCCGGCCTCGATCTGCCACACGCCCTTTTCCTTAAAATACTCGGGGTGGGAGGCCTTGAGCTTGGCGACCTCGGCGGCCTCCTTCTGGTCGCGCGCGGCCGGCGCCATCGCGAAGCCCACGTTGGGCTCGACGAAGCGGCTGTTGAGCGGGCGCGCCGAGGTGTGGCACTGGGAGCAGCGCGTCAGCAGAAGCTCGTAACCCTTCTTCATGTTCGGAGGAAGGCTGGCCACGTAGTCGGCGGGCAGGTGATCCGGTCCGAAATCGTTGGGATAGGGGTTGGCGAGGGCCTTCTCCTTCTCCAGCTCCGCGGCGGACTTCGCCATGGCGGGGGTCCAGGCGAGCGCGGCCAGGCCCAAGCCGGCGAGCACGGCGATATACTTCGAGACTCTCATTTCTGTTCTCCTAGAATCCGACGTTCTGCTGTTTGGCGATGCTCAAGAGGTACGTCGCCAGATCGTTGAGTTCGTTGGGCTTGATCTTATCTTTCCAGGCCGGCATATACAACGGGGTGACGGGCCCGTTGGGATTGAAGCGGCTGATGGCGGAGGCCGGGACGCCGTTGGAGATCTTGGCGACCAGCTCGTCGTGCGTGAAGGTCCCGACGACGTCGACCAGGGTCGGCTCGCGGCCCTTGTCCATGTCGGTCTCCGGGTTGACCTGCCCGGGCCCCAGGGCGTTGAAGTTGCGGCGGCCCTTGGTGCCGTGCAGGCCGTGGCAGCCGGCGCAGCCGTACTTCTCGAAGACGAACTTGCCGTGCGCCACCGCGCTCGTGAAATGGGGCTCGGGAGCGGGCTTCTGGAAGACGATGTACTGATACGGGATCGGCTCGTCGGTCTGCGACATCAGCCACGTCGCGATGGCGTGCGCGTCGTCGACGGACAGCTCGCGCTTGCCGGTGGCGTCGGGCTCGGTGAAGTTGGGCATGCCCGTGGGTGCCACGGGCTCCTTGTTGAACTTCGCCAGCGGGTCGTTGGGGATGACGTTCATCGGGTCGTTGGTCAGGTGGCCGAGGATCCAGTTGACCACGGTCCATTGAGACTCCGGCAGATAGTGGCCCGGCTGGCCGTCGACCAGGATGCGCGAGAAGTTGTAGCCGGCGATGCGCTCCAGGGGCTTGTCGGCGATGTCGCCGAGGTCGACGCTGACGACGCCGCCCACGCCCTTGATGGAGTGGCAGCCCTGGCAGCCGTGCTCGTAGAAGAGCTTCTTGCCCTCGGCGGCCACCTCGGCTCCCTTGAGGTGCTCGAAGTCCTGGTGGCATCTGGCGCAGGAGGCTTCCACCATCTTGCCCTGGAGCAGCGGCTGCTCCCAGTTGTGCACGAAGCCGTGGGCGTCCTTGACGGTGGTGGCCAGGCCCTGGCCCAGGTGGCAGACCGTGCAGCCGTACTTCTGGAAGTTGTGGTTGCCGTTCATGGCCGCCACGTCCGGGTGCGACTTGTAGGGATTCTGCGTGAAGTCGTTGGTCATGGTCGGATTGACGTACTCGTCCATGCCCACGTGACACGTGGTGCAGCGGTCCACGCGCCCGAGGTCCTTGGTGATGATCTGCTTGATCTCGAGGGGCGTCTCGCGCATCGCGACGGCTTCTTTATGGAGCTTCGCCTTGTCGTCGGGATTGCTCGCGGCGTCGGACTGCTTTTGCAGCGCGTCGGCGGCCATGTTGTAGTAATTGCGCTGATAGGTCTTCCACTGCGCGTTGTAGTCCCTGGCGTAGGCCCAGGCGAACGCCCCGACCAGCGCGACATTGAGCGCGACAAACCAAGTCTTGTAGCTCATCAAAAGCCCCTTAGATGTTGAGGCTGACGGTGGGAATCGTCAGCACGTACTTGATGTTGAAGGCCAGCCGGGCGCTCATCTTGAGGAGCACCCCCATCGTCGCGATCACGAAGACCATCGTGACGAGGTAGCGGGCCCAGTCCATGGAGCGGATGTAGCGCTGCGGCAGGATGAACCCGAAGTAGAAGGCCAGGTAGCCGAAGAACAGCAGCCACAGGCCCGAGCCGAAGGGCACGTGGAGGCCGAGCTTGAGCCCCGTGATGAAGAGGAGCATGACGCCGATGAAGGCCGCCTGGAGCTTCTTGCCGTTGAGCTCTTTTTGCAGGAGCTTGGGCAGCACCAGCCAGGAGAGGAAGCCTCCGAGCATGACCGGGATGCCGATCCACAGCGGGAAGGCCGAGAGGTTCGGCGTCTGGAAGAGCTTCCATTTGGGGTCCGGACCGAAAAGGTTCCAGGTCAACGGCGGGGCGGCCTTGGGCGTCAGCCACGATTCCCACGGCCAGTACCAGAAGAAGTTCGGACCGCGGCAGGCGTAGCCGATGAAGATGAGGATGAACCACATCGCCAGGCCGAGGGTGAAGATGGCGTTGGCGAACTTGCGGTCCTTCCAGGCGTAGGTCCCGATGCCCTTGGGATTGTTGTCGACGTAGGGTATCGCCATCAAGCCGACGATGATGAGCCCGGGCAGGAGCACGCCGGCGATCCACGGATCGAAATAGACCAGCAGCTCCTGCAAGCCGACGAAGTACCACGGGGCTTTCGACGGGTTGGGCGTGACGTTGGGGTTGGCGATGGCCTCGAGCGGAGCGTTCATGAGGATGCTCCAGACCATGATGAAGAGCAGGCAGGCCGCCATCGCGACATACTCGCGCTTGATCAGGTTCGGCCAGACCTCGACTTTCTCCTCGCCGGCCTGATAGGGAGCCGCCGAGAAGCTGTCCTTGCGCACGCGCCAGAAGTGCAGGATGAGCAGGATGCCGACGATGAGCGGCACGGCCACGCAGTGCAGCACGTAGAAGCGCAGCAGGGTGTTCTCGCCGACCATCGTGCCGCCCAGCAGCACGAAGCGCACGTCGTTGTTGATGTGCATGCCCATGGCCGCGCCGAAGGGGCCCTCGTTGCCGAGGAAGGGCGTGGCGCCGGCCATGTTGGTGCCGACGGTGACGGCCCACATCGCCAGCTGGTCCCAGGGCAGCAGGTAGCCGGTGAAGGAGAGGAACAGGGTCAGGGTCAGCAGCAGCACGCCGACGCCCCAGTTGAACTCGCGGGGCTTCTTGTAGCCGCCGGTATAGAAGACGCGCGCCATATGGGCGATGACGGCCACGACCATGGCCTGCGCCGACCACCGGTGCATGTTGCGCATGAGCTTTCCGAGCGTGACCGCGAAGGCGAGGTCCTTGATGTCGCGGTAGGCGTAGCCGATCGTCGGGCGGTAGTAGAACATGAGCAGCACGCCCGTGATCGTCAGGATCAGGAACAGAACGAAGGAGATGCCGCCCAAGCCCCAGGAATAGGTCCAGTCCAGGGCCCGCTTGCGCACGCGCACGGGATGCAGGTGCAGCCAGACGTTGCCGACGATGTGAGCGGCGCGGTCGCGCGGGGTGTCCTTCCAGATGCCGCCCCGGAAGATGCTGCGCCAGATCTGGGAATCGACGATTTCCTTCTTGAGCTTCTCGGCGTCGAGGGTGGGCATCAGGTGTACTCCACGAAGAACGGCACTTTCTCGCGCAGGCCCGGGAGGTCCTGCAGCACGGCCTTATCGACGATCAGCTCGCCCTTGGAGTTGACGTCGATCTTGCAGCGCCACAGCGGCCGGGGCGCGGGGCCGGCGATGACGTCTCCCTCGATGGTGTAGTTGGAGCCGTGGCAGGGGCACTTGAAGCGGTGCTGGTCGCCGAACCAGTTCGGCGTGCAGCCCAGGTGCGTGCAGCGGGCCCAGAGCACGTAGAAGCCCTTGGTGTTGCGGATCACCCAGACGCGCTCCTCGTTGAGCCACTGGGTGTTGACGCCGAAGTCGTATTGCTTGAGCGGGCCGGCGTTGAACTTCTGCGAGGGCTCGTAGATGACGTTGGGGAAGAAGAAGCGCGCCGTCGCGGCGGCGAAGCCTCCGACGAAGGCGACCATGGCGGCCCAGCCGATCCACAAGAACTCGCCGCGGCTGACCCCGGACTTGGGGGCGGCTGCGGCGGGCTTGGGAGAATTCTGGACCGATTGGGGAGTTTGACTCGGGTTTGGCTGCGAAGAAGGCGTGTTTGGCTCTGTCATAAAACTGTTACGAAGTTATCAGTTCGCGGCGGCGCGTGTCAAATTCTCCGTCGAGAGAGGCCGCGCGCTCACTTTTGGGTCCCGACCTCCGGGACGATGACGATGACGCCGCAGGCGATGCGGCCGCCGGCGTTTCCCGCCGGCTGCGAAAAATCGTCCGGCTTCTCCTGGACGACGATCGCCCGGCCGGCGACGTCGTACTTGCCGCCGGTCAAGGACGCTTTCGGCACGACCGCTTCGAGCGACGCCGTGCCGTCGGGCCCGGCCTGGATGTTGCCGAGGTCTCCGGCGTGAGCGCGCTTGAGCCCCTTTTTGACCACGTCGCCGTGCTTGGCGCCCGTCGGATTGTAATGGCCCCCTGCCGCGCGCCCGGCGTCGTCGCAGCTGCCGAACTCGTGGATGTGGAAGCCGTGGGTCCCGAGGGGCAGGCCCATGAGGTGCGCCGTGACCCGCAGCCCGCCCTTGACGTCCTTGAACGCCACGGTGCCCGAGATCGGCGAGTTGGCGGCCGTGCCCTTGACCTGCGCGAGGCCGGAGTCGGCGAAAGCGCCGCAGCAGGCGAGAGTCAGCGTCAGCGCGGCGAGTCCGGCGGCGGAGCGGATCCTCATGAGCGAATCTCCTCTATAGAGCGCGGTCAGGGCAGTGAGAAAACCTATCATATCGGCGACGTCCTTGTCACGGCGCCTTCGCGGCCGATTCCTCCACCCAGCGGGCGACGTTTGGATGCGGCAGGATCGTGCGGCCGTCCCAGGCGTAATCCAATCCGCGCAGAGCCTTCGTCACGTGGCTTTCGATGCCCCCCCGGGCGATGAGGTCGGGCACGACGACGGCCCGCCCGCCGCCGGCATTCGCGCGGGCGACCAGCGCCCGCAGCCGCGCGATCGCGCGGTCCTTGACCGGCGCGGGGTTGTCGTCGCGAAGCGTCGCGCCGTAGGCCGCGCGGAAGCCCTCGGACTTGCGAATGCGCCGCGCCATGGCGCCCAGCATGGCCAGCCAGCGCGCGTTGGCCGCGTCGTCGTAGGGGCCGTGCCCGACGATGATCAGGGTGTCCTTGGCCGGGCGCGCGCTCAAGGCCCGCGCGTGCTGGCGCAGGATCTCGACGACGAGCGGATGGTCGTCGAGGGCCGGCGTCATCGCGACGGGCACGCGGCTGGCGACCTTCTTGAGGCTGACCGCCATGCCCATGGCGCGCATCGCGCCCACGAAGACTTCCGAGGGCTCGGCGCGCAGCCCGAGCAGGTAGCGCGTCTGGTCGAGGACCTCGGAGTCGGAGCTGACGAACAGCGGCACGGCCACGATGCGCGAGACGCCGCGCTTTTCCAGCCGGTCCACGCCCGTCTGAAGCCGCTGCGCATCGGCCATCCCGAAGGCGGTCTCGACGGGGACGCGCTCATCGACGCGTCTTGCGACGGCGAGCACGTCCTGGTCCCAGGCGTTGACGCTGCCGTGCGCCAACAGCAGGATGCCGTAGGGCGCGGCGGCCGCCGCGCGGGCGCCGAAGACGGCCAAAAGCAGGAACGCGAGCTTTTTCATGAGACGGCCTTCTCCCCCCGCGCGCGCCGCGCGTGCTTGAGGCTGATCTCGCGGCCCTCGGCGGCGGAGCGCTGCCAGGCGCAGAACTCGCCGGCCTTTTCGCGCGCCAAGGCGCGCGCGCGCTCGATCTCGCCGCCGCGGCTCTCCAGGTTGCGGGCCACGATCCCCTCCAGATCCTCGAGCCGGTAGAGGTAGACGTGCTCCAGGCCGTGCACGGAGTCCTCGACGTCTCGGGGCATGGCGATGTCGATGACGAAGAGAGAGCGGCCCTGACGGGCCGGCAGCGCGCCCGCCACGATCTCGCGCGTGAGCACGGGGCGCTCGGAGGCCGTCGAGGCGATGACGACGTCGGCGCCCTTCAAGTGTTCCGCGAAGGACTCCCAAGCGACGGCCTCGGCCTTCAGGCGCCGCGCCAGGGCCTCGCCGCGCTCCCACGTGCGGTTGGCGACCTTGAGCCGCGCCACCTTCTTGCTCAGCAGGTGGCGGGCGGCGAGCTCCGCCATCTGCCCGGCGCCGAGGATGAGCACCTCTCGCGCGGACAGCTCGCCGAAGATGCTCTCGGCCAGCTGCACGGCCACCGACGCCACCGACGTCTGGCCGACGGCGATAGCCGTGTCGTTTCGGATCTTCTTTCCGACGTAGAGCGCGCGCTGAAAGAGGACGTTGGAGTGCTTGCCGGTCATGCCGGCCCGGCGCGCCGTCTCATACGCCGTCTTGACCTGGCCCAGAATCTCCGTCTCGCCGACGACCAGCGAGTCCAGGCCCGAGGCGACCTCGAAGAGGTGCGCCACCGCGGCGTCGGCGCGGCGCGCGTAGGCGTGGCCCTCGAGCTTGACGCCCGCAAGCCGCTCCAGGAAGGACACGGCCCAGGACTGGTCCCGGCCGCCCGCCTCGCCGCAGAGATAGAGCTCGAAGCGGTTGCAGGTGGAGAGCACGACGGCCTCGTCGCAGCCCTGCCGCCGCAGCTCCTCGTAGAACCTTTCGGCCGCGACGACGGCCAGGGCCTCTCGGACCTCGGCGGGGGCGCTCTTGTGGCCGACCCCGACCAAAGACAGCTTCACGCTCAGCCTCCTCCGGACAGGTAGCCGTGCAGTTGGCTCAGGAAATTGACGCCCAAGAACGTGAACACGACGGAGGCGAAGCCGACCATCGAGACGTAGATCGCCTTGCGCCCGCGCAGGCCCTTCAGGAAGCGCATGTGCAGGTAGCCCGCGTAGATCAGCGCCGTGATCAGCGCCCAGGTCTCCTTGGGGTCCCAGCCCCAGAAGCGGCCCCAGGCGTTGTAGGCCCAGATCCCCCCCATGATGATGCCGACGGTGAGCATGGGGAAGGCGGCGACGATGATCCTGTAGTTGAGGGTATCGAGCTCCTCGATCGAAGGCAGGCGGTAGCATAGCTCCGAGGGCTTGCGCGACTTGATCTGGTGCTCCTGGATGAGCAGGGCCACGCCCACGCCGAAGGCGTTGGCGAAAGCCGCGTAGGCCGTCATCAAGACGACGGGGTGCACGCTCATCCAGTAGCTCTGCAGCGCCGGCACCAGGCCCTCGACCTTGGGGTCGGCCCAGAGCACGGCCGCGCCCGCGCCGACGACCGTCCAGGGCAGCACGAAGGCGCCGAGGATGCCCAAGCGATGCTCGCGCTCCACGACGAAGAACACCAGCGCCACGGCCAGCGAAAGGTAGGAGAGGGCGCCGAAGAAGGAGTTGATCGGCATGTAATAGCGGTTCTCCGGGATCTGCCAGAAGGCGTCGATGCGCGCGCCGAAGCTGCCCAGGTGCAGCAAGAGCCCCGCTCCCATCAGCCACAGCATCCAGCGGCTCCACTTCTCGTCTTTGGAAAACAGGTAGGTGAACGCGCAGGCGGTGGACGCGACGTAGAGCGCCAAGGCCGCGCGGATGAGCAGGATCTGCAGGTGCGTCGCCATTAAGAGACCTCCACGAGAGGGTTCTGAAAAAATTCGACGCCGGCCCGCCCGCCGAGCTCACGGCGCAGCGACTCGGCCAGGGCCTTGAACTCGGGCTCGAACTCGCGGCCGGCCCGCGAGCTCCAGCCGCCGATGGTGACCTCCGTGCCGTCGCCGCCCGGCTCGGCCAGGATCCACAGGCGGCGCCTATGGAGATAGAACAAAGTCACGGTGCCGAAAAGCCACAGCAGCGCTCCGGCAACGACGATCTTGTAGCCCGGATCGTACGCCACTTGGATGCCGGAAAAAAGCACGGGATCGATCGAAGCGAGCTGGAAGGGCGGCGCCGGCGCCGGCGACAAGGTTCCCTGCGGGTCCTCCACCAGGCAGAGCTTGGGATAATTCTGGAGCAGCCACATCGGCGCCGTCTTGTGCGCTCCGACGGCGAAAGTGAAGCGCACCGCGGGATTCTTGAGCTCCAGCGAGGCCGTGTCGGCCTTGCCGCCGCTGATCGTGAAATTCGGCAGCATCACGTCGGCGGTCACGTCGAAGGGCGTGCCGGGCACGCGCGTGGGGACCCGCTGAGGCAGACGCAGGAGCGCGTGGCCCAGCCGCAGGGCCACGCTGCGAAACATCCCGCCGGCCCCCCAGGAGGCCTGGTAGAAGCGCACGCCGCCGATGTCGAGCGGATCGTTGACGCGGATCGTCTTGGCGCCGAGGACCTTGTCCGCGTCCTGGACGCGGAGCACGGAGGAGAACGTCTTGGGCGTGAAGGTGCCGTCGTAGTACTTCACCGTGAACTTGTCGACGTAGACGGTCCAGGGCTTGTTCTGCATGGCGCGCGAGCCGCCCTCGAGGACGGGCACCATCTCGACGAAGCCGAAGAGGCACTTGACCAGCGCCCCGGCCAGGATGACGACCAGGGCGATGTGCGCCACGTAGGAGCCCCACCGCTGGAGCCGGTGGCGCGTCGCCACCAGCGCCGCCCCGGAATCGGAGCGCAGCTCCTCCTGGACGTGATAGCCGCGCGCCGACAGCGCCGCGCGCAGGCGCGCGGCGGCCGCGCCGGCGCCGCCGGGCACGCCGAAGCGCGCGCGCAGGGGCTTGAGCCTCAGCGC
Source organism: Elusimicrobiota bacterium (assembly GCA_027452025.1). Taxonomy (GTDB): domain Bacteria; phylum Elusimicrobiota; class Elusimicrobia; order UBA1565; family UBA9628; genus DAIDHI01. The sequence continues at coordinate 7,605 of DAIDHI010000026.1, read as the reverse complement.
GGCCTCCTTGCGGGCCAAGCGGCGCTCCAGTTCCCGCTCGTCGGTGAGCTCGGGAGGCAGGGCCACCATCCCCGCGTCGGGCGGCTTGTTCCACAGCTTGCAGGCCACGACGTCGAAGGCCATCAGGCCGAGCAAGGCCATGAACCACCACGTGTGGTAGAGGTCGAAGAGGCCGAAGCAGTTGTAGAGCGGGAAAAGGTAGGCGTGCGCCTGCTGGAAGGCGCTCACTTTCTCGGGGGCGTCGGGCACCTGCGGCAGGAAAGTGCCCAAAGCCGCGGCGATCGCGATCAGGGCGCCCAGGAATATGTTGAAGCGAACCGAACGAAAGACCTTCACGACGCCGTCATTTTACTCTTTTTGGCCGCCCCGGGCTAATCGCCCGACCAGGGATTGAAGCCCCCGTTGAGGATGGGCGCCTTATCGGTGAGCTCGTAGAACAGCCGGAGCTGCTCCTGCGTCGCCCCGTGCAGCTGCAGGTGATAGGCGATTTGCGCGCGGTTGGCGTCGTACTCCGTCTGCGACCACGGCCGGCCCTTCTGCGAGGCGGCCGAGCGCGCCGCGGCCTCGATCTGGGCGCGCGCCACCTTGGGCCGCGCCTGCGCGACGCGGCGAACCAGGCCGGTCAACGCCTCGCGCAAGGCGCGGTATTGCGCGCCCGCTCCGGCGGAGCCCGAAGGCTCCTCGAGCACGCTGACGCGCCCCATGCGCGCGTCGACGGCCACCCGGCCTCCGCGCGCGTCGTAGAAAACGTAGACGGGCCGGCCCTGGGTCAGGCCCAGCTTGAAGCTGACCTGCGAAGAGAGCCGCGGCGCCTTCTCGCGCGCCAAGCGCAGCGCCGTCTCCGGCGCCGCCCGCAGGGCCGGCACGACGGCCCGCGGCAGGCTGGCCTCGTGGCTCGCGACGCGGTCCTGGGCCGGCGAGCCGAGGTCGTAAACGGAGACCCGCGAGCCGTAATCCTGCCCGGCCAAGGCCCAATGCGGGGAAAAATCGACGTAGATCTTGAACGCCCTTTTGTTCGACTGCGCGTCGAAGGCGTACATCAGGTGAGCCGCGTTTTCCGAGGCCGGGATGTTGCCGGTGATGCGCTCCAGGGAGACGGATTCGCGGGGCAAGCCCTTGCGGCCCGCGTAGTAGACGGCGTCCGCGAAGGCCCGGTCATAGAAGCGGCCCGGGTTGGGCAGCGGCGTCTTGACGACTCCGCCGGTGCCGGCCAAGCGCGCGGGCTCGCCGCCGGAGTCCATCGGCAGCTCCCCGCCTCCGTCGTAAGCGGCCCGCCCGGCGCTGGAGAGCTCTCCGTCGGAAGCTCGGCGGTCGCCGGCCGCCCGGATCTGCGGCGCGAAAGCTTTTTGGATGGCGCCGAGGGTGGGCGCCTGCGCCGGCGCCGACGGCGCGGCGGCCTGCGGGGCGATGCGCGCCGCGTTGGCCAGAGGATCCATCGCTTCGATGGCATGGACGCCGGCCGGAAACGGCAGGTCCATCTGAACCGGCAAGGCGGGCAGCGCCGGGATGTCGGCCGGGCCCTTGGCGAACTCGGCGGCGAGCGCGGCGGCGCTCCAGAAGATCAGGACCGTCCCGGTCACGGCTTTGCGCAAAGCAGGCATGTTTTTCCCTCCGAAAAACGTCCTGCTTCCATTATAGAGCCCCCCGCCCCCGCCGCCCTGGGCCCTTGGGGCCGCGGCCGCGGACAAGGGGCCTAGGCCTTCCGATCTACGCTCTTTCCCTTATATTAAGAGCGGGGGCGGTAAAACGAACCCTCCGGCCGGGGATCAGCCAAAGAACGCCCGCCACTCCGGCTCTTGGAAGCCCACGAGGCCGCCATTCTCGGCGACGACGAAAGGGCGCTTGACGAGCTTGCCGTGGCGCCGCAGCAACTCGACCGCCTCGGCCGGCTTCATCGTCTTGAGCTTTTCCGAGATCTTCATCTCGCGGTAAAGCTCGCCGGAGGTATTGAAAAGCCGCCTCAGCTCTCCTCCGAGCCGCTCCAGCATCGCCGACAACTCCTCCCGCGAAGGCGGCTGCTCGACGATCGAAAGCTTCTCGTAGGCCACGCCGCGCGCGTCGAGGAACTTAAGCGCCTTGCGGCACGTCGAGCACTTCTCGTACTGGTAGACCTTGACCTTCATCGGCTGCCTCCTTGGATCTCGCGGCCGCGTAGACGCCGAGCAAAATAAGCGCTCCGCCCGCGGCGCTCCACGCCGTCAGCCGCTCGCCCTCCAGCAGGACGCCGAGCAAAACGCCGACGACGGGCTGCAGGAAGACGAATAACGCCACCTTCGACGCCGCCGCCTTCTCCAAGCCCTTGTTCCAGGCCCAGGTGGCCAGCCAACCCACGCCCGCGCCGAGGAAAAGCAGCGCGGGCAGGGCCTGCGGCGGCGGCAAGCCCGCATGGGTCGCCGCGGCGGCGGCGCCCATCGGCACGAGCGCGAACAGGGTCGTCAGCGCCGTGAAGACCCCGGGCGAGACCTCCTCGAGCGCGCCCTTGCCGATGACGGTGTAGAGCGCCCACAAGAAGCCTTGCGCGAAGAGCAGCAGGTCGCCGCGCAGGCCGGGCGTGAGGCGAAAGCCCCCCTGCAGGACGATCAGCGCCGAGCCGGCCAGCCCCGCGGCCACGGCGAAAGCCTTGACCCAGCCCAGCCGCTCGCCCAAAAACATCGCCGACAGCAAAACGATCGAGACAGGCTCGAACCCCACCAGCAGCGAGGCGTTGGCGGCCGACGAAAGCGTCTGGCCGAAGGCTCCGACCATGACGGGAGCGGCCAGGCCGAAGAAGCCCACGGCGGCCATGCGCGCCCAAGCGCCGGCGGAAATCTCGCGCAGCCGGGCCCCGCGCAGGCCCGGGAACAGGAGAACGGCGGCGATGGCGGTGCGCCAGAACACGACGGGGAAAGGGCCCAGCCAGCGCAGCGCGCGAGCCGTGGCCGCGAAGGAGGAGCCGCCCAGGACGTTGGAGAGCGCGAGGAAGAAGATCGACGACGCCGCCATGGCGAGCCATTGTACCAGATTGAGCGCGGTCAATCGGGGCCGGGGGGCGTTTTGATATAATTTTTCGATGGATCGACAATCTCTGGACGGATACTGGGCCGTCATCTTGGGCGGGTCTTCGGGCTTCGGCCTGGCCACCGCCAAGCGCCTGGCCAAGGCCGGCATGAACATACTGATCGGCCACAAGGACAAGGAAGGGACGGTCGAGACCGTCATAAAGCCCCACTTCGACGAGATCCGCGCGCAGGGCGTGCAGCTCGTCACCCACAACGTCAACCTCTTCGAGGAGGACGGCCGCGGAGAGGTCTTCGAAAGCGTCATGGAGAAGGCCGGGGCCGGCAAGGTCCATCTCTTCATGCACTCGGTGGCCGCCGGCGCCTGCAAGCTGCTCGTCGAGGAGAAGTCTCCGGATTTCAAGGGCCAGGCGATCAAGGCGCTGGCCGAGCAGCTCGGGCTGCCCGCCGAGAAAGTGAAGGCCGCCGTCAACGCCGCCTTCCACGACAAGGGCGCCGACGCGCTCTACGCGCTGGCCGACTCGAAGATCCCCTACAAGGACACCCTGCTCGAGCAGGAGGACTGCGAGCGCACGATCTTCATGATGGGCTACGATTACATGCTCTGGGGCCGCGAGCTGTGCAAGGAAGGGCTGCTCTCGCCCGAGGCGCGCCTGGTCGCGATGACCTCCGAAGGCAACGAGGTGGCTTGGCGCGGCTACGGCGCCGTCTCGGCCGCCAAGACCGCCCTCGAGGCCTCCTGCCGCGCGATGGCGCTCGAGCTGGCCCCTTACGGGGCGCGCTCCTTCATCGTCCAGGCCGGCATCACCGACACCCCGGCCGGCAACGCCATCCCGAACTTCGACCTCATGAAGGCCCAGGCGCGGGTGCGCAACCCCTATCACCGCCTCACCGCCCCCGAGGACGTCGCCGAGGCCATCCACGCCCTTTGCCTGCCCGGCGGCCGCTGGATCAACGGCACGATCGTCCGCGTCGACGGCGGCGAGGCGATCTCGGGGTCCTGAGGCGTGCTCAGTCTCCTCGGCGTGGGCTGGTACCTGCCCAAAAACGAGATCACCAACGACTTCCTGCACGAGAAAGTGGGCCTGGAGCGCGGCCGGGATTGGGTGGACTCGCGCCTCGGCATCGAGCGGCGCTACTCCATCCTCGGCCGCGACTACATCAAGGAAACGAAGAACAAGAACCCCTGGCAGGCGATGGCCTACGCCCGCTCGCACGGCGAGACTCCCCTCACGATGGCCGCGGCCGCCGCGCGCTCGGCTCTGGCGCAGGCCGGCGTCAAGGCCTCCCAGGTCGGCTGGGTCGTGGCCAACGACGACACGCCCTTCGAGACGATCCCGAGCTTCGCCAACCTCGTCGCCAAGGCCCTCGGCGTCGGCTCCGGCCCTCATTGCGACGTCAATAGCGCCTGCTCGAGCTTCGCGCGGCACATGCACCTATTGGGAGCGATGCGCGAAGAGAAGCTGCCGGAGTTCGTCTTGTGCGTGCAAAGCAGCGCCTACACTACGCGCACGGACTACTCTCCCAAGAGCATCGACGGCTACATCTGGGGCGACGGCGCCGCCGCCCAGGTGGTCTCCGCGCGCCACCCGGGCCGACTGAAGGTCGAGCCCATGATCTTCGAGACCCGGCCCGAGGGCGCCGACGACATCGTCATCGACACCGCCGGCCATTTCTGCCAAAACGGCGCGGCCGTGCGGGAGTTCTCCATCCGCAAGACCTGCGAGATGTTCGAGGAGATCGCCCGGCAGAAGGGCCTCTACGCCGAGAACTGCTACACCGTGGCCCACCAGGCCAACTACGTCATGCAGGACTCCATCATCGGGCACCTGCGCCTTCCGCCCGAGCGCCACCTGCGCAACGTCCGCGAGCAGGGCAACATCGCCGCGGCCGGCTGTCCGTCGGTGATCGCGCAGAATCTCGACAAGCTCCACAAGGGCGACCAGCTCGTCTACGCCGTGCTGGGCTCGGGCCTGGCCTGGGGCGGCGGGTACATGGAGGTCCTTTAATATGGCCGACGTCGCGATAATCACCGGAGCATCCGGAGGGATAGGGAGCGCCGTCGCCAGGATGCTGGCTCGAAAAAGCGACGGCGCTTTGCGCCTCGGCCTGCATTACTTCGGCAACCACGCGAAAGCCGAGGCGCTTGGGAAGGACATCCCGAACAGCTTTCTCGTCAAAGCCGACATCTCCACGGCCGACGGGCGAAGGACTCTCCTCGAAGCGGCGCTCAAAGAGGGCACGCCCTACATCCTGGTCAACAACGCCGGCGTCGACAAGCCGCACGAGCCGGCGCTCTTGATCCAGGAGTCGTCCTTCGACGCGATCATCAACACAAACCTGCGCAGCGCCGTCTTCTTGATGAAGGACTTCGGAAAAGAGATGATGGGCGCGGGCTCGGGCGTCATCGTCAACGTCAGCTCCGTGCTCGCGCGCAAGGCGCTGGTCGGCAGCGCCCTCTACCGCGCCTCCAAGGCCGCGCTGGAAGAGCTCACGCGCCAGTTCGCCGCCGAGCTCGGGCCGCGGGGCGTGCGCGTCAACGCCGTGGCGCCGGGCTTCATCGAGACGGCCATGACGGAGGGCATCGATGAGGCGATGAAAGAGAAGATCCGTTCCCAGATTGCGCTGGGCGAGTTCGGCCAGGCGGAGGCCGTGGCCTCGGCCGTCGGGCAGCTCGTCGAAAACGACTACATCAACGGCGCCGTCCTGGCCGTGGACGGAGGCATGATCCTGTGAACGACCTGACCCCCGCCGAAGTCCTGGCCCGCCTGCCTCAGCAGCGTCCGATGCGCTTCATCGACGAGATCGTCGAGATGGACGGACAGCACATCGTCACGCGCTACACCTGGAAGCAAGAGGACTGCGCCGGCCACTTCCCCGACAATCCCGTCGTGCCGGGCGTCAAGCTCATCGAGATGGCCGCCCAGACCGGCAACGTCGCCTGGGGCATCTACCACATGACCTCGAAGACGACGCCCGAGGAGCTCCAACAGCTGATGGGCTTCTTCACGCAGGTCGACAAGGGCTTCTTCAGGAAGATGGTACGCCCCGGCGACCGCGTGGCCTGCCAGGCGACGTTCGGCGAGGAAGGCTATTTCCGCGGCAACAAGCTCGTGGCCGAGATCGAGATCCAGTTCGACGGCGGGCCCAAGGACGGCGAGGAGATTTTTTCCGGCAAGACTTCCGGCATGTGGGTGCCCAGAAACTCGGAGGCGCTCAAATGAAAAAGCGCGTGGTGGTGACGGGGCTGGGCGCGGTGGCCCCCAACGGCGTGGGCGTGCCGGCGTTCCGCGAGGCCTTGAAAGCCGGCAAGTCCGGCATCAGCCGGCACGAGGACTTTAAGGAACTCAACTTCGCCTGCCAAATCGGCGGCGTGCCGCCGCTGGACGAGGAGGCCATTCTCGCCGTCCTCGCCGAGGCCGATTATCACAAGATGAGCGAGGCCATGATTTATGCCGTCTTGGCCGCGGTCGAATGCGCCAAGGACGCGGGCCTGAGCGTGGACGCCAAGAATTACCAGGGCAGCCCGGTTGATTGGGACGCCGGAGCCATCGTGGGCTGCGGCATCGGCGGCATGGACACGCTTTTTCAGGAGCTCGCCCCGACCATGGCCGAGGCGAAAAGCCAGGAGCCCGGCCGCGGCGCCCTTGCCATGGGCGCAGACGTCGTGCCCAAGATCATGAACAGCTCGACCTCCGTGGCCGTCGGCCGTTTCCTGGGCCTGGGCGCTCAGACCTCCTCGAACAGCTCCGCCTGCAACACCGGGACCGAGGCGATTTTCGAGGGCTGGAAGCACCTGCAACTGGGCTTTGCCGACGCCATGTACGTGGGCGGCGCCGAAGGAACGCACTACGGCATCTGGGCCGGCTTTGACGCCATGAGAGACGTGTTGTGCTCGCGCTTCAACGAGGCGCCGGAAAAAGGCTCGCAGCCCATGGGCGCCGGCGCCTGCGGCTTTGTCCCCTCCGGCGGGGCCGGCATCCTGCGCATCGAAACCCTCGAGTCCGCGCAAAAGCGCGGGGCCAAAATCCTCTGCGAGCTGGTCTGCGCCTTCTGCAATTCGGGCGGGCAAAGAGACGGCGGCACCATGACTTTTCCCAACCCGGACGGCGTGGCGCGCTGCATCCAGAGAGTGGTCAAGGACTCGGGCATTTCCCCCTCCAGCCTCTCGCTTATCAACGGGCACTTGACCTCCACGGCCGCGGATCCGAGGGAAATCTCCAGCTGGCTTAAAGCCCTGGAGCTTGCGCCCGAGAAATTCCCCCTCATCCAGTCCACCAAGTCCATGATCGGGCACTGCCTGGGCGCGGCCGGGGCCCTGGAATGCGTCGCGGTGGCGGATCAAATCGCCCGCGGCTACGTGCATCCCTCCATCAATTGCGACGAGATCCATCCGCAAATTGCTAAAATTGAGCGCAGCATCCCGCGCCAAGCGCGGCAGGCCGAGCTCGACTGCGTCATCAAGGCCTCTTTCGGCTTCGGAGACGTCAACGGCTGCGCGCTCTTCAAGCGCTGGGGCGGACGTTAGCTCATTCAAGGAGGACGAAGCGAACATGGCATTCAAGCGCAAGGAAGCGACCATCGAAGCGACGGATTTGAACACCATCAC
>DAIDHI010000025.1 GCA_027452025.1 Elusimicrobiota bacterium | reverse complement strand
TGGCGCTGCCGGCCGATCTGGCCGGCTGCGTCCTGCGCGACCTGGTGACTCACCGCCGCGTGGAGGTCGCCGCCGGCCGCGGCCGGGCGTGGCTGGAGCTGTCGAGCGTCTTCGAGGTCCTGCCCTGCGCTTGGCTCCTTTATGATCCCGAAAGCTGAGCCCGTCCTGGCCGAGGAGCTCGGCGCGCGCCCGCTGCGGGGGGGCGCGGCCAGCTTCGTCGTCTGGGCGCCCGGGCGGCGGCGCGTGGAAGCGGTCTTCGAGGGCGGGCGTCCCGCGGCGCGGCTTGGCCCAGGCGCCGACGGCTATTTCCGCGGCGTCGTCGACGGCTTGCCGCCCGGCGCGCTCTACCGCTTTCGACTCGACGATGAGGGTCCCTTCCCGGACCCGGCCTCGCGCTTTCAGCCGCGCGGGCCGCACGGCCCTTCCGAGCTCGTCGACCTCGAGGCCTTCCGCTGGCGCGACGCCGCTTGGCCCGGCCTGGCGCTCGCCGGCCAGGTCTTCTATGAGATCCACGTCGGGACCTTCACGCCGGAAGGCACGTGGGACGCGGCCGCCGCGCGCCTGCCTGAGCTGGCGCGCCTGGGCGTGACGGCGCTGCAGGTGATGCCGGTCGCGGAGTTCCCCGGGCGCTTCGGCTGGGGCTACGACGGCGTCGACCTCTTCGCGCCCTTCCACGGCTACGGGCGCCCGGAGCGCTTCCAGGCCTTCGTCGACGCCGCCCACGGGCTCGGGCTCGGCGTGCTGCTCGACGTCGTCTACAACCATCTCGGGCCCGACGGCAACTACTTGACGAAGTTTTCGCCCGATTACTTCTCCCGCCGGCACAAGACCGATTGGGGCGACGCCGTCAACTACGACGGCCCGGGCTGCGAGGGGGTCAGGCGGCTGGTTTGCGACAACGCCGCGTATTGGATCCGCCGCTTCCACCTCGACGGCCTGCGCGTCGACGCCACGCAGAGCATCTTCGACTCCTCGCCGGCCCCGATCCTGGCCCAGATCTCGAGGTCGGCCCGCCTGGGGGGGCGCGGCCGCCGGGTGCTCGTCATCGCCGAAAACGAGCCCCAGAACCTCGAGCTCGTCAAGCCGCGCGGCGAGGGCGGCCAGGGCTTCGACGCCGTTTGGAACGACGACTTCCATCACAGCGCGTTCGTGGCGCTGACGGGCCGCCGGGAGGCGTACTACACCGACTATACGGGCTCGGCGCAGGAACTGGTCTCCTGCGCCCGGTGGGGGACGCTTTACCAGGGGCAGTGGTATCTGTGGCAGTCCAAGAAGCGCGGGGTGCCGTCCTTCGGGCTGCCGGCCTGGCGCTTCGTCAACTACCTGGAGAACCACGACCAGATCGCCAACACCCGCGCGCGGGGGGAGCGCTTGAGCGTCACCTGCTCTCCGGGCCGCTACCGGGCGATGTCGGCTCTGCTGCTGCTGGCGCCGCAGACGCCGCTGCTCTTCCAGGGCCAGGAGCGCGGCGCCCGGACGCCCTTCCACTTCTTCGCCGACCACAAGCCGGGCTTGCGCGAGGCCGTCTTCCAGGGCCGGCGCCGGTTCATGGCCCAGTTCTCGTGCCTGGGCGCCGGCCGCGGCGAGGGCGTGCCCGACCCGGCCGACGAGGCCGCTTTCCGGCGCTGCGTCGTCGGCGAGGGCGACTCGCGCCTGGAGGCGCTCTACCGCGATCTCCTCGCCTTGCGCCGGCAAGACGAGGTTTTCGGGGCCCAGGATTCGTCGCGGCTCTTCGGCGCCGTGCTCGGGCGCTTCGCCCTCCTGCTGCGCTTCTTCGGCGAGGCGGGCGACGACCGGCTGCTGCTCGTCAACCTCGGGGAGCAGCTGGCGCTCAACCCCGCGCCCGAGCCGCTGCTGGCGCCGCCCAAGGGCGAGGTCTGGGCGCCGCTGTGGTCGAGCGAGGAACCGCGCTACGGCGGCGCCGGGGTGCCTCCCATCGACGAGGCGCGCTGGGAGCTTCCGGCGGAGTCCGCGATGGCGCTTCGCCCGGCCGTCCATCGGAGGCGCCATGTTCCATGAGCCGGTGCTCAACCGGATGCCGTGGGCCAAAGACAACCCCGAGGAGCTGTCGAGCCTGTTGTCGCGCGAGTGGCTCCTCGCCAACGGCCTGGGCGGCTACGCGGCGGGCACGATCGCAGGCGCCTGCACCCGGCGCTTCCACGGCTTGCTCGTCGCGGCGCTTCCGGCGCCGCTGGGGCGCGTGATGATGCTCAACCACCTGGCCGAGGAGATACGGCTTCCCGACGGGCGGATCATCCGCCTGGGCGGCGACGAGCTCGAGGGCGGCGCGCTCGACCTCTACGGCGCTAAGGCCTTGATCGAGTTCCGGCTCGAGAGCGGCCTGCCGGTCTGGCGCTTCGAGCTCGACCGCTTCGTCCTCGAGAAGAGCCTCATCCTCCCGCACCTGCAAAACACCGTGTTCGTGCGCTACCGGATGCTGCGGGGTCCCGGCCGCCTGCGCCTGCGCATGCGCCCGTCGATGCATTTTCGGCCCCACGAGGGCCGCATCGACGCCCCGCTCGAGCGGCCTTATGCGGTGACCTGCCGAGGCAGCCGCTTCGAGGTCTCCGGAGAGGGCGACTTGCCGCCGCTGCGCATCCTGCCCTACGGCGACCGGGCCTCCTTCGTCCTCGACGGCGGGCGCTTCCGGCGCATCCAATATCGCGTCGAGCAGGGACGGGGCTACGACGCGCGCGGCACGCTCTGGAGCCCCGGCTACCTCAAGGCCGACTTGGAGGAGGGCGGCGAGGCCACGTTGGCCGCCTCCACCGAGGCCTGGGAGATCCTGGAGGCAATGCGCCCCGAGGACGCTCTGGAGATCGAGACGCAGCGCCGCTCGCGCCTGGGAGCTTTGGCCGACGCGCGCCTGCGCTCGGGCCCCGCGGCGGAGTGGATACTCGCCGCCGACCAGTTCGTCATCACCCCCAACACCCGCGTCGTCAACGCCGCGCAGGCGCGCGCGGCCGGCGACGACATCCGCAGCGTGATCGCCGGCTACCACTGGTTCACGGACTGGGGGCGCGACACAATGGTCAGCCTGGAAGGGCTGACCTTGCTGGCCGGGCGCTTGGTCGAGGCCGCCTACATCCTGCGGATGTTCGCCGGGCACGTCCGCGACGGCCTAATCCCGAACCTCTTTCCCGAGGGCAAGCGCACCGGCCTCTACCACACGGCGGACGCGACGCTGTGGTTCTTCCACGCCTTGGACCGCTACCTGGATTACTCGCGCGACCGGACCATGCTTTCCTTATTGTGGCCCAAGCTCGAGGACATCGTGGCGCGCCACAACGCGGGCACGCGCTTCGGCATCCGCGCCGATGCGGCCGACGGCCTGCTTTCCCAGGGCGAGGAAGGCTATCAGCTGACCTGGATGGACGCCAAGGTGGGCGACTGGGTGGTGACGCCCCGGCGCGGCAAGGCGGTGGAGATCAACGCCCTGTGGTACAACGCCTTGCGCCTCATGGAGCGCTGGGCCGCCGAGCTCGAGGGCCCGCAGGCCGCCAAGCCCTACGCCGAGCAGGCGCGGCTGGCGAAGTCCTCCTTCAACGCGCGCTTTTGGAACGAGGGCGAAGGCTGCCTCTTCGACGTCCTCGGCGGCGACCCGCGCGAGACGCCGCTGGTCAGGCCCAATCAGATCTTCTCGATCTCCCTGCCTCATCCCGTGCTCGACGAGGCGCGCTGGCCCGCCGTCCTGGACGTCGTCGAAAAGCGGCTGCTGACCCCTTTCGGGCTGCGGTCGCTGGCTCCCGGAAGCCCCGACTACAAGCCGACCTACAGCGGCGACCTGCGCTCCCGAGACGCCGCCTATCACCAGGGCACGGTGTGGGCCTGGCTCATCGGCCCCTTCGTCGACGCCTGGCTCAAGGTCAATCCCGGCGCGCCTTCCCGCGCGCGCCGCTTCCTGGACGCCTTCGTGGGCCACCTGGGCGAGGCGTGCCTAGGCTCGGTGTCCGAGGTCTTCGACGCGGAGGAGCCCTACACGCCGCGCGGCTGCGTGGCCCAGGCCTGGAGCGTCGCCGAGGTTCTGCGCGCCTGGGCCAAGACCGAAGAGAAAGAGTGACGCGCCCGTCCCGGCGCCGTCGAAAGGCCTTGGTAGAATCCGCCATCATGGAAACGACAGAGATTCGCTTTGCGGAGTGGTGGTTCACCGATCTTTCGGGCAAGCCGTGGCGCATGGACGTGGCGGCAAGCCACATGAAGGAAGCCGCGTTCCAAGAGGGCATCACCCTGGACGGCCCGTCGACCGGCCGGCCCTGGCGAGAGCTGCTTACGCTCATGCCCGACCGGGACTCCTGCTGGCCCGACCCCGTCGCCGGGGCGGCCACGACGGCGGTTTTCTGCGACGTGCGGCAGGCCGAGACCGGCTCGACTCTCCTTGATTCGCGCAGCGCGCTGCGCCGCGCCGAGGAGCGCCTGCGCGGCCTGGGCGTGGCCGAGCGCCTGGTGCTCGGCGCGGAGTGCGAATTCTTCCTGCTCGAGGAGGCGCACGGCCCGGCCAGCCCCGAGGAGACGGTCTGGGACTTCCTGCGCGAGCTCGCTGTCGCGCTCGGCCGCGCCGGCATCAGTGTCGAGGGCTTCCGCTTCGGCCCCGCGGCGGGCCAGGGACGGGTGCAGATGCGCCAGGAGCGGGCGCTCAAGACCGCCGATCAGGTCCTCTTCCACCAATACGTCGCCAAGACGCTGGCTCGACGCCTGGGCCGCGTCGTCGCCTTCGTTCCCAAGCCCTTGCCCGGCTTGGGGGCGGCGTCCTTGCCGGTGCACCATTCGCTCTGGAACGGCGAGCGAAACCTCTTCCACTGCGACGCCGGCTGGGGGATGACCAGCGACTTCTGCCGCTTCTGGGCCGGAGGGCTCCTCGCCCACGCGCCGGCGCTGCTCGCCTTCTGCGCTCCGACCGTGAATTCGTACCGGCGCCTGGGCGGCGGCGGAGCACCCACGGCGCTGGTGCTGTCGCGCGCTCTGCCGCAGGCCGCCTGCCGCATCCCCGCGCGCTCGGCGGCGCCGGGGTCGCGCCGGATCAAGTTCCGCCTCTGCGACGCCACGGTCAACCCCTATCTCGCCTTCGCGGCCATGCTGATGGCGGGCCTCGACGGCGTGACGCGGAGGCTGGCTGCGCCGATCGAAAGCGACGCGCCCGCCGCGGTCCTGCCGCGCACGCTCGACTCGGCGCTCGAGGCGCTGGAGGCGGATTCGTCGTTCTTGACGGCGGGCGGGGTCTTTTCGCCGCAGCTCATCGAGGCGTGGACGGTCCAGAGGCGGCAAAGCCAGATCGAGGCCCTAAGGGCCTTGCCTCATCCGATGGAGCGGCTGGCCCAGCCCGATCAGGCGCCATGATCGTCGCGGCGCACCAGCCGAACTTCCTGCCGTGGCTCGGTTTTTTCGACAAGCTGCGCCGGGCCGACGTCTTCGTGATCGTCGACCATGTCCAATTCGAGCGGCAGAACTACCAGAACCGCGCGCTGATCAAGACCGACGACGGGCCGCGGTGGCTGACCGTGCCCGTCGAGCAGCGCTCGCGAGAGGAGACGATCCTCGACAAGCGCCTGTGCGCCGGGCAAGAAGGCCGCAACGACTGGCGCCGGCGCGCGAGGAGGGCGCTGGAGCAGTCCTACGCCCGCGCGCCTCATTTCCGCCTCTTGGCGGGGCCGTTTCTGGAAACCCTCGCGCAGCCGGGCGAAAGCCTCGTCGAGCTCAACGTCCGCCTGATCCGGCTCGTCATGGACGCCCTCGGCATCAAGACGCGCCTGCTGCGCAGCTCGGCTCTGGGCGTGACCGGCGCCAAATCCGAGATGGTGCTCAACCTCTGCCGCGCCGTCGGCGCCGACGCCTATTTGGCCGGCGAGGGCGGCTCGCGGGGCTATCTCGACGAGGCGGCTTTCGCTCGCGCCGGCGTGCGCGTGGCGTGGCAGGGCTTCTCGCATCCGACCTACCCTCAGGAGCCGTCGCGCGCGCCCTTCGCGCCGGGCCTCTCGGCGCTCGACTTGCTCTTCAATTGCGGGCCCGAGTCGGCGCGGATACTGGAAGCGGGCGGGCCGGCGGCCCCCTAGGGGGCCGCCGGCCCGCGAATCCGAGGTGCGAGCAGGATTCGAACCTGCGCATAACGGCCTTGCGGACCGTCCCCTTGACCGCTTGGGTATCGCACCGATGAAGCCAGTCTAGCGCCCCCGGCGCTCGCCTTCCTATCGCCGCGGCGTAACGTTTATAATGAGCCGTGACCGGTTCCCGGCCCCAGGGCTCGCTCGTCGTCCACGTGCTGCGCGACCATGCCCTGCTCGGCGCGCTGCCGGCGGCGTGGCTGGCGTCGCGCCTGGGCGCCGGCGACGCGCTGCTCTTCTGGGCGGCGAACGTGCTCGTCGACGTCGACCACTACGTCTCTTTCCTCCATTGGGCCGGGGCGGCCGCGCTGCGGCCCCATCGCATCTTTCATTACGCGCGGCGGGTGATGGCGGGGGCGGCCGCGCGGCCTTTCCTCGACCTGGAGCCCTTCCACACCGCGGAGTTCGCGCTGCTGCTGGCCGCCGGCGGCTATCCGGCGGGCGTCGCCTGGCTCAAGCCCGTCCTCTGGGGCGTGCTCTTTCACGCCGCCGTCGACGTCGTCCACCTGGCCCGCCACGGGCTTTTGGCGACGCGCTGCCACAGCCTGGCGGAATACTGGCTGCGCCGCCGGGCGATGGAGCGGCGGGGGCAGTTTCCGGCGCTGGTCCAGCAGCAAGCCGCGCGAGAAGCTCTCGCGGACTGCCGCGGCTGCGGCTGGCCCGCTCCGCTGTGACGTCCTGGGCCCGCCGGCGTCCGCGCCTGGCGCTCTTCGCCGCCGCGCTGGCCCTGCGCGCGGCTTGCCTGGCGGCCGTCTCGGGCCTTTCCGGCATCCCGGCCCGCGACCTGGCTCTGTTCTTCGACGGGCATCTCTACATCCTCATCGCCGGCACGCTGCCCAGGCTCTACGGCGGCGTCCATGCCTTTTTCCCGGCCTTTCCCAAGCCCGACGCCTACATCACGGCGTGGTTTCCGGCCTATCCCTTCCTCATCGCGGCCGCGCGCGTGCTGCTGCGCGACTGGCGCTTGGCCGCGCTGGCGGTCAGCCAGGCCTGCGCCGCGGGAGCCGTCGTCGTCGCCTACGAGCTCGCGCGGCCGCTGGTCGGCAGGCCGGCGGCGGCGGCGGCGCTCTTTCTGTTTCTTCCGCCCGCCTGGCTTCTGTGCGGCAGCCTGGCTTTCGTGGAGCCGCTCTACGTGCTGCTGTTCGCCGGCGCGGTCTGCCTCCAGCTGCGCGGGCGCCGGGGCTGGGCGCTGACGGCGGCCGCCGCGGCGATGGTGACGCAGAAGTCGGGCCTGCTGCTGCTGCCGATCCTCGCTTTCGGCGACGGCGCGCTGCGGCGGCCCGGGCGCGCGCGGGCGGTTTTGGGCTACGCGGCGGCCGCGGTCCCGGCGGCCCTCCTGCAGGCTTGGCTGTGGCGGCTCTTCGGCGACCCGCTGGTCAACGTCCATATCCATGAAAGGATCTTCGGCGGCGCCTACTTCGGCTGGCCGCTGGCGGCGTTCTTTTCCTGGCTGGCCAATCCCGCTCAGCCTTTCCGCGGGCTCCTCCTGGCGCGCAAGGCCGCCATCGCCGCGAGCCTGCTCTTCTACGCGCTGCCGCTGTCCTGGGGCTTGCGCCGAAAGCGCTTGCGGCCGCTCGCGGTCTGGCTTATGGTCGTGCTCGGCTTCAACGCCTCCCTGACGGGAGTGAGCGCTTTCTACGCCTTCCCGCGCTTCATGCTGGCGGCCGCTCCGGCCGCCGTCGTGCTGTGGACGGCGCGCCTGGAGGACGCCCTGCCGCGCGCCTGGCTCCTGCTGGCCCTGGCTCCGGCGGCCCTGGCCTTCGACGCCGTCGAGGCGCTCGGCCAGCTCGACCTCGCCGTCCGCTATTGGGGGCCGGGCTATTTCCGGCTCTTGGCGGACTGGCTGCGCCTGCGCTAGAATCGGGCCATGTTCGAGGCCGCGGAGCTGGGGCGCACCCTGAGCAAGTCCGAGTTCAAGAGCCGCGCCAAGCGCCTGCGCGTCGAGCTGCTCGCGGCCCAGAAGGCCCTGGCCGCCAACGGCAAGCGCCTGATCGTCGTCATCGGCGGCGAGGAGGCCTCGGGCCGCGGCGAGCTGGCCGAGCTCCTCCTGTCGTGGCTCGACGCCCGAGGCGTCGAGACCCACGCGCTGGGAGACCTCTCGGACCGCGAGCGCGAGACGCCGTATTTCTGGCGCTTCTGGATGCGCCTGCCGCCCGTGCGCCACGCCGCCTTATTCCTGCGCTCGTGGTACAACGAGGCCGTCGAGGAGCGCGCGTTCAAGGACATCGGCCAGGCCGAACTCGACCGGCGGCTGGACCGCGTCGTGGAGTTCGAGCGGATGCTCGTCGAGGAGAATACGATCCTCGTCAAGCTCTGGCTCCATGTCGGCAAGAAGGAGCAGGGCCGGCGTTTGAGGGCTCTGGCGGCGGACAAGCATACGCGCTGGCGGGTGACCGGGGACGACTGGCGGCGACACAAGAAATACGCGCGCTTGCGCAAGGCCTGGGAGCACGCGCTCATGAAAACCAGCACGGCCCGCGCGCCCTGGCAGCTCGTCGACGCCGAGGACAGGCGCTATCGCGACGCGGCGGCGGCCGGCTTGATCCTCGAGGCCTTGCGCGCGGGGCTCGCCGCCCAAGCGCCCGCCGCGCCCGGCGAGGTCAGGCTCGCCAAGCCGGCGGCGGAAAATATTCTCAGTCGCCTGGATCTTTCCCGCTCGCTTTCGCCGGCCGAGGAGGACAAGCGCCTGCCCAAGCTCCAGAACCGGCTCGGCGAACTGGTCCGGCGCCTGGGCAAGAAGGACCGCGCCCTCATCCTCGCCTTCGAGGGTCCCGACGCGGCGGGCAAGGGCGGGGCCATCCGGCGCGTGACCGAAGCGCTGGACGCGCGCCTCTACAAGGTGCATCCGACCGCGGCTCCCTCCGACGAGGAGCGCGCCCAGCCCTATCTGTGGCGCTTTTGGCGGGCGCTGCCGCGGGTGGGCCGGGTCTCGATCTACGACCGGACTTGGTACGGCCGGGTCCTCGTCGAGCGCGTGGAAGGCTTCGCCTCGCCGAGGCAGTGGCGCCGGGCCTACAACGAGATCAACGAATTCGAAGACCAGCTCGCGGACAGCGGCATCCTCGTCGTCAAGTTCTGGCTCGCCATCAGCCCCGAGGAGCAGCTGCGGCGCTTCAAGGACCGCGAGGAGACGCCCTACAAGCAGTACAAGATCACCCCCGAGGACTGGCGCAACCGCGAGAAATGGGATGCTTACGAGGCCGCGGCCTGCGAGATGATCGAGCGCACGAGCACGCCGCGCGCGCCATGGACGCTCGTCGAGGCGCAGGACAAGCCGTGGGCGCGCGTAAAGGTGCTCGAAAGCGTCGTCGAACGGCTCGAAGACGAGGTCGGGTGACCGGCGCGGCCGGGCGTGCCCGGGAGCTGCTCCGGCGCGCCGAGGGCTTCGCCCGGCGCTTGCGCGCGGGCAAAGCCCGGCCCGGCGACCTGCACGGCTTGCGGGTCTGCCTGCGCCGGCTGCTCGTGCACCTGAAGGCGCACGGCGGCGCGTGCGGCGCGGGACCGGAGCGGCGGCGCGCCTTGAGGCGCGTCTTTCGCTCGACCGGTCCGGCGCGCGACGATCAGATGCTTCGGGCGTGGCTGGCGCGGCGCGCGCCCGAGGCCGCGCGGGCGCTGCCCGTCGTGCCGCCTCACCGGGATGCCGTGGAGTCTTTCTTGCGGCAGGCCCCGCGCCTGCGCGCTCTTTTCGCCGGCGCCGCGCAAAAGGGCCGCGACGCCCGGCGCTTTGAGCGCAAGAGCCGCAAGGCGGCGAAGCGGCGCGCTCGAAAGCTGCGCGGCCGCCTGGAGCGCCTGGGCCGGCGGCCCTCGGCGAAGGCCCTGCACGGGGCCCGCATCGCGGCCAAGAAGCTTCGCTATCTGCTCGAGCCCTTGAAGGACCGGCGCGGCTTGCCCCCGGAGAGCCGGGTCAAGCGGCTTCAAACCTTGCTGGGAGACATCCACGACCGGGACGTCATCGAGGCGCGCCTGCGGGCGGCCGCGCCGCCGGCGGCCGCGCGGGCGCAGCGCGAGAGGAAGCGCCTGCTCTCGCAGGCCCTGCGGCTGGCCGCCGGCTGGTAATTGCTATGATTCCGCCATGGACCGCGTCCTGATCTTCACCGACGGCGCCTGCTCCGGCAACCCGGGGCCGGGCGGCTGGGCGGCGATCGTGGTCACTCCTGACGAGCGCGTGCGCGAGCTGGCTGGGGCGGCGAGCCCGACGACCAACAACCGCATGGAGATGACGGCCGTCCTGCGCGCTCTGGAATCCTGCCGCGGCCTGACGCAGCCCATCGACCTTTATACGGACTCGACCTATGTCATCCACGGCGTCCGGGAATGGCTGCGCGCCTGGAAACGGCGCGGCTGGAAGACGGCGGCGGGCGACGACGTGCTCAACCGCGACCTCTGGGCCGTCCTCGACAACGCGGCCCAGGAAGCGGGAGCGCGGCTGCGCTGGCACTACGTCCGCGGCCATGCGGGCTGCCCCGGCAACGAGCGCTGCGACGAGCTGGCCGTGGCGTTATCCAAGGCCAAGCCGGCGGCGCTCTACGACGGCCCGCTCGCAGGCTACCCGCACGATCTCTCCTGCGTGCCGGCCGACACGAGCGCGCCGACGCGCAAGGCCTCCGGGCCGGGATTCAAGCGCAAGCCGGCCGGCTTCTACGTGAGCCTCATCGACGGGCATTTGGAGCGGCACATGACCTGGGCCGATTGCCAGGCGCGCGTGCACGGCAAGTCCAAGGCCCGCTTCAAGAAGGTGACCTCCGAGGCCGAGGAGAAAGCCGTCTTGCGTCAATGGGGACGGGCTTAGGTCGGCACTCCGGCGTCCGCGCGTCCTAATCGAGAATCGCGCCATCCCGACGAGGGTTTTGGCATGCCAAAACCCTCGTCGAAGGCCGCGAAATCTCCAAGAGAAGACTCCTGGCCCTTCGCTAACGAGAGTCGGCTTTGGAACGGCGGCCCAGGCCGGCAATCGCGCGCGGATCCAAGCCGCTGAAGTCGGCGATCGAGAGGTCCGGGCGGCGGAAATCTCGGGAGGCGTGGGTCGTGGTGACCGCGACGAGCCGCATGCCCGCCGCCCTCGCGGCCTCCTCGCCGAGCAGCGCGTCCTCGAAAACGACGCAGTCGGCCGGCGCGGCGCCAAGCTTGCGCGCGAGGGTGAGGAAGGTCTCCGGATCGGGCTTGCCGCGGCGCACCTCGTCGGCGCCGACGACGGCGTCGAAGCGGTCCCTCAGCGAGAGCCCGTCGAGCACGAAGTCGATGTTCTCCGCAAGCGAGCCCGTGCCAAGGCCGAGCCTGACGCCGGCCGCGCGCGCGGCGGCCAAGAACTCGCGCAGGCCGGGCAAGGGCGAAAGATGCGGCGCGTAGAGCCTCCGGTAGGCCGCTTCCTTCTCGGCGTTGAGCCGCGCGGCTTCCTCCGCGGAAAGGGCGCGCTTGAAGAAATACGCCATGACGTCGCGCGTGGGCATGCCGCTGGTGCGGCGAAAGAACTCGTCGCCGTCCATCGGCACGCCTCGCTTGAGGAAGAACTCCCTCCAGGCGCGCTCGTGGAAGCGCATGTTATCGACCACGACGCCGTCCATGTCGAAAAGGAAGGCCGTCACGATCCGGTCGCCTCGAGGGCCGGCGCGCGGCGCAGGGCGAGGGTCCAAAGCGCGAGATAAAAGACATGCGAGCCGATGCCCGCCGCCCAGAGGAACCAGTCGAGGCGGCCGAGGGCCGTCGCCGCGACGAGAAGGTAGACGTAGTCGCGGCTGGCGATGCGCTCGATAAAGAGAGAGAAGCGGCCCCGCCGGCTTTCCGGCAGGCGCAGCACCAGCCAGTAGACGCTGAACGTCGACAGCGCGAAGCCGCAGAGCAGCAGCAGCCCCGGCCGGGCGAAGGCGGCGGAAGGCCTCAGGCGGTGGACCCCGATGGGGATGGCGGCGAAGGTCGCCAGGTGCGCCAGGTGGTCGGCGGCGACGTCGTAGGTCGCGCCGGAGTCCGAAGAGAGGAGCTTGAGGCGCGCCACCTCGCCGTCGCAGCCGTCAAGGATGCAGCAGACCCACAAGACCAGGGCGCCGGAGAACTGGCCCCCGCGCGTGGCCGAGGCCAGGCCCCAGGCTCCGGCCAGCCCGAGCGCCAGCCCGGCCGTCGTGATGGCGTTGGGCGTCACGGGCAGGCGCACGAGCAGGCGCGAAAGCGCGGTCGACAGGCGGCGGTCGAAGCGGGCCAGATAGCCGTCGTTGTCCTTGGCCAGGGCCCGGCACAGCTGCCGCTCGGCGCGTCGGCGGCTTGCGGCGTCGTCGGCGGCAAGCCAGCCCTCGAGCGGGACGGCGCCGTCGGCCCGGACCTCCAGGGCCAGGCCGGCGGCTTCGGCCGCGGGGCCCCGGGGGGCCTCTTTTGCCCGGGGAAAATACGCGGCGACGACCCGCCCGCCGGCGCTCCAGGCCGTCGCTTGCGCGGGCGGCGGCGAGAGCGCCCGGGAGAGCGCGCCTTCGCGGGCGAAGCCTCGAGAGGAAAGGACGAGCAGCGGGGCCTCGGGGTCGAGGGGCTCGGGCGCGAGACCGACCCTGAGCCCGCGCAGCTGCCGGGCGTAGCGCTCGGCGAAGCTCCCGTCCTCGCAAAGCATTACGCGCGCGGGAGAAAGCTCCTCGGTCGCGGCGCGGGCCAGGCGCGCGGCCGGCGGCAGGCCCGCGACCAGGACGCCGGAGGGCGAGGGGCCGATGAGGACTTGGAGCCGGCCCGGCGCGAGCGAGCGGTGGGGGAGCGGCACCGGGCCATTTTAGCATAGGGCCTTTGATATGATCAGACCATGCCGCCCGTCATCGCCTTCTACGTTTCGGCCCACGGCTACGGCCACGCCACGCGGCAGGCGGCGCTGCTTCGGGAGCTGCGCTTTCGCCGTCCGGACGCGCGGCTGCTGGCGCGAAGCCAGGCGCCGCGCTGGGTTCTTGCGCCGGGGGGCGAGGCTTCGTGCCGGGCCGTGGGCATCGACCCGGGCCTGCGCCAGTCCGACGGGTTCACGATCGAGCTCGAGGAAAGCTTGCGGAGGCACGAGCGCTTTTTGGCGGACTGGCGGCCGCGCGTCGAGCGGGAAGCCGCTTTTCTGCGCGGCTGCGGCGCGCGACTCGTCGTCTCGGACGTGGCGCCGCTGGCCTTCGCCGCGGCCGCGCGCGCCGGCGTGCCCGCCGTGGCCGTGGGCAACTTCACCTGGGACGAGATTCTCGGCGCCTATCCGGGTCCCCGGTGGGCGGCGGTGGCGCAAGCCTATCGCCGGGCCTACGGCTTGGCCAGGGAGTATTTCCGCCTGCCGATGCATTTGGAAGGCGCCGCCTTCGCCAAGGTCACGGATTGTCCGCTCCTCTGCGGCGTCTGCCCGGAAAGCCGTTCGCAGGCCAGGCGCGCGCTCGGCGCGGCGCAAGACGGCCGTCCGCTGATCCTGGCGTCCTTCGGCGGGCTGGGCTGCGGCGCGCTCGATGTTTCGCAAGGCGACGACCTTTCGGAGTTCCTGTTCGCGGGCTTCGGCCCGGCGCCGAGAGGGCTGCGCGCGGCGTGGCTGCGGCTGCCCGAGCGCACGCCCGGCGTCCACCTGCGGGCCGTCGCGGCCTGCGACGCCTTGGTCGCCAAGCCCGGCTACGGCGTCCTTTCCGAGGCCTTGGCGCACGGCAAGCCGGTGCTGCTGCTTCCCCGGGAGGGCTTTCCGGAGACGCGGCCGCTGGTCGACGGCTTCCTGGCCCTGGGACGGGGGGCGCGTCTTGCGGCCGCGGACTTCTCGCTCGGGCGCTGGGGGGACGGCCTGCGGGCGGTTCTGACGCTCGCGCCCAAGCCCGCGGCGCCGAGCTCGGGGGCGTCCTTCCTGGCCGCGCGGCTCCTGTCTTGCTAGAATCGGGCCGGTGAGGATTTTCGCCTTGGCCGTTTCGTTGTTCGCGCTGGCCGCCTGCGGGGGGCCGGCCAGGCCGCGGCCGCGTCTGGCGGTGGCCGTGCCGCTCTCGGGAAGCTTGGCCGCCGACGGCGAGGGGATCGTCCGGGCCGTGCGGTTGGCCGCCGAGCAGTCGCATGCGGCCGTCGAGGTCGAGCCCGTCGACGACCGCGGCGACCCCGCCGCGGCCGCGGACGCCGCGCGGCGCCTGGCCGCCGATGCGCGCGTCTTCGCCGTCATCGGGCATCTGACCTCCGGGTGCGCGCTCGCCGCCTCGCGCGTCTATGGTCCGGCGGGCCTGGCCATGATCACGCCCACGGCCACGGCGACGGAGCTGACCCTGCAGCAGGCCGGCCCGGATTGGCGCGGGCCGCGGGTGGTGTTCCGCCTGCCGCCGTCGGACGCCGTGCAGGGGGCTTACGCCGCGCAATTCGCCTTCTCGCGGTTCGGCTTGCGGCGCATGTGGGTCCTCGACGACGCCACGCCCTACGGCCGAGGCCTCGCCGATCAATTCGCCGCTCACTTCCAGCGGCGCGGCGGCCGCGTGGCGGGGCGCGACTCCTTCGCGCGGGGAAGCCGCGATTTCTCGGCCCAGATCGGGCGGCTGCTCGCCTCCGGCGCCGACGGCGTCTTTTTCGGAGGCGACTATCTGGACGCGGCCGTCTTTCTCAAGCAGGCGCGGCGCGAGGGCGCGCGCGCGGTCTTCCTGGCCGGCGACGGCGCCAAGTCCGACGACTTGTTCTCCCTGGCGGGCCCGGCCGTGCAGGGGGCCTATTTCACGGTGGGCGGCGTTCCCGTCGAGGACCTGCCTTCGGCCGGCGACTTCCTGACGGCCTACCGCCAGGCTTATCCCGGCGCTCGCCCGCGCACGTTCGACGACTACGGCTATGAGGCGGCGAAAATCGCGCTGCTCGCCCTCAAGCGCGCCGGGCCCGACCGCGCCAAGGTCCTGGAGGCTCTGCGCCAGACGGACTACGACGGTATGATCGGCCGCATCGTCTTCGATGGCGACGGCGACAGCCTCAAGAGCCTGGTCACGATGACCCGCGCCGACTACGCCCGGAGGGCGTTTGAGCCCGTCTACTGACGCCGCCGCCGGGCCGGCCAAGCCCACCCTGCGCCGGCGCGGGGCGGGCCTGCTGCTCCACGTCACCTCCCTGCCGGGCGGCCAAGGCGTCGGCGATCTCGGCCCGCAGGCATACCTGTTCGCGGATTTCCTGGCCGACAGCGGCCTGCGCTGGTGGCAGATGCTGCCCGTCGTTCCGGCCGGGGCGGGTTTTTCGCCCTACAGCTCTCCCTCCGCGTTCGCGGGCAATCCGCTGCTCATAAGCCTCGAGCTGCTCGCCCAGGAGGGCCTGCTCGACGCCGAGGACGCGCAGGCCGACTTTCCCGAGGGGCGCGCGGACTTCGAGGCGGCGGCGGCCTTCAAGGAGGCGCGGCTGCGCAAGGCCTCGGCGCGCTTCGCCGAGCGAGGGGAGACGGCCATGTGGGAGGAGTTCCGCTCCTTCTTCGCCGAGCACAGCTCCTGGCTCGACGACTGGGGGCTGTTTTGCGCGCTCAAGGAGCGTCTGGGCGGCGCCTCTTGGACGCAATGGCCCGAGGAGCTGCGCCGCCGGGATTTCCGGCGCTGGGACCAGGAGCTGCTCAAGGGCCTGGGCCAGGCCGCATTCCATCATCAGTTCGTCCAGTTCGTGTTCCAGCGCCAATGGCGCAGGCTGCGGGCGCACTGCGCGGTGCGGGGCGTGGGGCTCATCGGCGACGTCCCGATCTTCGTCGCTCACGAGAGCGCCGACGTGTGGTCGCACCAGGACCTCTTCGAGCTCGGAGAGGACGGGCGTCCGACGGTCGTCGCCGGCGTCCCGCCGGATTATTTCAGCCGCACGGGGCAGCGCTGGGGAAACCCTCATTACCGCTGGGACGTGCTCAAGGCGCGCGGCTACGACTGGTGGCTGGCCAGGCTGCGCTGCGCCGCCGAGCGCTTCGACGCCGTCCGGCTGGACCATTTCATCGGCTTCCAGAACTACTGGGAGATTCCCGCGTCCTCGGCCACGGCCCAGCGGGGCCGCTGGGTCGCCGGCCCGGGCGCCGATTTCTTCGCGCGCGTGGAGCGGGAGCTGCCGCGCCTGGAGCTCATCGCCGAGGACCTGGGCTCGATCACGCCCGAGGTGACGGCCCTGCGCGACCAGTTCGACCTGCCCGGCATGCGCGTGCTCCAATTCGCCTTCGGCTCCGACAACCAGGCCGAGAGCTTCCTGCCCCGCAATTATCCCCGTCGCTGCGTGGCCTACACCGGCACGCACGACAACGACACCGTCGTGGGCTGGTACAACGACGACGGCAAGGCGCCGGGGGCGCGGGCGCCGGAGCAGATCGAGCGCGAAAGGCACAACGCCCGGGTCTACCTGTCGAGCGACGGGCGGCAGATTCACTGGGACATGATCGGCGCCGTCATGCGCTCGACGGCCGACACGGCCATCGTGCCCGTGCAGGACATCCTCGGCCTGAGCGCCGAGGCCCGCATGAAGCGGCCGGGAACGGCGAGCGGCAACTGGGACTGGCGGCTGCGCGCGGGAGAGTTGACGCCCGAGCTTTCCCGGCGCCTCAAGGCGCTGGCCGAGGAGTCGGGACGGATTTGAGCGCAAAAGGAGACCGCATGGCTACGAAGACGACTCCGGAGCACTTCTCGCTGTTGACGGCGGACGATCTCTACTTGTTCAACGAAGGCACCCATTATCGCGTCTACGAGAGGCTCGGCGCGCGGCCGGCCGTCGTCGACGGGCGCGAGGGCGCGTATTTCGCCGTCTGGGCGCCCAACGCGCGCACCGTGTCCGTCGTGGGGGACTTCAACGGCTGGAGCCGCGTCAAGAATCCCATGCGCGGCAAGGGCGACTCGGGCGTCTGGGAGGCTTTCGTGCCCGGGCTCAAGCCCGGCGCGCTCTACAAATACGCGATCAAGTCCAACGAAGGCGGCGCCAAGCTCGAGAAGGCAGACCCCTTCGCCTTCTACGCCGAGGTCCCGCCCAAGTCCGCCTCCGTCCTCTGGGACTTGAGCTACCAGTGGCGCGACGGGGACTGGATGGCCGGGCGGGCGCGGCGCAACGGGTTGTCGTCGCCGATGTCGATCTACGAGCTGCATCTCGGCTCGTGGATGCGCGTGCCCGAGGAGGACCGCCGGCCGCTCTCCTACCGCGAGCTGGCGCCGAAGCTGGCCGAATACTGCGCCAAGCTCGGCTTTACGCACGTCGAGCTCATGCCCGTCATGGAGCATCCCTTCGCGGGCTCCTGGGGCTACCAGATCACCGGCTATTTCGCCCCGACCTCGCGCTACGGCACGCCGCAGGACTTCATGTATCTCGTCGAGACCCTGCACCGCGCCGGCATCGGCGTGCTGCTGGACTGGGTGCCCTCGCATTTCGCCACGGACGGCCACGGCTTGGGCCTCTTCGACGGCACGCACCTCTTCGAGCACGCCGACTCGCGCAAGGGCTTCCATCCCGACTGGGGCAGCTACATCTTCAACTACGGCCGCAACGAGGTGCGCAGCTTCCTGATCAGCAACGCCCTGTTCTGGCTCGACAAGTATCACATCGACGGGCTGCGGGTCGACGCGGTGGCGTCGATGCTGTATTTGGACTACTCGCGCAAGGAGGGGGAGTGGATCCCCAACGAGCGCGGCGGCCGGGAGAACCTCGAGGCCGTGAGCTTCCTGCGCGCCTGCAACGAGCAGGTCTACAAGCATTATCCCGACGTCCAGACCGTCGCCGAGGAATCCACGTCCTGGGCGATGGTCTCCCGGGCGACCTACGCCGGGGGGCTGGGTTTCGGCCTGAAGTGGGACATGGGCTGGATGCACGACACCTTGGAGTATATGAGGAAGGATCCGGTCCACCGGAAGTTCCATCACGATCGCATCACCTTCCGGATGATCTACGCCTTTCACGAGAACTTCGTGCTGCCGCTCTCCCACGACGAGGTCGTCCACGGGAAGGGCTCGCTGGTCGGACAGATGTCCGGCGACGACTGGCAGAAATTCGCCAACCTCCGCCTGCTCCTGGGCGACATGTACGGCCATCCGGGCAAGAAGCTCCTCTTTATGGGCGGGGAGTTCGCGCAATGGCGGGAATGGAGCCACGACTCGAGCCTCGATTGGAACCTGCTCGTTTACGCTCCGCACGAGGGCGTGCAAAAGTGGGTGGAGGCGCTCAACGGGGCCTACCGGCGCGAGAAGGCGCTTCACGAGCTCGATCACGATCCGGCGGGGTTCGAATGGATCGACTGCCACGACGCCGACGCGAGCACCCTGTCGTGGATGCGCAAGTCCAAGGACGGCTCCGAGATCGTGCTCGTCGTCTTGAAC
>DAIDHI010000024.1 GCA_027452025.1 Elusimicrobiota bacterium | reverse complement strand
CCTGCGCGCGGGCTCCGTGCGGCGCCGGCAGGTCCAACTCGAGGGCGTCGAGCCTGGCGCTGTAGTCGCGCAGCAGCCGGTCGAGATGTCTCTCGAGGGACTCCGCCCCGGCCCCCTCGCTCATGCGGGCGGGGCGCCGCTTCCGGCGCGCAGCTTGGCTTGATACTGCCGGACCACTTCAGCGATTTCGCGCTGCATGCCTTCCTTGATCTTCTGAAGCTCGGCCTGCTTGCGGGTGTAGTCGTGGGAAAGGTCCTGGGAGCTCTTCTTGAGCTCCTCGTCGCGCTTGCTCAGCGCCTCGTGCTCCGAGAGCTTCTGCCGCTCCCAGGCGGCCTGCTCCTGCACGAGCCGGTCTTGGAACTGCCGCAGCTGGGCTTCTCTCTGACGATACTCGTTCTCCAGCACTTTCTGGCGGCCCTCCCAGAGCGTCTCGAGCTCGGCGCCTTTCTTCTGCAGGTCCTGGTAGAACGCCTCCATTTTTTTGGCCTGCATCTCGTCGTAGCGGGAGGCGGCCTTGAGATACTCGTCGTGGAACTTGACGTTTTCGGCTTCCTTTTGGGCCAGGTCGCGCAGCGCCGAGTCGAGCTCCTTTTCCCGGCCCGCCAGGTTCTGCTCCAGGTTGGAGATACGGGCCGCCTGGCGCGCGCTCTGCGCCTCGAGGGCCCGGAGCTTGTCGGAATACTGGTCCTCCAGCTCCCGGGCGGCGGCGGCGCGCTGCTCGGCGATCGCCTTGCGGCTCGCGACGACCTCCTGCTCGACGCGCGCGACGTGCCCTCGGAACTCCTCGATGACGGCCTGCAGGCTTACGGCGGCCGGGGAATCATCGTTCCACAACCTTTGGCAGACGGTCTCCAGCCGCTGCCACATCTCGCTCAGCTTCTCAGCCTGCTTTTCATTCGACATGCTCTCTCCCTTGGCCTCTGGCATAGGTCCTGATCGTCTCGGCGAGCTCCCGCTTCAAGCTCTCGATCTGCTGCGACTTCTCCAAAATCATGCGCTGCCACTCCTCCTGCCCGCGGCGCCGCTCCTGCTCCCGGCGGCGAAGCGCCTCTTCGCGCTTGGTCCAGGCCTCGTCGCGCCGCTGCGCGTCCTCTTCCAAATCCTTGAGGCGGGCCACCAGAGACAACTCGATGGCGTCGAGGTCGTCCTTGCGCCGCTTGAAATTGGCCTCGAGCGCGTCGGCTCGCTCCTCGGCCAATTCCCGGCGCTTGGCCTCGGCGGCCAGGGTTCGATGGAGCTCCTGGAGCGCCTGCTCAGCCTCGATGGCCTTGCGGGACGCCTGGGCGGCGGTCTCCTCAGCCTCGCGGTACTTGTCGCGCCAAAGCTCGGCTTCCTGGCCTCGCGCCTGCGTCGCGCGCGCCAGCGCCTGGCGGTCCTGCTCGAAGCCTCTCGTCGCCGTCTCGACGTCCCGCGAGCGCTGCAGGAGCGCGTCGCGCGTCTCGTCGAGCTCGCGCCGCAGCGTCGTGAGCTCCCCGCGCTGCTCCTCGATCTTGCGCTGGCGCTCGGCCAGGTGGGCCAGCAGATCGTCCTTCTCCTTTTTCCAATCGCCCTCGTAAGCGGCGCGCAGGCGCGCGGCTTCCTCCTCGGCCTCGCGGACGCGTTCGCCGGCGCGCTGATGCGCCTGCCGCTGGGCCTCTTCGCGACAGGCCTCGAATTCCGCCTCCCGGGCGGCCGCCGCCTCGTCCTGGCGGGCCTGGATCAGGGCCTGCTCCTGCCGCGCGCGTTCGGCCTGCCGCCGCGCCTCCTGGGCGAGAGCCGATTTGTGGGCCTCGAGCTCCAGGCGCGCCGCTTCGTTCTTGGCCGCGAATTCCTTCTCCAGGGCCACGGCGCGGGCGTGGAGCTCCTCCTGGAGGCGGGCCAGCTCGAGCTCGCGCGAAGCCAGGGCCGCGGCGTCGGGCTTGCCGGTCAGGCGGATGGTGATGAACTCCCGCATGCGCTCGTAGTATTCCTCGCGCTTGCGCGTCTCGTCGCCGCGCAGGGCCGTCTGCCTCTTGAGCGCGCCGCGCTCCTCTTGCAGCGCTTCCACGACCTGGTCTCGCTGGGCCAGGGCCCGGGCCAGCTCGTCCTGGCTCCTTTCCAGCGCGCGGATGCGCTCCAGGGCCCAGCGCAGCGACATGCGCGCCAGGTCGAGATTGTTGATGGCCTCGATGTCGGCTAATCGGTCCTCGGGCTTTTGCCTAGCGGAATCCATGATGTCTTTCCTCGATTTTTTTGAGCTCGCCTCGCGCTTCCTCGCTTGTATAACAGGGGCCTATTGATTTTTCAAGTCCTGGCGGCGTCCCGACGGCGCCCCTTTTATGTAATATAGGGCGATGGCTGCGCGCATCCTGGTGGTCGACGATGAGGAGGACTACCGTCTCATCATCCGCGACGTCCTGATGGCGGGCGGCTTCGAGGTCAAGACCTGCGTCGACGGCCAGGAGGGCGTCGAGGCTCTCGCCTCGTTCCGTCCGGACGTCCTGCTCGTCGACTGGAACATGCCGAAGATGGACGGCGAGGCCCTCTGCCGGGTCGTGCGCGGCGACGAGCGCTTCCGGGCCGTGCCGATCCTCATGCTGACGGTGCGCCGGACCCCCGACGAGGAGCTCGAGGCGCTGCACTTCGGCGTCGATGACTTTCTCGTCAAGCCCTTTCGTCCGGACGAACTGGTGGCGCGGGTCCGCGCCGCCTTGCGCCGGGCGCAGGCCGCTTCGGGCCGGTGAGGCGGGTTCCCTCCGGGGCGGTTGCTCTCGTCTTGGGGGCCCTCTTGGCGTGGCTGGCGATCCCCGGGCCGCGCGTCTCCGTGGACATCCCCCCGGGCCTGAGCGCCAAGCAGACGGCCTCGCTTCTGGCCGAGCGCGGCGTCATCCGCTCCCGGCTGCTGTTTCGGGCCGCCGCCAAGGCCATGGGAGCGGATCGCCGCCTCAAGCCCGGCCTCTACAGCCTCAGATGCGGCCAATGGCTGCCCTCGCTTCTGCGCCAGCTCGAGGCCGGCTCCAACGAGGAGGCCCGCGTCGTCATTCCCGAGGGCTTCTCAGCGGGGCAGATCGCACGGCGCCTGGAAGCCGACGGCGTCTGCAAGGCTTCCGATTTCGAGCTCTACGTTTCCACCAGCGGCGCCGAAGGCTATCTCTTTCCGACGACTTACTTCTTCGACCCGGATACCCCCGCGCCCGCGGCCGCCGAGCGCATGATCCAGGAGTTCAAGAAGAAGGTCGAGCCGGTCTACGCGGCCGCACAGCCGCGGCCCAGGCTGACGCTGCACCAGATCCTGACGCTGGCCTCGATCGTCGAGCGCGAGGCCGTCCTCAAACAGGAGCGGCCGATGATCGCCGCCGTCTACCTCAACCGACTGCGCTTGCGCATGCCCCTCCAGGCCGATCCGACCGTGCAATACGCCCTCGGCTACTGGAAAAAGGGCTTGACCCGCGCCGACCTGCGCACGCCGTCGGCCTACAACACTTACCTTCATTACGGCCTGCCGCCCGGGCCCATCTGCAGCCCGGGGCTGGCATCGTTTGAAGCCGTCCTGCATCCCGCCGACACCCAGGCGCTTTACTTCGTGGCCAACATGACGGGCGGCCACACGTTTTCGATGACGGAGCGCGAGCAGATCAACGCGAAGAACCACTACAAGCGGGAGCTGCGGGCGGCCAAGGCGCGGCTGCGGCGGCAAGGCGCGCGCGAGTAGGTGCCAACGGCGCCTCAATTTTTGTAGAATCGGCGAGTTGGACCATTTGGGCGTGTAGCTCAGCTGGGAGAGCGCTTCCTTCGCAAGGAAGAGGTCCGGGGTTCGATCCCCCGCACGTCCACCAGTTTCAAGCAGCGCCTAGGAGCAAATCCTCGGCGAAGAAAGCCGCGACGCGCCCTGGGGGGCTTCGCGGCTTTCTTTTGTCTACGGACTAGGCCTCCGAGGAGCCCGCGCCGGCAGATCAGCGCAGGCGGCGCAGGTAAAACCTCGCCTCCGGATCATCGGGAGACAACGCGAGGGCTCTCCTCATGTCCGAAGCCGCTTCCCGGCGCTCCCCGGCCGAGAGCCGAAACAGCCCCGCCTGGACGGCCGGGCCGGAGCAGGCCGGGCAGGCCCTGGCGGCGCGCTCGTTGAAGCGCCAAGCCGCCGCGATTTGACCGGCCCGCCAGCAGCCTTCGGCCAGTCCCGAATAGACATCGGCGCTCCCCTGGCCGGAAAGCGCCGAGTCAGCCACGACCTTCGCGAGCGCCGCCTCGTCGAGGGGAGCTTCGGCCAGCTCCTCGGCGGTCTCCGACGGCAAGGCGCGGGCCCTTTCCGGGCTCATAGCCCCGCCGAGCAGCCGCTCCAGGAGGTTCTGGAAGGACGGGCGCTGGTCCCGGCGCCGGGACAGGATCGGGACGGCCGGCGGCAGGCGCTGGCCGGGGACCGCCCAGCCCTGGCTTCCCAGCAGCCGCCAGAACTTCCTGGCCTCGAGCGCGGCGACCGGCGGCGAGACGTGCTGTTCGTCCTCGAAGAGGGCCCATTCGGGTGCGCCCGAGCGCGCCAGATCGAGGACGGCCCGGTCCAAGTCCAACAGCCACGCCCCGTCGCTTGCCGCCGCCCGGCGGATGAGGGCGTTGACCTGCGACGAGGCCCGGTAATGGCTGGCATCCAGGTCCCTGGCCTTCTGAAGGCAGCCCAGGGCGCGCCGCAGTTTCCCTTGTTGATAGAGCCAGTCGCCGGCTTCGAACCATTCTTCGGCGGAGCCTCGCGCCGCGGCGTCGGACGCCAGCGTATCGGCGGCGTCAGCCCGGCGGCCGCTCCAGTAAAGGAAGCGCGCCTGCCACAGCGCGGGCGATCGCGGAGCGCGGTCCTGCGGCGGAAAGAGGAGGTTGCCCGGCACCGTGCAGAAAACAACCGGGATGTCGCGCCCGCGGCTATAGGACGCCAGAGCGTCCAGGAAGCGGACCAGCAGCCGCCAACGCGGCCCAGGCGCGGGCATCGGCGGAAAGAGCGGAGGCCGCAGCCGGTCGGCGAGAAAGGAGAGCAGGCGGCTGCGGCGCGTCCAAAGGGCCGCGCGCACCAGCCACGGCGGCGACGTGCGGATGGACGGATAGAACAGGTTGTGCCCGAAGAGGCAGACGATCAGGTCCGGCGGGTATCGCTTGAACTCGTCGAAGCGGCGCCAGGCATCCTCGAGGCTTCCGCCGGGAACGCCGGCCTCGAAGACCTCAAAGCGGCCATTCGGCCAAGCGCGTCGGGCCAGGTCGTCGATGGCGCGGCCCAGCAGGATCGAGCTCGATTCCCCAACCACGAGAATTCTCCTGACCCCCGGCCCCTTTTCGAGCGGGAAGACCTGGGAGGGCTGATAGGCCACACGCGTCGGGTTCTGCACCAAGTAGGCCGTCCCGGCGCGTTTCTCCACGCGGAAGAAAGGCTCGGTGACGTCGTAATAGGCTTGGCGGGTCTGCTCGTCGCGAAATAACGGGATGGGCGGCGCAGCCCAGCGGCGCGCAGCCCACTCGCCGAGGACGAGGACGACGAGTACCGCCGAAAGGCCTGCCAGCGCGAGCGCGGCCCGGCGCGAGGGCGTGGTTGTGCCGCTCATTTTTCTCCGTCTAGTATAGCTCGCGCGGGGGCCCTTGACGTCGCCGGGAGGCCCGCCCTAAACTGGACGAGATATGAGGGCCTGGCGCTCGGCCGCGCGGATCCTGACATGGGCCTTGATCGGGACCCTCGCCCTTTTGGGCGGATACCTGGCGATGCGAGCGCCCAATCTCGACCTGTTCAAGGCGGCCGCCGTTTATGCGGGGGTTGCGGCCATTGCCGTGCCGTTCCTAGGCACGATGCTGCTCGCCGTGGCCTGGGCCGGGATCGCCGTCGTCGCGGCCGTCTATTGGGCCTCGGCGAATCCCGGCCTCGGCCCGGCGGCCAAGTCGGCCGCGCTCGACGGGCTGGGCGGGGCCCTGTTCAATGCCATGGGATGGGTCGCCTGGCTGGCGCTGTTCATGATGGTGAGCGAGGCCGCGGTCGGCTATTGGATTCTCATCCTGGGCATTGCGGTGTGGCTGGGAACGAACGCGTGGCTGTTTCGCCGGCTCATGCGCGTCGTACGGGCCGCGAAAGCGCGGCCCAAACCCTAGCTCGAAAACGAAGAGCCGCGGAGCGCCTGGGAACGCTCCGCGGCTCTATTTTGGGGACTGCCTCAGACTTCCTGCGTCTCGCGAGGCGCGCGGCCGCCAGGACGACGAGGATGGCCGAGGACAGCGGCGTCGTGTCGATGCCCAACTGATTGATCGCCGTCATGGCCGCGGAGAAGTCCCCCGCGACGAGCCGCGTGGAGAAGTGCCGCGATGGCGAGGGCTTCGAGCAGAAAAAGGGCGGCGTTCATGGCCCGCGACGGCTTCCGCTGGAGTCTGTGTTAGGCTCCCTTCTTGCCTTGTGCGATCTGCAGGCCGAGGTCGTCGAGCCTGCGGTTGAGATAGGCGAACTCCTGGTCGCTGAGGTCGCCCTCGCGGCGGGCGGTGCCGCGGGCGCGGGGACCGTGATGGTCGCCGGAGCGGCGGCGAAGCTCGGCTCCAGCTGAGGCTTGACCGGCTGCGCGGAGGGCTGGCCGGTCTGCGGCTGGCTTTGAGCCGCGAGCAGCGCGGGGATCAGCGCGCTCGCCGCCAGAACCAGGATTGCGGGCTTGAGGTGCATTTTCGTCTCCTCCTTCGTCGGTTTCGCGGCCGCGGCGCGGCCGTCACGCGATCATACAAGCCGGAGGTCGAAAAGGTTCGCATTCTCGTCGGAGCGCGAACCTTTTGCGAGCGAAGTTGTATCATGATCAGGGCCCATGGAGATGTCCTCCGCCGAATCCTTCGCAGAGCTGGTCCGGGAATCGAGGCAGAAGGCGTACAACTTCGCCTATCGGCTTTGCGGCAATGATTCCGATGCGTCCGATCTTATGCAGGAAGCTTACGTGCAGGCCTATGCCAGCCATGACTCCTTCGATCCGTCGCGCCCCTTCGGCCCCTGGGTGCTGCGCATCATCCATAATCTCTTCGTCAATCGAGTCAAGAGCGCGCACGCGCGGCGGACCGTCTCCCTCGACGAGAACCTGGAGAACGACGGAGAGCCGCGGTCCCGGCCGCTGTCGGCGGGCGATCCGGAGCCGGCGGATGTCCTGATGCGGCAAGAGCAAGGCGATCAAGTCCAGAAGGCGCTCGCCAGCCTCGAGCCGCATTATCGCAGCGCCGTGATCCTGTGCGACGTCGAGGGCTGGTCTTATGAGGAGATCGCGCGCGTTTTGAGCTGCCCGGTGGGCACCGTGAAGTCGAGGATCTTTCAGGCCCGCAAGAAGATGCGGAAATATTGCGACGATCTGGATACGGCAGGGAGCCGATCATGAGCGAAGAAGAAGACGATCTGGCGCAGGACTCGAGCGCTCAAGAGCGCGTGAGGGATTGGCTGCGCTCCGCCCCGCCCGTGAGGATTCCGGTCGGGACCCTGGCGCGCAACGAGGCGTGGCTCGCCTCTCTGTCCGCGCCGACCGCCGCGCCGGCTCCCGTCGCGGCCGGTTGGACGTGGCTCGTGCCGGCGGGGATGGTCGCCATGGCGGCGGCGGGGATCGCGGTTTGGTTTGCGGCCGCCGGGCTCGGGGCCGCGGCTCGGCCGATCCCCATCCAGCCGCTTTTGGCGGCTCATTTTCGCTACAGCACGGACGGGGCGGCGAGCCAGGGCAACCTGGTCGCGGCGAACTATTCGGACGGGTGGGCATTCGATGAGACAGAAACCGATCGCTAGCGCAGTCTTGACCGCGCTTTTGTTCGCATTGGGCGCGGGGCTCGGTCGCGCCCGGACCGCGGCGAAGACCCCCGGGCTGGCCGATCTGGTGCTCGGCCCGGCGCGCGTGGCCTACACGGGGCGCTTGCGCTTCAGCCATTGGAACGGCGTACAGCGCGTGGTCGACGACGCTCAGATCTACTTCGATCCGCCGGACCGGTATCTCGAGGAATTCTACGGTGCCGATGGAAAGACCGCCCGATTGGTCGTCAGCGACGGGGAGCGCGACCAGGTCTTCATCCGGCGCTCGGGGCGGCTGGTCGCCAAGAGCGTGGCGATGAGCCGCAGCCCGGCGCCCGACCCCGCCCGCCGCTGGCGCCTGCTCATCTCGAACTACTCGGTCCGCCTCGCGGGGCGCCGGCGCGTCGTCGGACGCTCGGCGTGGGTCGTCGAGCTTCGACCGAAAGTCTCGGGCAAGCCCTGGCAGACCCTGCTCATCGATCGGGAGACGGGCATCGTCCTGCTCAATCGCCGCTATCTGCCCGGGACGGAGAATTCCAGCACCCTCAGCTTCTCCGCGTTCGCGCTGCGCAAGCACTCGGACCCTTCGATCTTCCGCGTCGAGGCGTCGCTGCCGCCCGCGGGCGCGGCCCCGTTGCCCTTGAAGCGCCAGGGGTCGTCGGACGCCCTGGCCTTCGCCAAGGGAGGCTTCCCCGCCCTGCTTCCGGGCGGCTTCGTGCTCCAGGCCGAATCAGGCTTCCGGGTGGAGAACCGCTCCTGGGTGCGGCAGGCCCGTTACAGCGACGGCCTGGCCTTCCTGTCGGTCTTCCAGACGGATCGGCCCGTGGCCGAGCCGGGCTCGACGACGGGCCGCCCGGAGGCTCCCATTTCCGCGGCGCTCGACGACCCGAGCCTGCTGTCCTTCGCGACGACCCTGCAGCTGTCCCGGGCTCATCGCTACTATCTCCTGGTCGGCGACGTCTCCCCGAAGCTGCTGCGGACGGTCGGCAAGGCGCTGGTCGACTAGCCGGGACCGCCGGTTACGGCGCGCGCCCCGGCGCGCTGGAGGCTGCGGTCGCGGCGGCCGGGGCGGCCGGGACGGCCGGGACGGCCGCGCTGACGGATGGTTCCTTGGGCGAGGCGTCCTTGCCGCTCTCGTCGTTTTGCGCGATGCGCTTGAGCGCGGCGTCCAGGCCCTGCCGGGCTTGAGCGAGATCGGACTTCAAGCCTGAAACCAGATCGGCCATCTGCTTTCGCGCCTGCGCCAGGGCGGCCGCGAGCTTGTCGTTGTCCTTTTGCAGGGCGGCGGCGTGAGCCTGAGAGTCCTGCAGGCTCTGGGACGTCTGCGCTTCCTGCGCCTGAAGCGCCTTGTACTTGCCGAGGCTGACGCAGCCGGCGGCGCCGAGCGCGACGGCGGCTAGAAGCGGCCAGAAACCAGCGGAGAGGTTGTCTTTCATCGCCGCATTATAGCATCGGCGCGCGGCAAATCAAGGGGCGGCTCGCCGCCACAGGAGATAGCCGGCGACGATAGGGCGGGCGGGTCATCGCCCGCTAGGGCCGGGGTTCGAAGAGATCGAGGAAACGGTCCTCGTAGCGCGCGAAGAGCCCGAGGCGATCGAGCTCGCGCTTGAGCTCGAAGGCCTTCGAGCGGTCCTGCTGGGCCAGCGAGAAGAGCTTCTCGACGCGCTTTCCGTCCTCGTCGGAGAGGACCGCTTCCGCGGGCGGCTGCGGCTCGGAGACCTCGGGCTGCGGCGCGGGCGCCTGCGTCTCGCCGGCCTCGGGCGTCTCCCCCTCCGAGAGTGCTTGGCGCACCTGCTCGTAGAGCCTATTGAGCTGCTCCTGCATGGCTTGACCGTAGTCCTCGAGCTCGTCTAGATCGAGGGTCAAGCCGGCGAGCTTTGCGAAGATCTTGAGTACGGCGGCCGAGGCGTTGGGACAGGGCAAGTCGGGCGCCACGCCCGGCATCTCGCCGAGGAGCCCGACGGCGGGCAGGCCCGCCTCGGCCGCGGCCGCCAAAGCCACGCCGTTGAGCCCGGCGATGCGGCCTTGGCCCATGATCGCAACGTCGTGGCGGCGCAGCTCGGCCAGCGTCGAGGCGTCGGAGGCCACGCCGAAGATCCGGGAAGGGGACGCCGGAGTCATCTCCGTGGCCATCGCCGAGAACGTGAAGACTTTCTTTACGCCTAGGGCGCGCGCCGCCGCGATGAGGCGCTCGCACAAGGCGAGCTTGCCCGAGGGAGGCTGGGCCTCGCCCAGGAAAACGACGATGTCGCGCCCGCCCTTGGGATTTCGCCACAGAAAAAGCCGGCTTCGCGGCAGGCGCGCGGCGCGCACCAAGCCCCGGTCGACGTCCACGCTCTCCAGCTCGAAAAACCCGCGGGCCTTGAACTCGGCCACCTGGTGCATGGAGAGCTTGGACAGGAGGTAGACGGCGGCCGTCGTGGCCACGTGGCCGAGCCCGGGCCATGCGGCGACGAGCCAGCGCTCCGGAGTCTCTCGCATGATCGTGCGATCATAATAAAGACCAGCGCGGCGGGTTGCGACGGTTTGGTCACCATTCTTTGCCGATCGGACCGCGCCGACGCCGCGCGTTCGTCGCCGGACGCGGACGTCCCGCTTAGAGCTGCTGCGCGAGGGAGGCGAATCCGCGGGCGCGGGCGATGTCGGCGGCCGTCAGGCCGTCCTTGCCCTTGAGGCCGCGATCGGCCCCCCGAGCCAGGAGCGACTGGACGATCTTGGCCTGGCCGTTGTGGGCCGCCCACATCAGGGCGGTGTAGCCGAAGCCGTCGCGCGCGTCGAGCTGGACCCCTCGCGCGGCGGCCAGCTGGTCGACCAGGGCCGCGTCGCCGAGCTGGGCGGCTTGGATGAGAGGGGTCTGTCCGTGCGAGTTGCGGGAGTTGACGTCGGCTCCGGCCGCGAGCAGCGCCGCGACGACGTCGGCGCGATTGCGCCCGACCGCCCACTGGAGCGCGGTCTGGCCGGAGGCGTCCCTTGCCTCGAGATTCGCCTTGCGCGCGAGCAGGAGCTTGACGGTGTCGAGCTGTCCGGCCTTGGCCGCCTCGATGAGCG
Organism: Elusimicrobiota bacterium; assembly: GCA_027452025.1. Lineage (GTDB taxonomy): Bacteria > Elusimicrobiota > Elusimicrobia > UBA1565 > UBA9628 > DAIDHI01. The sequence continues at coordinate 26,224 of DAIDHI010000024.1, read as the reverse complement.
GGGTGAAGGCCGGGCTGTCCGCCGGCATCGAGGCGCCGTCGGCAAGCAGGGCTTGCACCATCGAGGCGCCTCCGCGCGCGAGGGCCCACATGATCGGCGTGTAGCCGTGAGCGTCCGGCGCGTTGACGTCGACGCCTCCGGCCGCCAGCAGCGCCTGCACGCGCGCCAACTGCCCGTTCTTGGCCGCAAGGATCAGGGGCGAGTCTGCGGCCGGTGCGCTCCAGGCGACGGAGGCAACCAGCAGTGCGGCACCCAGGGCGGCCGCCCGCGGCGCCCGCGAAAAAAGCCTCTCGGCGATCATGGAAGATCCGCCTTGAGGATAGCCCCGGACGGGGCAAACGTCAAGCCCCCTTCTTTAGGGCTTCGGCGGCACGTCTACCTTAATATGGAGCTCGCGCAGCTGCTTGGGGTTGACCGGCGAGGGAGCTTCGCTCAGCGGGTCCGTCCCCTTCTGGGTCTTCGGGAAGGCGATCACCTCGCGAATGGAATCCTCTCCGCGGAGGATTGCGACGAGGCGGTCGAGGCCCAAGGCGACGCCGCCGTGCGGGGGCGCGCCGTATTCCAGGGCGCTGAGCAGCAGCCCGAACTGCGCCTGCTGCTCCTCGGGCGAGAAGCCCATCAGGGAGAGTATCTTTCGCTGGACCTCGGCGCGGTGGTTGCGGATCGATCCCGAGGCCAGCTCCACGCCGTTGAGCACCAAGTCGTACTGGTGCGAGGCGATATGGCCGGGATCGCTGTCGAGCTTGGGGAGCTCGCTTTCGAGCGGCGAGGTGAAGGGGTTGTGCGTGAACGTCCAGCGCTTCTCCTCCGGCTCCCACTCCAGCAGCGGGAAATGCACCACCCAGTGGAAGCTCCACGGCTTGGAAGGCTTGCCGCCGAAGCGCGCGATCAACTCCTTGCGCAGGGCGCCCAGGACGGGCGCGGCCTTCACGGCTGTGTCGGCCGCGAAGAAGACGTAGTCTCCGGCCTTGGCGCCGAAAGCCTTTTCCACGCCGGCCAATTCCTCCGGCTTGAGGAACTTGAGAATCGGGGAACTCGCCGCCGCCGCCTCCCACTTGATCCAGGCCAGGCCCTTGGCCCCGTTGGCCTTGGCCAGGTCGGTCAGCTTGTCGATCTCGGCGCGGGAAAGCTCCCCCGTCGCCTTGATGCCGCGCACGACGCCCCCGCCGCGGGCGGCCTCGCCGAAGACCTTGAAGCCGCTCTGGGCGAAAAGCGCCGTGCAGTCCTGGATCTCGAAGCCGTAGCGCAGGTCGGGCTTATCGGAGCCGTAGCGGCGCATGCACTCCTCGTACTCGATGCGCGCAAAGGGCGTGGGTAATTCAACCCCCATGGCCTCCTTGAATACGGCCGCCAGGAAGCGCTCGACGACGGAGTGAATGTCCTTCTCCTCGACGAAAGACATCTCGAGATCGATCTGGGTGTGCTCCGGCTGCCGGTCGCTGCGCAGGTCCTCGTCGCGGAAGGCCCGGGCTAGCTGGAAGTAGCGCTCGACGCCCGAGCACATGAGTATCTGCTTGAAGATCTGGGGCGACTGCGGAAGGGCGTAGAAGCTGCCCGGGCTCAGGCGCGCCGGCACGAGGAAGTCGCGCGCCCCTTCCGGCGTTGCCTTAGTCAAGATGGGCGTTTCCACTTCGAGGAAGCCCAGGGCGTCGAGCTCCCGGCGGACGATTTGGGAAACCCGGTGGCGCAGGGTCAGGTTGGCCAGCATCCGGGGACGCCGCAAATCGAGGAAGCGGTATTTCAAGCGCGTCTCTTCGGAAACCGCGACGTGCTCGTCCACCTCGAAGGGCAGGACCTTCGCGACGTTGAGCACCCGAATCTCGCGGGCGCGGACCTCGACGTCGCCCGTCGGAAGCTTGGGATTCTCCGTGCCCTTCGGCCTGCGGCCGACCGCGCCCCGAACGCTCACGACGTGCTCGGCACCGAGGCGGCCCGCGACGGCGAAGGCCTCGGCGTCCTCCGGGTTGACCACGACCTGGACGAGGCCGGAGCGGTCTCTCAGGTCGAAGAAATAGAGGCCGCCGTGGTCGCGGCGGGAATGCACCCAGCCGGCGAGGCGCACCTCCTGGCCTTCATGAGAAGCGTCGAGGCTGCCGCAGTCGCGGGAGCGCATGGCGTTGCCGGCGGACATGTTTTCGAGGGTCACGGGCATAGGGCGCGGAGTCTCTCCAGGTTTGGGATGAGGTAGCGATTGTCTTGGACGTCGACGAGCTGGGCGCGCCGCAAGGAAGACACGGCGCGCGTCAGAGGTTCGCGCGTCGTTCCGACTAGATCGGCCAGCTCCTGCTGGGTATAGGCCTCCGACAGGAGAACGCCGATGCCTTGGCGCCGGCCCCGGCGGGCCAGGTCGCAGAGCGTCTTGGCGACGCGGCCGAGGACGTTTTGGAACAGCAGGTTTTCGATCTCCTCGTTGGCGCGGCGCAGGCGCTGAGAGACCTCGCGCAGGAGATAGAGGGTCAAGGCCGGGCGCTCTGAGAGGAGACGGTTGAAGTCTCGCCCGCTGATCATGAGCAAGCGCGAGTAGCTGACGGCCTCGGCGGCCGCCGAGCGAGGCTTGCCTTCAAGCAGGGCCATCTCGCCGAAGAAATCCCCCTCGCGAAGGTAGGCAAAGGTCTTGCGCTTCTTGCCGCTGGAGCGCGAGAAGATCTTGATGCGGCCGGAAAGCACGATGAACATCCGGTCGGCCTGGGCGGCCTTATTGAAGACGGCCTCTCCGGGGCCGTATTCGCGGATGTGGGAAATCTTGTCGATCTCGTTGAGATCCCGGGCGTCGAGGCGCTTCAGGAACGGGACGTTGCGCAGGGCCTTGAGCACGAGGCCTAGTCTATCTTTTTTCGCGTCGGGTGTCAGACGTTGACTTGTTGACTCATTTGAACAAGTCAACAAGTCAACGTCTGACACCGGAGAGGTCCCATTTGCGCAGGTCGGCGAGGACGGTCGCGTCCGTGGTGTCGACATGAAGGGGCGTGACGGAGACCAAGCCCTTGGCCACGGCGACGACGTCGGTTCCTGCGTCGCGCACGCTCGTCACGTCGCTGCCGGCGAGCCAAAAATACTCGCGTCCCCGGGGGTCGGAGCGGCGGGTGACCTCCTTGCTGTAGACCCGGCGGCCCAGGCGGGCCGCGGCCGCCCCTTTGAACCGGACCCCCAGCGGGCGCGGGAAATTGACGTTGAGGCAGATGCCGCGGGGCAGCCCTCGAGCCAGGACTTGGCGAGCCAGGGAGCGGGCGAAGCGAGCCGCCGGGCCGTAGCGCGTCTCCTCGGGGTCCTGGGAAAAGGCGATGGCCGGCGCGTCGAGCAGGGCGGCCTCGCGGGCCGCCGCGACGGTCCCCGAGTAAACGGTGTCATCGCCGAGATTAAAGCCCAGGTTGATGCCCGATACCACCAGGTCGACGCGGCCCTTTAAGAGCTCGAGGATGCCGAGACGAGCGCAATCGGCCGGCTTGCCGTTGATGGTGTAGACGCCCGGCGAGACCCGGTGGACGCGGATCGGCTTGTGCAGGGTCAGGGCGTGGCTGTCGGCCGAGCGCTCCTGGGCGGGGACGACGACCGTGACGCGCCCGAGGGCGCGCATGGCGTCGGCCAGAGGCCTCAGGCCCGGGCCGTTGATGCCGTCGTCGTTGCAGACCAGAATCCGGGGCTTCACGTTCGGGCGGCGCGCTCCACGGCGTCGGCCAGGCGCTGGGCGCAGTCCTGCGGCGCCGGCAGCCCCAGGCGTTCGTAGGCGCGGGCCATATCCTTGCGCCGGTCGGCGGCGCCGGCCGATGATAGCAGATCGGCCAACACCCCGGCCAGGCGCGCTGGAATGTCCCGCTCGAGCACGACTTGCGCCGCGCCGCAGCGCTCGAGGACGCGGGCGTTGGCTTCCTGATGGCCGGCCGCGGCCGCCGGATACGGCACGAGGACGGCAGGCTTCCGCTGGGCGCAGAGCTCGGCCAGGGTGCTCGCGCCCGAGCGGCAGACGACGGCGTCGGCGGCGGCGTAAGCCAGCTCCATCGCCTCCCAAAAGTCCTTGACCACGGCCCGGATCGGCGCGCCCGCGTAGAGCGGCTCGACCTCCGCGGCGCTGCCCCTGCCGGCCAGGTGGATGACCTGCAGCCCCCCGGCAAGCGCCCGGGCGACGGAGGACAGCGCGGCCGGGGCCTGCCGGTTGATCCCCCGCGCGCCTTGGCTGCCGCCAAAGACCAGCACCGTGGGCCGCCCGGCGTCGAGCCCGAGAGCGCGCGCGGCGTCCTCGCGCGAGGCCGCCTTCCACAGCGCGGGGCGAATCGGCGTGCCGCAGACCGTCCCTCCCCCGTGGAACGGCGGAAGGCCCCAGTAAAGCTCGGCGCCGAGCGCGGCGCAGGCGCGGTTGGCCAGGCCCAGGACGGCGTTGGACTCGTGGAGGACCCGGGGCACGCCGGCCCAGGCGGCGGCGGCCACGGCCGGAAACGTGAGATAGCCGCCCATCCCCGCGACGGCATCCGGCCGGAAATCCTTGAGCACGCGGCGCAACAGAGCGAGGCTACCCAGGAGCTTGGCCGCGAAGGTGAAGAGCTGGCGGCTCGGCCGGCGCGGCAGGCCCGCCAGGTCGACCTCGCAGGCGGCGATCGCCTCCCGCTCGAGAGTCGGCAAGGCGGCGTCCCCCCGGCGCACGAGCATCAGGGGCTGCCAGCCGCGTTCGCGCAGGGTCTGGGCGAGCACGAGGCCGGGGTAGAAGTGGCCTCCCGTCCCGCCCGCGGCGATGACGACTTTCCGGGCGCTCATCCTCTCAACGGGGCGAGGCGTGACGCGCGCCTTGGCGGGAAATATTGAGGAGAATCCCTACGCCGACGAGCGTGGCCAGCAGGGACGAACCCCCAAACGAGATGAACGGCAGCGGAATGCCTTTGGTGGGGAGCACGCCGATCGCCATGCCGACGTTGAAGAAGGCCTGCAGGCAGATCGTGAAGGTGATGCCGGCCGCCAGGAGCGTGCCGAAGAGGTTAGGCGCCGAGCGCGCGATGCGCACGCCGCGCACGAGGATCGCCGAAAAAAGACCGAGGATCGCCAGCGCTCCGAGCAAGCCCAGCTCCTCGCAGATGACGGGAAAGATGAAATCGGTATGCGGCGCGGGCAGATACATGAGCTTGAGCTGGGACGCTCCCAGGCCCTTGCCGAACCAGCCGCCGGAGCCCACGGCGAGGATCGCCTGCGCGAGCTGATAACCCGCCCCCCGCGCGTGGTCGAAGGGCGTCAGGAAGCTCATCATGCGGGCGCGCCGGTAAGGGTATTTGATGAGCTCGTAGGCCACCACGGGCAGGGAGGCGGCGATGGCGGCCAAAACGTATTGCACGCGCGCGCCGCCGATAAAGAGCAGGAGCATCGCCACGGCGAACATGAGGACGGGAGTTCCTAGGTCGGGCTCCTTTCCGATGAGGAGCAGCAGGACGGCCACGACCCCCGTCGGCACGGCCAGGCCCCAGAGCGGCGAGGCGGTCTTGCTGCGCTTGCGATCGAGGTAATAGGCCAGAAACAGCACGGACGTCAGCTTGGCGAACTCCGCCGGCTGAATCCCGATCGGGCCCAGGCGAATCCACCGGCGGACACCGGCGACGGGGTGGCCGATCAGCGCCGCGATCAGGCCCACGACGGTCATCAGGAAGATCGGGCCGATCCACTCGCGGAAGCGATTGTAGTCCCAGCGGCTGAAATAACCCATGGCGGCCAGGCCGATGGCGGCCCAGAGCGCCTGCCTCTTGATGAAATAGAGCGACTGTCCCAGGTTCTGCTCGGCCCAGATGGCGCTGGCGGAATAGACCATCACCAGTCCGCAGCCGACGAGGGCCAGCGTCACGCCGAGCAAAGTCAAGTCGAGGGGGCTGCGGCGGCGGGTCATCGGCAGGCCTTCACCAGGCGCTTGAACTGACGGCCCCGGTCCTCGAAGTCTTGGAACTGGTCGAAGGAAGCGCAGGCCGGGGAGAGCAGCAGGATGTCGCCCTTGGAGCCGATCTTGAACGCGGTTTCCACGGCGGTCTTGAGGTCCCCGCACGGAAACACCGGCTTGATCTGCCCGAGATCCTCCTCGATCTTGCGCGCCGCCGAGCCGATCGTCAGGATGCCCTTGACCCCTCGCTCGACGAACGAGCGCAGGGGCGTGTAGGGGCTGCCTTTGTGGAGCCCTCCCAGGATCAGGAGGATCCGGTTAGGGGCCCCCCCCAGGGCCTTGAGCGCCACCATCGTCGAATCCACATTGGTGGCCTTCGAGTCGTTGATGCAGCGCAGGCCATGGAAGGTCCCGGCCTCCTCGATGCGGTGCTCGACCGGCTCGAAGGCCTTGAGCGCCGCGGCGATGTCGCGGGCCTTGATCCCGACGCTGGCCGCCATCAGCGCCGCCGCCATGGCGTTCTGCAGATTGTGCTCGCCGACGAGCCGGGGCGCGGGCAGGAGAGTCTCCTTGCGGCTGCCCGGCAACTTCAGCCGGATCTTTCCGGCCTCGCGCCAGGCGTGGACGTGCGCGCCCTTTTGGCCGAAGAAAAGCCTCTGGGCCGGACATTGGCGCGCGAGCTTGAGGACCAGCGGGTCGTCCGCGTTGAAGACGCAGACGTCTCCGGCCGTCTGGCGCGCGAAGATGCGCGCCTTGGCGGCGATGTAGCGCTCCATGCTGCCGTGGTGATCGAGGTGGTCGGCCGTCAGGTTGAGGATGGCGGCCGCGCGGGGATGGAAGGACTGGCTGTCCTCGAGCTGATAGCTCGAGGCCTCGACGACCAGCCAGTCGCTCGTCTTGGCGAGGGGCGCCGCGTCGGAGATCGGGGTGCCGATGTTGCCGCAGATCAGCGCCCGCCCGCGAGGCAGGCCCCGGCGCAGGATCTCGCCGAGGAGGGCGGTCGTCGTCGTCTTGCCGTTGGTGCCGGTGACCGCGGCGATGCCTCGCGCCTTCGAGTACGAGAGGGCGACCTCGAGCTCCGAGAATACCGGCACCGAAGCCGCCGCCAGGCGCGCGAAGATCGGCAGAGACGGCGCAAGGCCGGGGCTTTTGACGATGAAGCCGCACTTGAGCAGCCGCTCGCTGTGGCCTGCGGCCTCCCATTTGACCTTGGCGGGAAGGCGCGGCAGCAGGGCCTTGAGCTCGCGAGAGGGCCGGCGATCGCTGCCGAGGACCCGGAATCCTTTTTTGGCCAGGAGCCTGGCGCAGGCCAAGCCTGACTTGCCCAGGCCCAGGACGCCCGCGGTTTTCCCGCGATACGCCTTCGGATCGAATTCCATCTAGCGGATCTTGAGCGACGACAGCGCGGCGAGCATGAGCACGATGCTGACGATCCAGAAGCGCACCGTCACCTTGGGCTCGGCCACGCCGGAAAGCTCGAAATGGTGGTGCAGCGGCGCCATGCGAAAGATGCGCTTGCCCTTGCGCAGGCGGTAAGACCCCATCTGGATGATCACCGAAAGGGTCTCCACGACGAAGACGCCGCCCACGACGGGCAGCAGCAGCTCCTGCTTGACGCAGAGAGCGATGACCGCGATGATGCCGCCGAGGAAAAGAGAGCCGGTGTCGCCCATGAAGACCTCTGCCGGAAAGGCGTTGAACCAGAGAAAGCCGAGGCACGCGCCGACTAGCCCGGCGAGGAAGACCGCGATCTCTCCGGCGCCCTCGACGTGGATGATGCGCAGGTAGGAGGCGAACTTGACGTTGCCAGCGACGTAGGCGAAGACGCCGTAGGCGATGGCGCAGAAGATGATGCTGCCGGAGGCCAGGCCGTCGAGACCGTCGGTGAGATTGACGGCGTTGGAGGAGCCCACGATCATGAGGGCGGCCAGGACGTAATAGGCGCGCCCGAGGTTCCAGTAGAGTTCCTTGCCGTAAGGGACGTTGAGGGACGTGTCGAACGAGCCGTTGGGCGGATAAGCCGCCAGATAGAAGACCACGCCCAAGGCCACGGCGATCTGCACGGCGAACTTGGCGCGCGACGGTATGCCCTTGGGGTTTTTGAGCGCGAGCTTGGTGTAGTCGTCCCAGAAACCGACGGCGAAGAGCGCGCAGACGGTGCCCAGCAGCAGCCAAATGAAGCGGTTGTCGAGGCGCATCCACAACAGCGTCGAGGCCGTCAGGGCGAAGAAGATCAGCGCGCCCCCCATCGTCGGCGTGCCGTGCTTGCCCATGTGCGAGGCGGGGCCTTCGGCCCTCTGGACCTGGCCGATCTTGTAATAGCGCAGCCGCCCGATGACCCAGGGCCCGAGCAGCAGCGACAGGGCCAGGGAGGTGATCGCCGCGCCGCCGGCGCGGAAGGTGATGTAGGAGAGCAGGTTGAGCGGGCGATAAAGATCCCGCAGTCCGCTCAGGTAGTAGAACAAGAGATGTTCTCCAGCAAAGTCTCGAAGCGCATGGCGCGCGACGCCTTCAGGAACACGGCCGTCCCCGCCTTCATCTCGCCCTGGAGCTCCCGGGCCCAGTCGTCGGGCGAGGCCGCGTAGCGGACGGTGAAGGCAGGTCGCGCGGCGCTCAGGGCGGTCTCGGCCTGCTTCATCTCCGGGCCCGCGAGGTAGGCGCCCTTGAGAGGCAAGGTGGAAAGCCACTGGCCGAGCTCCCGGTGGTATTGGGCCGAAGAGGCCCCGAGCTCCTTCATGTCGCCCAGGGCGACGACCTTGCGCCGCTGGGCATATTCCTGCAGGAAGCCCTCGAGCGCAGCCCGCATCGAGGCGGGGTTGGCGTTGTAGGCGTCGAGAACGATCTCGCAGCCCGAAGGGTGGCGCATGAGTTCCAGGCGCATGGCGGAGGGCCGGTAGTCCTCGAGCCCCTGTTGGATCGTGCCCGCATCGATGCCCATCGCGAGCGCCGCGGCGGCCGCCGCCGCCGCGTTATAGCGAGACAGCGCCCCGAAGGCGCGCAGCGCCACCTTGACGCGGTGACGGTCTATGATCATTTCTCCCGGCTCGGGAAAGCTGACCCTCGCGCGCGGGCTCATGCCGAACGTGACGGCTCGCGGGCCGAGGCGCGGTTCCAGGCCCGCCAGCCAGGGGTCGTCGATGTTGATGGCGGCCCGTCCGTCGGGCCCGAGGGCCTCGATGAGCTCCGACTTCGTCTTGAAATTGGCCTCCATGCTTCCGTAGAACTCGAGGTGGTCGGGCCCGAGATTGGTGAGCACGGCCAGGGTGGGCTGCGCCACGCGAGCGACCTCGGCGATGTCTCCGGGATGGGAGTCGGCCAGCTCGAAGACGCCGTAGCGGTGTTCGGGCAGGAGCTCGAGCACGGACAACGGCACGCCGATCTGGTTGTTCCAGTTGCCGGGGCTGGCGCACGTCGGGCCCAGGCGGCGGCAGATGCACTTGAGCATCTCCTTGGTGGTGGTCTTGCCGTTGGAGCCCGTGATGCCGGCCATGGGGATGTCGAAGCGGCGCCGGTGCGTCGAAGCCAGCGCTTGGAGAGCCTTGAGGGTGCTCGTCACCTCGACGACGTGGCCCGGCGCCAGGCCGCGACCGGCCAGCCGCCCCTGCTCGACGACGAAGCCGCAAGCCCTCTTGGCCAGAGCCGCGTCGAGCAAGTCGTGGGCGTCGAAGCGGGCGCCCTTGAGCGCCCAGAAGGCCTGCCCTTCGCGAAGACGGCGGGTGTCGGTGGAAAGCTCGTCGACCGGATCTCCGGCCGCGCCTGCGGTCAAGCGCCCGCCGGCGGCGCGCGCCAGCTCCCCCCACGTCAGGCCGAGCTTCATGGCCGCTTCAGGCGCCGCAGGGCTGCGCGCGCCTGCTCCCGGTCGTCGAACGCGACGGTGCCCTCTTTCAAGATCTGGTAGCCCTCATGTCCTTTTCCGGCGATCAAGACGAGGTCGCCGGGCCGAGCCTGCGCGACGGCCAGCTCGATGGCCTCCTTCCGATCCGGCTGAATTTTATAATTTTTCAGGCCCGCGGCGCGGATTCCTTCCTCGATCTCCCCGATGATCGCCAGCGGATCCTCGCGGCGCGGGTTGTCGCTGGTGACCACGGCCAGGTCGCTGCCCCGGCAAGCCGCCGCGCCCATCGGTCCGCGTTTGCCCCGGTCGCGCTCTCCCCCGCAGCCAAAGACGGCGATCAGGCGCTTGTGCGGCAGCCGGGAAAGGCACGACAGAGCGGCCGCCAGCGCGCTCTCCGTATGGGCGAAGTCCACGAAGACGCCGAAAGGCTGGCCCTCGTCGACGCGCTCAAGACGCCCCGGCACCCCAGCGAGGGCCTCGAGCCCCTGGAGGACGCCGCCCATGGGAAGCCCCAAGCCCAGCGCCGCCGCGGCGGCGCCCAGGGCGTTGGAGACGTTGTAGAGTCCGGCCAAGCGGATGCGAGCGGGGTGAGCCTTGCCCGCGAAGACCAGCTCAAAAGAGGTGCCGTCGACGTCCTCGCGCGGGCGTTCGGCGCGCACGTCGGCTCCGGCGGCGAGGCCGAAGAGCAGGGTCCGCGCTCCCGCCGCCCGGCGGCGCAGGGCCGCGGCGCGGGCGTCGTCGGCGTTGATGGCCGCGACGCGGTCCTTTTTCGAGGATGAGGGCTTGGTCAGCAGGTCGAAAAGGCGGGCCTTGGCCTCGAAGTAATCCTCCGGCGTCTTGTGAAAATCCAGGTGATCGCGGCTGATGTTGGTGAAGATCGCCGCGTCGAAGTCCACCTCCTCGACGCGCTTGAGCGCGAGCGCGTGGGAGGACGCCTCCATGGCGACATGCGTGGCGCCGCCGTCGCGGAAGCGCGCCAAGAGGCGCAGGAGCTCCAGCGAGATCGGAGTGGTGTTGGGCGCCTTCTCGATCGCGCGCCCGGCCAGACGATAGTCGACGGTCCCGACCACGGCCGCGGTGCCGCCGCACGCCGCGACGATCGACTCCAGGAAATAGGTCGTCGTCGTCTTGCCGTTGGTGCCCGTTACCCCTATGACCTTCATGGCGCCGGAGGGGTGCCCGAAGAACCGGTCCGCGATGCGGCCCATCGCCAGCGCCGCGTCGGCGACGCGGACCCAGGTCGCGTCCAGGCAGACCGGCGGCGGGGGCGCGTCGAGCTCGCTGACCACGACGCGGGCGCCGCGCTCCAGCGCCGCCTTGACGAAGCGATTGCCGTCCGTGCGGGCTCCGCAAAGGGCGAAGAAAAGGTCGCCCGGCTGGACTTGGCGGGAATCGTGGCGCAGCCCTCGGACCACGACCTCGTCGGACCCCACCAGGCGCGCGACGCCGGCCTCGCGCAGCAGTTCCCGCAGCGGCGCCGCCACCTCAGCGGCCCCGGGCCAGGGCCACCGTCGAAGGGTCGTCCGGCGGGATGGCGTCGAGCATGAGCAGCCGCTTGGCGATCTCGGCGAAGACCGGCGCGGCGACCTCCGCTCCGTAATAGGCCCCGCGCGGCGCCTGGATCGTGACCAGGATCGTCCACCGGGGCCGGCTGGCGGGCAGAAAGCCGACGAAGCTGGCGTTGTACTGGTTGGAGTAGCGCTTGGTGGCGAGGTCGAGGCGATGGGAGGTGCCGGTCTTGCCGGCAATGCGATAGCCCGGGATGCGGGCCGGGGTTCCGGTGCCTTCGTCCACGACGCTCTCGAGCATCCGGGCGAGAACGCTCATCGTTTCCTGAGACATCACCCGGCGCACGCGGACGCCTTCGCCCGCGCCGCCCAGCACGCGAGGCTGCCACAGGATCCCCCCGTTGGCGATGGCGCTGTAGGCCGTGACGACCTGCAGGGGCGTCACGCCCACGCCGTAGCCGAAGGAGGCCGAAGCCAGCCCGACTTTGGTGAGGCTCGTCAGCGGACGCAGTTCCCCGGCCGTCTCGCCCGGCAGTTCGATCCCCGTCTTGCTGCCGAACCCGAAAGCGCGCACGGCTCGGTAGAAGGCGATCGGGCCGATGCGCTGGACGACCTTCGAGATCCCGATGTTGGAGGATTTCTCGAGGATCCCTTGGAGCGTGAGGTCGCCTTCCGGCTCGTCGTCGTGGATCGTCACGCCCGGGGCGATCTTATAGCTGCCGTTCTCGCAAAAAAACGCGTCCTTCTCGGTCACGCTTTTCGATTCCAAGGCGGCGGCCGAGGTCACCACCTTGAAGATCGAGCCCGGCTCGTAGGCGTCCTGGACGATGGGATCGCGCAGGGGGTTGGCCGGGTAGGTGGCCATGGCGAGAAGGTCGCCGTCGCCGGGGTCTTGAACGAGCACCATGCCTTGCTGCATGTGGAAGCGCCCGTAGGCCTCCCGCAATGCCTGCTCCGCGAAGTATTGGATGGAACGGTCGATGGTCAGCTTGAGCGGCTCGGGAGCCGCCGCGGCCTCTTCCACGCTCTTGTAGATCAGGCGGCCGGAGCCGTCGCGGATGACCCTGAATTTGCGCGCCTTGCCGACGAGCCGGGAGTCCTCGACGAGCTCGATGCCGGAAAGCCCCCGGCCGTCGGGCGAGACCTCGCCGAGCAACGAACGCGCGAGATCGCCGTTGGGGTAGAAGCGCCGCTGGCTGGCGATGACGCCCACGCCCTCGATGCGGGCCGCTCTCAGCTTCTGGGACTGCTCGTAGCTGAGATCCGTCTTGACCCAGGGAAAACGCGCGCTTGCGGAAAGCTTGCGCAGGACGTCGGCCGGCCGCATGCCGATCACCGGCCCCAGGCGCCGGGCCAGGGCGCGTTCGTCCGGCGCCATCTTCCGGTCGACGAAGCAAGCCCAGACCGGAATCGATTGCGCGAGGATGAAGCCGTTGCGGTCGACGATGTCCCCCCGCGGAACGATCTCGTCGTCGCTGCGCGAGAACTCGTCCGCCGCGCGCGTCTCGAGGCTCTGGTGGTCCATGACCTGGAGGCGCGTGAGCCGGATTGTCAGCGGCAGCAGCGGCAGCAGGCAAAAGGCCGCCGCCAGGGTCAAACGACGGCGCGTGTCCATCGGCGCCCCGTCAGGTGCGCGGCAGTCGCGAGAACTCGCGGCGCAGCGTCAGCAGCCGTCCGAAGAAGCCGGGAGCGTCGGTCGGCGAAAGCGGGCGGCCGAGGACGCGCAGGCAGTCGGGCGCCGCGGGGTAGAGTCCGAGGCGGGAGGCGCGCTGCGCGAGCTGCGCGGGCGCCAAGCTGGTTTCGATCTGCATGTCGAGCGAGCCGATCTGCCCCTGCAGCAGGTCTATCTGGCGGCGGGACTGCTCCACCCGGTAGCCGAGGCGCGTGGCCTGAACGTGCTGCCACACCATGGCCAGCAAAAAGAGGCTCGCCGCTGCGATCTTGAAGGTCCTTCGCGACTGCTCGTGCACGGGCTTTTTCTGGGCCGCCTGGTTTACCGGGACCGCCGAGCTCCGCGCGTGCGCTGGCATCGCGCGGAGATTATACCGCAAATTGATGGCAACCCTCCCGCCGAGTAGAGGGTTGCCAAAGAGGCGGCGGGCCCCCCGCCGAGTGGGGACCCGCCTGATCGTTTCATCCGCGCGCCTTGCCTCGCAGGAACACGCGTCTCCAAATGTAGCCGGCATTGGTCGCCGGGCCCGCCGGGGCCAGATCGATGACGTTCTGCCTGTCGAGGAGGAAGCTCACGGTCGTGTCCACTTGCATGACGGCGCCCAGCCCCGCGCCCGAGCCACGAAGCAGCTGATGGTTTTTCATCACAGTTTCTCCACGACCCGCAGCTTGGCGCTGCGGGCCCTCGGATTGCTTTCGACCTCTTCTTCGGAAGGCGCGACGGCCTCCCCTTTCTTGTCCACGTAGCGGCAGACGCCCTGCTCGACGAACGACGCGAACATCCGCTTGACGATGCGGTCCTCCAGCGAATGAAAGGTGATGACCCCCATGCGGCCGCCGTGCTGCATGAAGCGCGCCAAGTCCTCGAGGGCGCGGGTGAGGTTCTCGAGCTCGGCGTTGACGGCGATGCGCAGGGCCTGGAAGGTGCGCGTCGCGGGATGGATCTTGCCGCGGGGCGCGAGCTTCTCGATCATCTGCGCGAGATCGGTGGTGGTCTTGAAGGACTCTTGGCGCCGGCGCTCGACGATGGCCTTGGCGATCCTCTGGGCGGCCGGCTCCTCGCCGTATTCCTTTAATAGGAGGGCGATCTGCTCCTGCGGCCAGCGGTTGACGATAGCGTCGGCGGTCAGGGGGTTGTCGGGCGACATGCGCATGTCGAGCGGGCCTTCGTGCTGGAAGCTGAACCCCCGCTCGGGCTTGTCGAACTGCAGGGAGCTGACGCCGAGGTCGAGCAGGGCGCCGGCCAGCGGGAAGAACTTTTCCCGCTCCAAAATTTGGCCCAAGGTTCTGAAGTTGGCGCGGACCGCGCGGAATCTTCCGCTATAGGGCGCCAGCCGCTGTTCGGCTTGTATCAGCGCCTCCGGATCCATGTCCAACCCCATCAGCTTACTTTGGGCCGAGATGGCGCGGAGGATGGCCTCGGAATGGCCTCCGAGACCGAGGGTGGCGTCCAGGTACAGGCCGCCCGATTCGGTAATCAGCAGGTCCAGCACCTCCGCGAGCAGGACCGGCTGGTGCTCGTAACGCCTCGAATCGCTCATCGAAATCCAATCATCGGGCCAGGCCGTGCGCACCGCTAGATCTCCAAAGTCTTGCTCACGGTCTTGAACGCAGGCTCGACCTTCGCCCTGTCGTAGGCGCTCCACTTCGCCGTGTCCCATATCTCCGCGCGCTTGCCCGCGCCCTGCACGTAGACCGTGCCCTTGAGCGCCGCGTGCGCCTTGAGATATTGAGGTACCAGAATCCGCCCCGCCGAATCCAGCCCCACCTCCACGGCCTCCGCGAAGAACTTCCTCTTGAAGGCCCGCTCCTGCTCCTTGTCCGGAAGTGAGAAGGATTGCAGATCGTTTTCCAGCAGCTTGTTCCACTGCGACGGCAGGAAGAGATACAGGCAGCCCTCGAGACCCGCGGTCAGATAAAGCACCTTCGCCTTTTCCTGGGCGAGCGCCTCGCGAAACTTCGGTGGAACGGGCAGCCGGTTCTTGGCGTCGAGAGAATACTCGTAGCGGCCAATGAGCAGCATCATTCAGCTCCGCTTCCCCACTCCTCGCCACTCGATTCCAATCTCTCCCACTTTTTCCCACAAGCGCAGCGAGTATAGAGGTTGTGCCCGATCCTGTCAAGGGGTGGCGAAAAATATTTTCGTCAACGCGCGAGCAAAACCCGCGCCGCGCTCGTCGGAGAAGGGGCGTCGCGGCGCCCCCCCTAAAATATTTGCGGCCGGCCGCGAAAATCAGGTATCCGTGGAGGCGCGGCGCCGCGAAATGTTAGAATCGCGATCCCGGTGAAGACGTCCCTGCGCGTCGCTCTCGCTCTCCTCGTCCTGGCGCAGCCGGCATTTTCGACCACCTACACCGTCACCGACACTAGCGACTCGGGCACGGATACCGGAAGCCTGCGCTATCAGGTCACCAGCGCGATTTCCGCCGGCGGCGCGAACACGATCGCTTGGGGAGCCGGCTCGGGCGGCACGATCAACCTCCTCAGCGGGCTGCCCGATCTGGCCTCGACCAACGCGACGACGTTCGACGCCTCGGCCGCGCCCTCGGCGGTCACGATCCAGGGCGGTTCGATCTCGAGCGAGGGCGCGATGACCTTCGCCAACACGAATACGTCCCAGCCCTGGAGCATCTACTCCCCGATCGGCGGAGCGGGCGCTTTGACCAAGACAGGAGCCGGCGAGCTGGACCTCTACAGCGGCAATTCCTACGGCGGAGGCACCACGATCTCCGGCGGCGCTTTGGGCATCAACCAGGACGGCGCCTTGGGCGGCGGCAATCTCACGTTCGACGGCGGGACGCTGAAGATCCTGACGCAGACGCTCAGCGACGGGCGCACGATCACTATCACCGGCAACGGCGGCACCATCGACCTCGAGGGCAGCTCGACGACGCTCTCCGGCGTGATCACGGGCCCTGGCGCGCTGACGGTGGGCGTGAGCACCGGAGCGCTGTACCTGACGGGCAGCAACCTCTACACCGGAACGACCATCGAAAACGGAGCGCTCGTCAACGTAATCGGCGACAACAACCTCGGCGTGAGCACGGGCACGCTCACCCTCAACGGCGGCACGCTGCAGACGGGCGCGGCGATCGTCTCCTCCCGCCCCATCAGCCTCGGCAACGGCGGCGGCACGATCGACACCTTCGGCTTCAACTCCACGCTCAACGGCGTCATCAGCGGTTCGGGAGCGCTGACTGAGATCGGCGGCGGAGTGCTGACGCTGGGCGCCGTCAACACGTATTCCGGCGGAACGAACGTCAACGTCGGCACGCTGCAGTACGGCATCAACAACGCTCTTCCGGCCGGCTACGCGGTGAATGTCGCTCAGGGCGCGACCATCGACATGAACGGCTTTTACCAGACCGCTGCCCTTGGCGCGGTCATTAATAGCGGCACGATCAACATGCACGCGGAAACTCTTAATATGGGCAGCTACTCAGGCGCCGGAATTCTGGCGTTTGAGATCCCGAGCGCGACGCCGGGCACGATGATCAACGTCACTAACACCATGAACGTGAGCCAGGCCAAGTTCAACGTGACCATGCCGGTTTCGGTTCTTTCGGGACTGACAGACAACACCACGTTTACAGGTTTGATCAAGACGGGCGGTTTTACAGGCGGCTCCATCACGTCTTCGCAAATCACGACGCCGGCGGCCTTTACTCTTAATCCGACCCAAAATGGAAACAACGAGGACTTTCAGGTCCAGTTGAATAAGTTCACGAGTCTCGCCGGCAACCAGAACCAGGCGGCCGTCGGCGCGGCGATGGACGCTCTGAGAGGAAACACCGCCACGGCTCCCACCGGCGACCTCGCGCAGGTCCTCGGCAACCTCTACAGCCTCAACGCGGGCCAGCTCCAGGCCGCCCTCGATCAGATCGGGCCGATTTCGCTGGCTTCCATGCAGGCCGTCGGCCTGACCAACTCGAGCCTCGAAGGCGGGGCCATCAGCCGGCGCGTGGACGCCTTGGCCGACGGAAGGACCAGCGACGGCTTGGACACCTACGCCGTCAACCCGCAGTCCGCGGCTCCGGGCGACCTCTACGCCGACCCGCTCGGCGACTCTCCCGAGATCATCGACGACGAGGACGAGAACCGTCCCGAGCCGCCTCACTCGCCCTGGGGCTTCTTCGGCTCGGCCGTGGGCACCTCGGGGCGCCTGGCCGAGGCCCACACGGCGGCCGGCCTGCAGCCCGGCTACGCCTTCGACTCGGGAGGCGCCGTGGGCGGCGCGGACTACCGCTTCACCAATCACCTGGCCGGGGGCTTCGCCGCAGGCTACCTGCACGGCCACTCCTCCATCTACGCCCCGGCCAGCGGCACCGTGGACAACGACAGCGCGCGCTTCGGCGTCTACGGGGCCGCCTACGGCTCGAACCTGCGCGGGGATCTCTACGTCGGCGGAGCCTCCGACCACTTCCAGACCAACCGCGGCATCCTCTTCGGCAGCCTCGAGCGAACGGCGACGGGCTCGCCGGACGGCTCGGAGTTCAACATGAGCGCCCGCGTGCGCTACGACGTCGACGTCCCGGCTTACGGGATATTCTCCCCCTTCACCGACTTCGACTACGACCGCCTCATGATCAATGGCTTCACGGAGAGCGGCGCCGATACGCTGGATCTCGCCGTCGGCGCCCAGACGGCCGAGTCGGCGCGCTCGACCGTCGGCCTGCGCTACTCGGAGGTCTTTCACAACAACGGGAGCAGCTACCAGCCTTACGGCAGCCTGGGCTGGCGCCACGAGTTCGATCCGCAGTCGCGGCCGATCGAGGCGCAGCTGGCTTCCGGAGCCGGCAACCCCTTCACCGTCGCCTCCGGCGACTACGCGCGCGACGGCGTGGCTCTGGGCGCGGGCGCGGACGTCGACTGGAACCAAGCCCTGACGTTCAAAGTCGACTATTCCGGGGACTTCCGCTCGCACTTCCTAGAGAATATCTACGACGTGACCGCGCGCTATCGCTTCTAGCGGGGCCCGGGCTTACGGCTGCGCGGCGGAGAGGCGGGTCATGCTGCGGCTGGTCAGGTCGTAGCGCCAGGCGTACTCCAGGGCCTTGAGCCGGTTGTAAGGCATGCCGTAGGCGCGGTAGAGGGCTTGGGTCGGGTCCTTGCCCTCTCGCAGATACTCCGAGAAGTGGTAGAAGCTCGAGCGGTACTGCGTGCGCAGGAGGAAGCGCACGACGCTGTAGGACTCGGCGTACCACAGGCGCACGCGATCGTCGGAGGAGCCGGCCGTCGTCGTCACCGACATGAGCTGCGGCAGCGAGTAGCCGCCGCCCTCCTCGAGGATCTGGAGGTTGTCGCGCAGCCAGTTCGGAGCCGCCATGCCGCGCTCGACCTGAATGAGCGTGGCCATGCCCTCGGAGAGCCAGAGCGGATCCGGATGGCCGTCCAGGTAGAACCCGTCGTAATAGATGTGGCACAGCTCGTGGGCGAGGATGCCGCGCAGCTCGTCGCTCTCGTAGACGAAGATCTTGCGCTTGGCGACGGAGCTCGCCCCTCCCGACCAGGCCGGGCGGCCCGTCACCTCCCGGTAGGTGTCCTGGCTGCGGAAGAGATAGATCGACACGCGCTGGTCGTCGGCCCAAGGGGAGAAGGCGGCCAGATCGAGCATCAGGTTGCCGTGGAGCTCCTCGAGCATGTCGAGGACGTCTTGCGGCGCGAGCCCGCCCTCCGAGTAGACGTTGAAGTGCCGGGTGACCGTCTTGACGAAGCCGGGCGGGATGGCCGGGTCGGGCAGCCTGGGGCGCTCCTCGGCCATCGGAGGCGAGGGGCGGTAGCGGCGGGCCGGCAGGCGGATCGCCTTGAGCGGCTTGATGTAGTCGAGCGAGGAGGGTTGGGGCGGCGCAGCGGGCGCGGGCGGCACGCCCAGCAGGGAACTTGCCACCGGCTGCCCTTCGCTCAGGGCCGCGTCGTCGGGAGGCGGCTGCTGCTCCTCTGCCGGCGGCGGGGCGGGCGTCTCGATGGGCGGTTCGACGCGGGGCACGACGGGCGTCCGGTAGGGGTTGGAGACGTACTGGACCTGCGGCTGGTCGTCCTCGCCGAGGAATTGGTAGACCATGATCCCCCAGAGGGCGAGTACCAGGATCCAAACCAGGACGCGGATGCGAAGCAGGACGTCCACGGGGATTAGTTTACCGCACCGCGCGCAAATTGCAAGTCAAAGGCCGGTAACGCGCGGGTGCAATCGGCTAGCGGGCGGGCAGGCCGGCATCGCGCAGCCGCAGGGCCGTCTGCGCCAGGGCGTGCACGAAGAGGGCGAAGATCACGATGAAGCAGGCCTGCACCAGGACCATGCCGGCATAGGGGCCCTCGGCGAAGATCCCGCGGCGCCAGTAGATGGCGAGCATCGTCCCCGCGGAGACGCAGGAGACGGCGAACGTGGGCCAGCGCTCCATGTAGAGCGCCGCCGTGACCGGCGCCATGACGAAGAGCAGCCACATGGGCGCCCAATACGGCTGGAGCAGGTAGAACAGCGGCACGGCCCAGACGAAATTCAGCCAGACCTGCAGGGTCCGCATCTGGCGCGCCCAGCGGATGAAGCGGTACGTGTTGGAGGAAAGCCACCAATTGACCAATATCGAGACGCCCAAGATCGCCAGCGACAGCTTGTAGTCCCGGGGGTCGGGCTCTCCGAAATAGATGTCGGAGAGGATGAGGATGAGCGCGAAGGGCGTGAAGTAGCGGTTGAGCATCTGCATGGCGTCAATCTCTCTTGAAAAGCGCTAGATACCGGTCCTGCCCTTCGCGCGGCAGGCGGTAGGGTCGACACTCTACCAATCTTGCCCCGCCGGCGGCCAGGGATTTCTTGAGCGCCGGCTCCTCCGGGTCGGCCGGCTGGGACTGGTAGGCCAACGCGAAGCCCCCCGCCGCGACGAGAGGCAAGGCCAGCCGGAGCGCCTCGGGAAGCGGCGCCAGGGCCCGGAAAGCGACGGCGTCGAAGGGCGCGACGCCGGCCAGGGGCTTGCCCGAGGCGGACTGGCGAAGCACCCGCAGCCCTTTGACGCCTAAAGCCGCGGCGGCGGCGCTGAGGAAGTTGAAGCGCTTGGTCAGCGGCTCGACGAGCGTCACCTCGGCCTGCGGCCAGCCGAGCTTGAGCCCGATGCCGATGAATCCCGCTCCGGAGCCGAGGTCGGCCAGGCGGGGCGCGGGGCGGCCCGAGAGCGCCGCCTTGAGCAGCCCGGCGCCGGCCAGGCCGTCGGCGAGGTGCCGGCGCACCAGCAGCTCCTCGGAGGCGTCGGCGGTCAGGTTGACGCGGCCGTTGTGCAAGAGCACGAGCGCGAGGTAGCGCTTGGCCCGCTCGATGGTCTCGGCGTCGAGCGGGCAGCCCCAAGCGAGGGCCGCCTGCGCCGCCTCCTCCCAGTCAGACGCCGGCATGCCGCTGCGCCCGCCGCGCGTAGACCCAAATGATCTGCACGTCGGCCGGCGTGATGCCCGGGACGCGCCCCGCCTGCCCGAGAGTGGCCGGCCGGATGCGGGAGAGTTTCTGCCGCGCCTCGAGCCCGAGGGTCGGGACCGAGGCGTAGTCGAAGCCCTCCGGGATCGTCACGGCGTCGCGCTCGCCCATGCGCCGCGCGGTCTCGCGCTCTCGCTCAAGATACCCGGCGTAGGAGCCCTGGATCTCCCGCTCGGCGCGCGCCGCGGCCATGGACCAGGGCGCGAGGGCCTCGTCCGGGAACTCCCTGCCCGTCTCCACGGCCTCGCGATAGCGCAAGAAGCGCTCGAAGTCCTCCTCGCCGATGAGGCCGAGCCGCCGGCCGACGGGCACCAGGCGCAAGTCGGCGTTGTCGCTGCGCAAGGTCAGGCGGTACTCGGCCCGGGCGGTGAACATCCGGTAGGGCTCATCGACCCCTTTGGTCACCAAGTCGTCGACGAGCACGCCGATGTAGGCTTGGTCTCGCGCAAGGACCAGCGGCGGGCGCTCCAGCGCCCGCAGCGCGGCGTTGGCTCCGGCGACGAAGCCCTGGGCGGCCGCCTCCTCGTAGCCCGTCGTGCCGTTGATCTGCCCGGCCATGAAGAGCCCGGGCACGAGCTTGGTCTCGAGCGTGCTCTTGAGCTGGGTCGGAGGACAATAGTCGTACTCGATGGCGTAGCCCAAGCGCATGAGCCGGGCGTTCTCCAGGCCGGCGACGCTGCGCGCAAGGGCGAGCTGGGCGTCCGGCGGCAGGCTCGTGGAAAGCCCGTTGACGTAGACTTCCCGCGTGCGGTAGCCCTCCGGCTCCAGAAAGATCTGGTGGCGCTCCTTGTGCGGGAATTTAACGACCTTGTCCTCGATGGAGGGGCAGTAGCGCGGCCCGACGGCCTTGATGACGCCGCTGTAGAGAGGAGAGCGGTCCAGGGCGCCCCGAATGATCTCGTGCGTGCGCTCGTTGGTGTAGGTGATGTGGCAGGGCAGCAGGGGATTGTCCAGGCGCCGCGTCCAGTGGGAGAAGGGCCGCGGCGGGTCGTCGCTGTCCTGGCGCTCGCAGGCGGAGTAATCGATGGAGCCGGAGTGCAGCCGCATCGGCGTCCCGGTCTTCATGCGGCCGATGGAAAAGCCCAGGCCGCGCAGGCTGCCGCTCAACTCCAGCGCCGGGGCGTCGCCGCAGCGCCCCGAGGGAAAGGAGTCGAGCCCCACGTGCGCGAGGCCGTTGAGGAACGTTCCGGTGGTCAGCACCACGGTCTTGGCGGCGTAGCGCTCGCCCCGCGCGCCGAGCACGCCGCGCAGCCCGGCGTCGTCGACCCACAAGCCGGCCGCCTCGTCTTGACGCAGCTCCAGGCCGCTCTGGCCCTCGGCCGTCTCCTTCATTCCGAGCGCGTAGAGCTTCTTGTCGCACTGCGCGCGCGGCGAATGGACGGCCTGTCCCTTGCTGGTGTTGAGCATCTTGAACTGCAGGCCGGACCGGTCGGCGTTCTTGCCCATCTCCCCGCCCAAGGCGTCGAGCTCGCGCACGATCTGGCCCTTGGCCACGCCGCCGATCGAGGGATTGCACGACATCGCGCCGATGGTGTCGAGGTTCTGCGTCAGCAGCAGGACGCGGCAGCCCATGCGCGCGGCCGCCAAGCAGGCTTCCAGGCCGGCGTGCCCGCCTCCGACGACGACGACGTCGTGAGCGGCCTCGGGCATCAAGAGTAGAGGAGCGCCTTGAGGATCTCCTTGGGCACGGCGCCCAGGAAGAAGAGCGCGAAGGCGAAGGCGATCTGCAGGAACATGGCGAAGAGCACGCACAGAAACGCCCGGGGCAAGCGCAGGCCCGTGAGCTCCCGCAGCCCGATCGTGCCCGCGGCGAGCAGCCAGAGGCCGCCGGCGATCTGCGAGAACTGGAAGAGCCCGGGCGAGCCGGCGAACACGGAGACGATCATGGGGGCGAGCATGATGAGGCCGAGCGCGTTGAGGCCGAGCATGAACGTGACCAGCGGCCGCCAGTGCTCGCGCGGCAGGCGCGCGAGGAAGGGATAGAACGCGCCGAACGCGAGCGCCGTGCCGGCGGCGAAGGCCGGCTTGGGCAGTCCCTGCTTCTGGGCGTAGAGCACGATCAGCACGATCGGCGCGGCCGTCCACGCGACGCCGAGGATCATGCGCAGGCCGAGCTTCCCGGACCGGAAAAAAACGACCCAGCCCGCGAGCAGGAGGATCCAAGCGGCCTCCAGCGGCGGCTGCCAGGCCATCACCTTGGCCCAGAAAAACAGGTTCTGCGTGTCGTGGGGAAAAGCGGCGTTGACGTCCGGGAAGTCCCAAGGCTTGAGCCAATAGAAGAGCATGTAGCCGAGGGTGAAGGCCGCGTAGATCCAGACCGCCGGTGCGAGGAGCTCGGGGCGGCGGCTGTCTTGCGCGGCTTTGCGAGGCGAGGTCACGAAGCGCAGGCAGAAGCGGAGGGCTTGGCTAAGCATAGCGGGCGTCCCGGTCGTAATGGCGCATGGCCCAGAAGCAGAGGCCTCCGGCGAGAGCCAGGCCGGCCGTGGAGGCGATGAGCGCGGCCGCCAGGCCGAAGCGGTCGGAGAGCTCCCCGATGATCGTCGGCGATACCGCGTCGCCCAGGGCGTGGATGACGAGGATGTTGGCCGCGAAGGCCATGGAACGGCGGGAGAGGTCGGTGACGGCCACGATGGCGGCGTTGAGCGGGCCCATATTGAGGAAAAGGAAGAATTCGGCGGCGAGCAAAGCCGCCACCGCCAGGTGCAGGTCGCGCGCGAGCACCGTCGCCACGGCCAACGGAAGACCGAGCAGCAAACCGGTTCCCGAGACCCACAGATAGGCCTTGCTGGTGACGGGCAGCAGCCTGTCGGCGAGCCACCCCCCCGCCATGCTGCCCACGAACCCCGCGACGACGGTCACCCCTCCCACGAGCGTGCCGGCCTGGGCCACGCTCAGGCCCCAGGCGCGATGGAAGAAGCTCGGCATCCAGACGGCGAAGCCTCCGAGGCAGAACGTCATCGCCGCGCCGGCCAAAGTCACCAGGGTGAAGCTGGGAATGCGGAACAAGCCGAGGTAGGCGCTCCAGGCCGACGCCGTTTCCCCGCGCGGGCCCTCCCGGCGCGGCTCCGAGATGGTCGAAGACAGCGCGGCCAGGGCCAGGCCGGGAAGCCCGACGAGCCAAAAGGCCGCTCGCCAGCCGAAGCGCTCGCCGAGCATGCCGCCGGCCACGTAGCCGAGCGCGCTGCCCACGGGGATGGCCATCGAGAAGACGGCGAGCACGGAGGCCCGGCGGCGGGGCTCGAAGTGCTCGGCGACGAAGGAAGGAGAGATGGAGCCGTAGCAGGATTCCCCGATGCCCACGGCCGCCCGGGCGCCGAACAGCTGCGCGAAGGTGCGCGCCAGCCCCGAGGCCGCCGTCGCCAGGCTCCAAAAGCCGACGCCCAGCGTGATCCAGAGCCGGCGGCCGGTGCGGTCGGCCCAATAGCCGATCGGAGGCGCGGCCAGCATGTAGACGATCATGAAGGCCGACGCGAGCTCCCCGGCCCGGGCGTCGCTTATGTGCAGGTCCGCCTGGATGAGCGGCAGGAGCGAATACAGGACCTGACGGTCGAGATAGTTGAGCAGGTTGACGCCCAGCAAAACGGCCAGCGCCCAGCGAGCGGCCGTGAGGCCTGCGGGGCGCCGCGCGACCTCGCTCATCGTTTCGCTCAAACCTTGAAGACGGCGTCGCCGCGGCGCACCCGGTCCGCCACGGCGATGGCCACCTGCTCGCCGGGCATGGCGCCGGCTACGCTCTCGCGCTCGATCTCCAGGCGCTCGACGCGCTGCTTGAGATCGGTCGTGTGCCCCTTGATCCACACCGAGTCGCCGACGGAAAGCGGCGCCTCGATGAGGACGGTCATCGCCCTGACGCGGGGCAGATAATCGAGCACTTTGCCGAGGAACGTTCCCCCGACGATCTGCTGCTCCGGCGTGATCGCCGAGACCGGAGTCTTGGCGGGCGCGGCCGGCGTCCGGCGTCGCTTGGAGCCCTTTTTCATTTTCCCACGCAGAACCGGGAGAAGACTTCGCGCAGCACCTCGTCGCTGGCGACCTCGCCGCAAATCTCCCCCAGGGCCGCCAGGGCCTGGCGCAGATGGCAGGCGGCGCGGTCTTCCCAGGTCCGGGGCAGCCCGGCGACGGCCTCCTCGGCGCGCGCAAGCTCGCCGGCCGCGCGCTCCAAGGCGCGGCGCTGCCGCGCCGAGGACACGACCACGCTCGGAGCGGGGCCCTCCTTTTCCAGCCGCCGCCGCATCTGCGCGGCGAGCTCGTCGAGGCCCTGGCGGGTGGCCGCCGAGACGGCCACGCCGTCGTCGGCGCTCGCGACGAGCCCGAGGTCGGACTTGTTGAGAGCGCACAGCAGGGGCCGGCCGCGCTCTCTCGCGCGCGCGCGGATCTCCTCGTGCACGCGCGCGTCCTCCTGCTCCGGGGCGCGCGAGCCGTCCACGACCAGGACCACCAGATCCGCCGCGTCGAGCGCCTTGCGGGCGCGGGCCATGCCCAGGTCCTCGGCTTGCCCGGCGGCGCGCGCGCGCAGGCCGGCCGTGTCGACGAAGACGGCGGGAAGGCCGGCGGCCGTGGCCGGCTCCTCGAGGGTGTCTCGGGTCGTTCCGGGGGCGTCGCACACGATCGCCCGGTCGACGCCCAGCAAGGCGTTGAGGAGGCTCGACTTGCCCGCGTTGGGACGTCCGACGAGGCAGATGCGCGCGCCCTCCGACAGCCAGCGCCCGCGCTCGTGGGTGAGCGCCAGTTCCGAAACGGCGCGCCGCGCGGCGCCGAGCTGCGACGCCGCCAGTTCCGGGGCTATCGCGGGGATGTCCTCCTCGGGGTGGTCGAGCGCGGCCTCGACGCGCACGAGCAGATCGAGGATGGGCGCCTTGAGCGCGTCGACGGCGCGCGAGAGGCCGCCCTCGAGTTGGGCGACGGCGGCGCGATGGGCGGCCTCGGTGCGCGCGCGGATGAGCGAGGCGACGGCCTCGGCCTGGGAAAGATCGAGGCGCCCGTTGAGATACGCTCTTTGCGTGAACTCTCCGGGCTGCGCGCCGCGGCAGCCCGAGGCGAGCGCGGCCTCGAGCAGGCGCCGCAGCACGAAGGGCGAGCCGTGGGCCGTGATCTCCACGAGGTCTTCTCCCGTGGCGCTGCGCGGGCCGGGATAATAGACGGCGACGACTTGGTCCAGCTCCTCCTGCTTCCAGAAGGCTCGCGCGAAGCAGGCCTCGCGCGGCGAAAGCTCGCGGCCCGCGCCAAGGCGCAGGAAGCGCAAGGCGGCCGCGCGCGCGTCGGGGCCGCTCAAGCGCAGCACGCCCAAGGCCGCGGGGCCGCTCGCGGTGGCGACGGCCGCGATGGTGTCCACGTTAGGGCCGGGTCAGCGCTTGCGAGGGCGAAGGACGATTTTGCGCCAGGTGCCTTCCCCCTCCGAAGCCGTCTCCACGTCGGGGTGGCCGGCGAGGTTTCGGTGGATGAGCCTGCGCATCGTGGCGTCCATGGGAGCCAGGCGGATCGGCTTGCCCGTGTGCTTGACCTCTTGGATCCCGCGCTCGGCGATGTCCAGGATCTCCTTTTCCTTCTTTTCCCAGTAGCCGAGGGCGTCCACCTGAACGGCGACGGAGGCGCCGGCCTTGCGCGTCACCATCAGGGTGGTGAGGAACTGCAGGGCCTCCAAGGCTCGTCCCTCGGAGGAGGTCAGCCGCGCGGCGTCGGGGCCGGCGATGACGGCCTTGACGCGCTCCTGCACGCCGTCCCACGCGACGGTCACGCCGGGCTCCTGGAACTGCATGAGCGAAAGCAGGTCCTTGAGCAGCGAGGAGGCCTCGGCGACGGCCGCCTGCTGCTGCTCGGGCGACACTTCCCGGGGCTCGTGGGCTTGCGAAGGCTGCCGCGCGGGCGCGGGCGCGGGCTGGACGGCGGCGCGAGGCTGCGGCGCGCGGGGC
>DAIDHI010000023.1 GCA_027452025.1 Elusimicrobiota bacterium | reverse complement strand
CTGGGGAGACATCACGGAGACTTTCCACGCGACCCTTCCGAACAGCCCGATGGAGATCGCCGCCGTCGTCAAGAACACTTTCTTTTCCCCGACGGCGCCTTCAAACTACCTGACGAACCTCTCTTTCTTCGCGACCAACACCTCTGATTCGATCACTGAGAACATCGTGCTAGCGGCTCCGACGGCCATCTCCTTCGCGGGCTACGGATTGGGCACGCTCTACTACCCCGCGTCGCAGACCTTTACCCAGGTCCTCGCCGGGCCGGGCGTTCCCGGAGGCTCGGTCACGCAATTCAAGCAGACCCAGAATTGGAACGTGACGAATCCCAATCTCTTCACTTACACGCAGTACGTCCCGAACAGCGGCGGAGCTCTGGCGCAACTGGATCAGGTGACTTTGGACCCGGCGAGCGTGGCCAACGTGCAGGCTCAGGGAACCGCCGTCGGCGGCAACCTCGCCGGGACTACGACGTCGGTGACCACCTATCCCAGCGGCCCATCCAAGGCCGACTATCTGACGGAGACGACGTACGCCAACGGATCGACCGTCAGCGTCGAGAAATTCCTCGTGAGCAACTCCGGCGATATCCTGGATTTCGCCAGTCCTACGGGCCCCGCCTTCAGCACCCCCGGCAACTACAACATGGAGGACGTCATTTCCTCCAGCTACTTCCAAGGCCGCAAGATCGATGTGGTGATCGCGCCGGAGATCCTTGCCCACGCCGACACGGCCAGCGCGGGCGCCGGAACCTCGACGTTCAAGCCTTAGGCCGTCGGCGGGTCTTAGGGCCGGTAAACGAGGACGGGATGCCCGACGAGGTCGACCGTCACGCGGCCGCCCCGCGCCGGGACGCTCACCGTGGTGCTCAGGCTCTCGACGACGGGCCGCGGGGCGCTGCTCATGACGACGACGCCCATCGGATGGCCGGCCCAGGGCTTGAGGGCGACGACGGCCAATCGGCGGTCCTGGCGCAGGCAGCCGCCGTAGTAGCGGATGAAGTCGGCGCCGGACTGGATGCGGCGCATCACCATCGGCAGCATGCAGGCGGCGAGCGCTTCCTGCGCGGGGTTCGCTTCCTGCGCGGAGACCTCCGGGTCGCGGCGCTGGAGCATGACCGGATGACCGAGAAGGCGGCCATGACGCAGGGCCAGGCCGTGCGACAGGTCGCGCATGAGGAGGCTGGTGACCGGATAGCCGTCAGGAACGGTCAAGAGCAGCGTCTCGACCTGGGCCGTGAACTCGCCCTCTTCGGAGAGCGTCCCGACGGTTACGCGCACGTCCGTGCCGTAATGGGTCGAGACGGCGGAAAGGCAGGGGATCAGGATCTTTTTGGCGCTCTCCAGGCTCACCGGCTGCAGGAAGCTGGCGTCGATGACGCGGCAGGCCGGGACGGCGAAGGCGTCGGCGGGCGCGACCTCGGCGAGGGCTCGGCCCAGAAGGTCGCTGAAAGCGGGCTGCGGCAGGAAGGTGACTTCTTGGGCGCCGGCGAAGAGGGGAAGCATGACGGCCAGCGCTGCGGCGAAAGCGGCGGTCTTTCTCATGGCGTTCTCCTTAAATAATGTCGAGCCTTGCAGGGAGGATACCCAAAGGTCCTAGATAGCTCGTAGGACCTTTGTCAACGGTTCGAGTTGATCTAGATCAACTCGCTAAAGGAGGGCCAGCAGGCGGTCGGCGAGGGCGAAAGGGTCCTTGGCGGACGGAGCCAGGGCCAGCAGGTGGCCCATCTTGCGTCCGGGCGCGGGGCGGTCCTTGCCGTAAAGGTGGAGCGAGACGCCAGCCTGCGCGAGCAGGCGCGCCCAGCGCGGCTCTCCCTTCGACCACAGCTCGCCGAGCAGGTTGACCATCAACGCGGGCGAAAGCGGCGCCGGGTCGCCCAGAGGCAGGCCTAGGACGGCCCGGGCGTGCTGCTCGAATTGCGACGTCTTGCAGGCGCCCCAGGTGAAGTGGCCGCTGTTGTGGACGCGGGGGGCGATCTCGTTGACGAGCAGCCGCCCTCCCGGCAGCTCGAACAGCTCCACGGCCAGCACGCCGACGTGGCCCAACGCCTTCGCGATGCCCGAGGCGAGCGCGACCGCGCGGCGCGCCGTACCCGCAGGCACCCGCGCCGGGGCGAAGGTGGCGTGGAGGATGCCGTTTCGGTGCAGGTTCTCGGCGACGGGATAGGCGCGCAGCTCGCCGGTTTGCCCGCGGACGACGATCGCCGAGACCTCTCGCGCGAAGGGGACGGCGGCCTCCAGGACGCAGGCATCCTCAAGGACCTCCGCGGCGCCGTCGAGGTCCCTCGGGACGCGCAGCCAGAATTGGCCCTTGCCGTCGTAGCCGTGGCGGCGACGCTTGACGACGCAGGGAAGGCCGGCTTGGCGGACGGCCGCGGAGAGATCCTCGCGGCCGGCTACGGCCCAGAAGCGGGTCTGCGGAAAGCCGTTCTTTTCGAGGAAGCGGCGCTGGGCCAGCCGGTCCTGGAGATTCTCGAGGACGCTCGCGCCTGGAAACAGAGGCGCCGCGCGCGCGACGGCCTCGAGCACGCCGAGGGGGATCAGCTCCCACTCCAAGGTGACGGCGTCGCAGCGGCGGGCGAGCTCCCGGGCCGCGGCGGCGTCTCCGACCTGCGCGCGGACGTGAAAATCGGCGACCTGCGCGCAGGGGCCGTGCTCGGCGGGGTCGAGCACTCCGCAGCGGTAGCCCATGCGCTTGGCCTCGAGCGCGATCATGCGTCCGAGCTGGCCCCCGCCGAGTATGCCGAGCGTCGCGCCCGGCAAGAACGTCTTGACGGCGCGCTTAGCCAAGGCGGCTCTTGAGCGCGTCGCTGGTCTGGCGGCGGCGAAAAGCCTCGACGCGCCGCCGAAGCGCGGGATCTTCCAGGGCGAGGATCTGCGCGGCGAGATACCCGGCGTTGGCCGCGCCGGAGGGCCCGATGGCCAGGGTGCCGACCGGCACGCCCTTGGGCATCTGCGCGATGGAAAGCAGCGAGTCCAGGCCCTTGAGGGCCTTGGACGCCACGGGCACGCCGAGCACGGGCAGGGCGGTCTTGGCCGCCGCCATGCCCGGCAGGTGCGCCGCGCCGCCCGCGCCGGCGATGATGACCTTGAGGCCCCGGGCGGCGGCCGAGGCGGCGTAAGCGAAGAGCAGGTCGGGCGTGCGGTGGGCGGAGACGACCTTGGTCTCGTGAGCCACGCCGAGTTTCGTCAGGACGCGGCTGGCCTCGCGCATGGTTTCCCAGTCGCTCTTGCTTCCCATGATGATGCCGACGACGGGCCTTGGAGTCATCGCAGCGCGGGCTCCCGGGACGCGATGTCGCGGCGCAGCTGCATGCCCTCGAAATGAATGCGCGAGGCCGCGGCGTAGGCCTTGTCGCGGGCTTGGCCGAGGTTCGCGCCGACGGCGGTCACGCTCAGGACCCGTCCCCCGGCGCTCACCCAGCGCCCCGCCTCCAGCCGAGTCCCGGCGTGGAAGACGAGGGCGTCCTGGGAGGCGGCGTCCAGGCCGGAGATGGCGCGGCCCGTCTCGGGCTTGCCGGGGTAGCCGGCGGAGGCCAGCGTGACGCTCACGCAGGCGCCCGGGGCTTGTTCGACGAAGCGGCCGCGGAGGTCTCCTTGCGCGCAGGCCCAGCACAGGTCGAGCAGGTCACTTCGCAACAAAGGCAGCACGGCCTGGGTCTCGGGATCCCCGAAGCGGACGTTGAACTCGAGGACCTGCGGCCCCTGGGGCGAGAGCATCAAGCCGACGTAGAGCAGGCCTCGGAAGTCCAGGCCGTCCTCGCGCAGGCCGGCGATGACGGGGTCGAGGACGCGGGCGCGGATGAGCGTCATCGCGCCGGGATCGATGGGCGCCGGGGCGAGGACTCCCATGCCGCCGGTGTTGGGCCCGAGGTCGTTGTCCTTGAGGCGCTTGTGATCCCGGCCGGCGGGCAGCAGCCGATAGTCTCGCCCGTCGCACAGGAGCATGACGGAGGCTTCCGGTCCGGTCAGGCAGGACTCGAGGACGACGGTCCTGCCGGCGTCGCCGAGAACGTCGCGTTCCATGAAGTCGGCGACGGCCTCCAAGGCCTCTTCCCGCGTCTGGCAGACGCGTACGCCCTTGCCGGAGGCCAGACCGTCGGCTTTCACAACGACGGGCAATTCGGCGCGGCGCACGGCGTCGCGGGCGCGGGCCGCGTCCGAAAAGGCCTCGTAATCGGCCGTGGGCACGCCGTGACGGCGCAAGAATTGCTTGGCGAAGGCCTTGGAGGACTCCAAGCGAGCGGCCGCGCGGCCAGGGCCGAAGACGGCGACGCCTTCGGCGCGCAGCGCGTCGGCGACGCCCGCCGCCAGCGGCGCTTCCGGGCCGACGACGACGAGCTTGGCGTGCGCCGCCGAGGCTGCGGCGATGACGGCTTCGGCGTCGCAGGGATCTCCGGGGATCGTCTGGGCCCATTGCGAAAGGGCATCGGAGCCGGGCAGGGCGTAGAGGTTCTTGAGGCGCGGGCTCTGCGCGAGCTTCCAGGCCAGGGCGTGCTCGCGGCCTCCCGAGCCGAGCAGGAGAACCGTCAAGTCGGGCCCGGAGCTCACAGGAGGCTGCGCCGGTCGGGCTCGGATTTTCCGGCGGCTTTGGCCGGCTCGGGCGCCTGGTAGTCGGGGATGGGCGTCGGATAGACCCGGGTAAAGCACGCCGCGCAATAGCCGTCGGGGCCGCCGCCCGCGGCCTGTAGCATCCCGTCGAGGCTCAGGTAATGGAGCTTGTCGACGTCGAGGAAGCGGCGGATGTCCTCGAGAGAATGGCGGTTGGCGATGAGCTCGGAAGCGCGCGGCGTGTCTATGCCGTAATAGCAGGGCGACACGATCGGCGGGCTGGTGATGCCGAAGACGATCTCGCGCACGCCGCAGGCGCGAAGGCTTCGTACGACGCGTTGGGAGGTCGTCCCGCGGACGATGGAGTCGTCGATGAGGACGATCCTTTTGCCGCGCAGGGTCTCGGGGACCGGGGCGAGCTTGAGCGAGGCTGCGAGCTCCCGCAGCTCCTGAGTGGGCTTGATGAACGTGCGGCTGACGTAGTGGCTGCGCACCAGCCCCATCTCGAAGGGGATGCGCGAAACGTCGGAGAAGCCCAAAGCGGCGGCCACGCCGGAATCGGGCACCGGCACGACGATGTCGGCCGACACTCCGGCCATCTCGCGCGCGAGCGCGCGGCCGAGCTCCCGGCGCACGGCCTGGACGTTGCGCCCGAAGATCGTGGAATCGGGGCGCGCGAAATAGACCTGCTCGAAGACGCAGCGCGCCGGGCGGGCGGCGGGCTTGAACGGCTTGAGGCTCTTGAGGCGGCCGCCCTCGACGACGACGACCTCTCCCGGCTCGATCTCGCGCACGACCTCGGCCTTGATCAGGTTGAGCGCGGAAGTCTCCGAGGCCAGGACGTGGGCCTTGCCCAGTCGGCCGAGAATGAGCGGCCGAAAGCCGTAGGGGTCTCGGGCGGCGATCATCTTCTCCGGCGTGAGAAACAGCAGCGAGTAGGCTCCCTCGACTTGCCGCAGGCTTTCGATGACGGCGTCTTCGATCGGTCCCGCGGCGCGGGCGAGAAGATGGACGATGACCTCGGAATCGGTGGAGGACTGGAAGATCGCCCCGCGCTTCTCCAGCCTTGCCTTGGTCTCCATCGCGTTGGTGAGGTTGCCGTTGTGCGCGATGGCGAGAGCGCCGTGGATGGCCTTGAAGACGAGCGGCTGGGCGTTCTTGAGGTGGCTGGCTCCGGTCGTCGAATAGCGCACGTGGCCGATGGCGCAGCGGCCGATCAAGGGTTCGAGGCGCTTGCGGTCGAAGACCTCGGAAACCAGGCCCATGCCCGTGTGGGCCAGCAGCTCTCCCTTATAGGCCGTGACGATGCCCGCCGACTCCTGGCCGCGGTGCTGGAGCGCGAAAAGCCCGAGGTTGGTCAGGGACGCCGCGTCAGGATGATCGCAGACGGCGAAGATGCCGCACATGGGTCCTTAAGTATACCTTTCGAGAAAGACTACCGGCAGTATTCGACGGCGTTGCGGAACATTTCGAGGCCGACGGCGGCCTTCATGAACGTCTGGCGCGTCCAGTTCGGGTGATGGTGGATGGCCGTGAAGCGCTCCGGGTGCGGCATGAGCCCGAGGCAGTTGCCCTCGGGGTTGGACAGGCCGGCGATGTTGAAGATCGAGCCGTTCGGGTTGTAGGGGTAGCCCGCGAGCTTGCCGTCGTCGGCGACGTACTGCAGGGCGATGGATTTGTTGCGCTTGAGCTCCTCGAGGTGGCGGGGGCTCTTGAGGACGAACTTGCCCTCTCCGTGGGCGACCGGCAGCTCGATCATCTCGGGCAGGCCCTTGAAGAACAGGCAGGAGCTTTGGGAGTTGATGCGCAGGTGGACCCAGCGCGCCTCGAAGCGGCCGGAGTCGTTGACGGTGAAGCCCGCCGTCTGCTCGCCGCTGGGCACGCAGGGCAAGAGGCCGGCCTTGACCAGCACTTGGAAGCCGTTGCAGATGCCGATGACGGGCCGGCCCATGCGCACGAAGTTCTTGAGGTCGCGCAGATAGAGCTTGATCCGGTTGGCGAAGATCCGTCCGGCGCCCACGTCGTCGCCGTAGGAGAATCCTCCGGGGATGACGCAGAGGTCGTAGTTGAGCACGCGCATCTTGGGGTTCTTGAAGGCGGCGATGTCGACGAGCTCCGGGTTGCCGCCGACCGCCTTGAAGGCGTTCAAGGTTTCCAGCTCGCAGTTCGTCCCCGCGGCGCGCAGGATCAGGACTTTCGGCGCTTTCAACGCAGCGCCTCCGGCAAGGGGGCCTGCCAGGCCGTCTTGAGCGCGGACAGCGGTTCTTCGAGGGCCACGATGCCGTCGAGCCCGATCACCTTGAGCACGGGGTTGGCCACCGTCGCGCCGATGCGCCTGGCGCAGCCCTTGGCGAGGCGCAGGAAGGCCGCCTCCTTCTCGGGACCCACCTCGAGCAGCAGGCGGCTCTGGCTCTCGGAAAAGAGCAGCACTTCGTTGGAATAGATGCTGCCCTTGTGCGGCACCTCGTCGAGGTCGATCGTGGCGCCGAATTCCCCCGAGAAGCACATCTCGGCGACCGCCACGGCCAGGCCGCCTTCCGACAAGTCGTGGGCCGAAAGGACCAGTCCCTTGGCGATCGCGGCCTGCACGGCCCGGAAGCTCTGCAGGGCCGTGCGCGGGTCCACCTGCGGGATGGCGCCGCCCGAAAACCCCTCGAGCTCGGCGTAGAGCGAGCCGCCCAGTTCCTCGCTGGTCGAGCCCACGAGATAGAGGCCGTTGCCCGGCCCCTTGACGTCCATCGTGAGCGCCTTGCGCACGTCCAAGACGGGGGCCAGCGCGGAGATGAGCAAGGTCCCCGGAACGGCCAGCTGCCGGCCGTCGACGTCGCGCGACTGGTTGTGGAAGCTGTCCTTGCCGGAGATGAACGGCACGCCGAATCCGACGGCGGCGTCGTGGCAGCCTTGAGCGGCGCGCACCAGGGCGCCGAGACGCGAGGGCTCGTCGGGGCTGCCCCAGCAGAAGTTGTCGAGGAAGGCTGCGCGCGAGACGTCGGCGCCGACGCACAGGAGGTTGCGCAGCGCCTCATCGGCGCAGGCCAGGGCCATGCGGTAGGGATCGGCCTTGCCGTAGGAGGGATTGAGGCCGTGCGAGACGGCGAAGCCGGCGTGCGAGGCCCAGTCGAGCGTCGCGGCCTGCGGCCAGATCACGCAGGCGTCGCCCGGGCCGTCGTGGCGCACGCCCTGCAAGGGCTTGATGATGGTGCCGGCCTGCACTTCGTGATCGTACTGCCGTATGATCCACTCGCGGCTGCAAACGTTGAGGTGCGACAGCGCCAGCCGCAGCGTCTCTGCGGGCTTGCGCTTGGGCGACGGGGTCTTCGCGGCGGCGCTCTTGGGCGCTTCCCAGACGGCGGCGCGCTCGACCTTCGGCAGGCCTTTGTGCAGGAACTTCACATCGAGATCGACGACGGTCTCCTCATGATGCTTGACGACCAGCCGCCCGGTGCGAGTGAACTGCCCGAGCACGGCCGTCTCGCAGCCCGTCGCGGCGAAGACTTCCTGCAGCGCCTTGAGATTCTTCGGCGGCACGGCCAGGATCATGCGTTCCTGCGACTCGGAGAGCCAAATCTCCCAAGGCTGCAGATCCGAGGCCTTGAGCGGGGCCTCCTCCAGCCGCACGAGCGCTCCGCCGGAGGCGGCCATCTCGCCGATCGCCGACGAGAAGCCGCCCGCGCCGCAGTCGGTCAGGCTGCGGTAGAGCCGCTGGTCGCGCGCCGCCATGAGGGCGTCGAGCAGCCGCTTCTCGTTGAGGGCATGCCCGATCTGGACCGCGGAGGCCGGAGCGTCCTCGCCCAGCGCGGCGGAAGAGAACGTGGCGCCGTGCAGGCCGTCGCGGCCCGTGCGGCCGCCCGCGGCGACGATGAGGTCCCCCGGCTTGACCTCCTTCTTGACCGCCGAAGCCGGCAGGACGCCGACGGTGCCGACGAAGACCAGGGGATTGAGGCGGAAACCCTCGTCAAACCACATGCCGCCGCCCGCGGTGGGGATGCCCATGCGGTTGCCGTAGTCGCGCACTCCGGCGACGACGCCGCGCAGGGTGCGGGCCGGAGCCAATGTCCCTTCGGGCAGCGCCCCGGCATAGGAGGGCGGGGCCAAGCAAAAGACGTCGGTGCCGAGCACGGGTTTGGCGCCCAGGCCCACGCCCAGGACGTCGCGGATGACGCCGCCGACGCCCGTCTCCGCGCCGCCGTAGGGCTCGATCGCGCAGGGATGGTTATGGGTCTCGACCTTGAAAGCCAGCGCCCAGCGGCTGCCCGGGCCCATGGACACGACGCCGGCGTTGTCCTTGAAGACGGAGAGGCACCACGGCTTCTGGACGCGCTTGGTCGCCTTGACGATGGTCTCTTCGAACAAGCTTTTGATCATGCTCGTTTTCTTGGAAGAGCCGCAGCCCGCAGGCCCCGAGTAGCGGATGCGGCCGTTGAAGACCTTGTGCTTGCAGTGCTCCGACCAAGTCTGCGCCAGCGTCTCGATCTCGGCCAGGGTCGGCTCTCTCTTCGCGGCCTTGAAGTGGGCCTGGATCGCGGCCAGCTCCGCGTCGTTGAAGGACCAGAGGCGCCGGGCGCTGAGCTCGCGCAGGGATCTCGCGTCGCGCGTGTTGAACGCGAGCTCCTCGTCGTCGAGCGCGGAGAGGGCCTGCGGCTGGGCGGCGGCGAGCGTGCTCATGGATGGGTCTCCGAGACGGTGAAGCGGTGGATGACCGGATTGGCCAGGGCGCGCGCCACGGCCTTCTCGAGCTGGGTGCGGCCGCATTTGGCGCCGATCAAATACGCCGTCCCGACCCTGACGCTGTCGGGCGCCGGCAGTCCGAGGTCCGACATCGCGTCCTTGACCGAATCGCCGACGGGATCGGAGACGGAGGGCTTGAGCCACACCTCGACGCGCCAATGGCTCATGCCGTTGAGCACGGCGGACGCGGAGCTCAGGACGCGGAACTCCTGGGTGACCGGGTCGCAGAGCAGGTCTCGGGCGGCCTGCTGGACGTGGCCGAGGTTGACGGAGCCGCGCAGTTGGTAGAGGCGGCTGGCGCGCACCTCCTTGGCGGCCGCCAGACCCGCTCCGGAAAGCAGAGCCAGCGCGGCGGCGCCCTCGGCGTCGGTAAAGTCGGGCTTGAGGCGGACCTCGACGGAATAGGTGCTTGCGTTGGCCTTCCCGTTGACGCTCATGCGGTCACCTTCCCGAGGAATTCGCGGTAGCGGCGGATCGTGCCGTCCACCACGTCTTGCGGCAGCGCCGGCGGGATCGAAGCCTTGTCCCAGCCGCTGCGTTCCAGATAATCCCGCACGAACTGCTTGTCGAAAGAGGCGGGCGTCGTCCCGGGCTTCCAGGAGCCGGCCTCCCAGACCCGCGAGGAGTCGGGGGTCAGCAGCTCGTCGATCACGATGAGCTTGCCGCCCCGCAGGCCGAACTCGAATTTCGTGTCCGCGAGGAGCAGCTGTTTCGAGCTCAGCAGCTCGGCGGCGTAGGCATAGAGCTTGAGCGAGAGCCGCTGAGCCTCGGCGGCGACTTCGTCGCCGCCGACAACCTTCGTGAAGTCGCTCAGACAGATGTTCTCGTCATGTCCGTTGTCGTTTTTCGCCGCGGGCGTAAAGATCGGCGTCGGAAGCTTGGAGGCGTCGAGCAACCCTTCGGGCAGCTTTTGCCCGCAAATGGTCCGGGAGCTCTGGTATTCCTTCCATCCAGACCCCGCGAGATAGCCCCGAACGACGCACTCGACGTCGAGCCTTCGCGCCTTCCACGCGAGCATCGTGCGCCCGTCGAAGGAGCCGTCGAGGCGGACGTCGCGCGGCAGCTCGCCGCGGATCTCGCCCAAGTCCGCGCTGATCATGTGGTTGGGCGCGATGTCCGCGGTCTTCGCGAACCAAAAGGCGCTGATGCGCGTCAGGATCTCGCCCTTGCCCGGGACCGGCGTGGGCAGGATGTGGTCGAAGGCCGAAAGGCGGTCGGTGGCCACCAGCAGAAGCTTGTCCTGCCCGACGGCGTAGACGTCGCGCACCTTGCCCCGGCGCAGGAGCTTGAGCCCTTCGATGTCGGTCTTGGCGAGCAAGGCGTTCATTCCCACTCGATGGTCGCCGGAGGCTTGGAGGTCACGTCGTAGACGACGCGGTTGACGCCCTTGACCTCGGAGACGACGCGGCTGGAGATCTTTTGAAGGAGCTCGTGAGGCAGGCGCGACCAGTCCGCCGTCATGCCGTCGACGGAATCCACGCTGCGCAGCACGATGGTGTTCTCGTAGGTGCGCTCGTCGCCCATGACGCCGACCGAGCGAATGGGCAAAATCGCGGCGAAGGCCTGCCAGGTCTTGTCGTACCAACCGGAAGCCCGCAGTTCCTCGCGCAGAACCTGGTCGGCGCGGCGAAGGACCTTGAGCCGATCCGGGGTCACGGCGCCGAGGACCCGGATCGCCAGTCCTGGTCCCGGGAACGGATGCGCGCCCAACAGCTCCTGCGGCAGGCCCATCTCGCGGCCGAGCTTTCGCACCTCGTCCTTGAAGAGGAAGCGCAGGGGCTCGACGAGCTTGAGCTTCATCTTTTTCGGCAGGCCGCCCACGTTGTGATGGCTCTTGATGACGGCGGAAGGGCCGTGCACGGAGACCGACTCGATGACGTCCGGATAAAGCGTGCCTTGGGCGAGGAACTCCACGCCCTTGAGGCGCTTGGCCTCGCGGTCGAAGACCTCGATGAAGGTCCTGCCGATGATCTTGCGCTTGCGCTCGGGATCGCGCACGCCCGCCAGGCGCGAGAGGAAGAGCTTGGACGCGTCGACGACCTTGAGGTTGAGGCCCAAGGCCGCGCCGAGGTGCTTCTCGGCGCGCTCTCGGTCGCCCTCGCGCAGCAGCCCGGTGTCCACGAAGACGCAGTGCAGGCGGCTTGCGATCGCGCGGTGGATGAGGGCGGCCGCCACGGAGCTGTCGACGCCGCCGGAAAGCGCGCAGACCACGTGCCCGCCGCCCACCTGCTCGCCGATCGCCGCCACCTGCCGCTCGAGCAGCGAGGACATCGTCCAGCGCTCGGCGTGGCCGCAGACCTTGCGCGCGAAGTTCTCCAGCAGGCGCGCCCCCTCGGGCGTGTGAACGACCTCGGGGTGGAACTGGACGCCGTAACACTTCTTGCGTCGTCGGAGATCGCGGCGTAAGGGGCGGTCTCGGTGCGGCCGACCACCTTGAAGCCGTTGGTCAGCGCCCGGGCGCCGTCGCCGTGGCTCATCCAGACCTGCGGCCTTCCCGAGAGTCCGGCGAAGAGCGGGCAATTCCCGGTGATCTCGAGCCTGGCAAAGCCGTACTCGCGCTTGGCGGCCGGGGCTACCTCGCCGCCGTGCAGGGCCACGAGCAACTGCATGCCGTAGCAGATGCCGAGGATCGGCAGGCCGGCATCGAAGATGCGGGGGTCCGGCCGGGGCGAGCCCCGGCGATGGACGCTGTCGGGGCCGCCGGAGAGGATGAGGCCGGCCGGCCGCCGCTCGAGGACCTTTTCGAGCGGCGCGGAAAAGGGCAGGATCTCGGCGTAGACCTCGAGCTCCCGAAGCCTCCGGGCGATGAGCTGGGTATACTGGCTTCCAAAGTCCAGTATGACGATGCCGGAAGTCTTGAGCTCGAGGGTCCGCCCCACTATTTTCCCATGCCGATGCGCTGCGTGCGCTGGAAGATCTTGCCCTCGGTCTTGATCGAGGGAGCGATGATGATCTCGGTGGTCTGCATCTCGCGGATCGTGGAGGCGCCCACCGAGCCCATGCAGGTGCGCAGCGCCCCGACGAGGTTCTGTGAGCCGTCGTCGAGACGGGACGGACCGTAGAGGATCTCCTCGAGCGAGCCGGTGATGCCCACGTGGATGCGGGTGCCGCGGGGAAGGTTCGAGTGCGGCGTGGCCATGCCCCAGTGATAGCCCTGGCCGGGCGCTTCCTTGGTGCGCGCGAAAGCCGAGCCGACCATGACGCCGTCGGAGCCGCAGGCGACGGCCTTGCAGATGTCTCCGCCGGTCGACATCCCGCCGTCGGTGATGATCGGGACGTATTTGCCAGAGCGCTTATAATGGAAGTCGCGGGCCGCGGCGCAGTCGACGGTGGCGGTGACCTGCGGCACGCCCAGGCCGAGCACGCCTCGCGTGGTGCAGGCCGCGCCGGGCCCGACGCCGATGAGAAGGCCCGAGACTCCCGCCTCCATGAGCTCGAGCGCGACCGAGTAGGTCACGCAGTTGCCGACGATCACGGGGATCTTCATCTTCTTGCAGAACTTCGCGATGTCGAAGGGGACGTAGCGCGTGGCCTTGTGGCGCACGGTGGTCACCGTCGACTGGACGACGAAAACGTCGCAGCCCGCGGCCTCGGCGATCGGGCCGTACTTGGCGGCGTTTTGCGGAATCGTGGAGACGGCGCAGGGGACTTTGGCCTTCTTGATCTCCGACACGCGCTGGGCGATCAAGTCTTCCTTGACGGGCTGGCGGTAGAGCTCCTGGACCAGCTTGGTCGATTCCTCGGGGCCGGCGCCCGCGATCTGGGCGACGACCTCGCGGGGCTTCTCGTAGCGCGTGTTGATGCCGTCGAGGTTGAGGACGCCCAGGCCTCCGAGCTTGCCCATCGCGATCGCGAAGGGGACGTCGACGACGCCGTCCATGGCCGAGGCCAGGAAGGGGATTTCCAGCTTCAGGTCCCCGATCCTGAGGGAGGTGTCGACTTCCTCGGGATTTACCGTTACCTCGCCAGGGACCAGAGCGATCTCGTCGAATCCGTAGGCTCTGCGAGCCTCGCGGTCGCGGCCGATGAAGAATGCCATGCCAACCTCCGGGAAGGAAATTTAGGTTGCTGGGAATTGTATCAAATTGGCGAAGGGTAGCCAACCGGCCTCTTCGGCCGGATGGCGGCGACCGCGCCGTCGACGAGGCGTTCGAAGGCCCAGCGCTGGGAAGGCGGCAGGCGGGAGACGGGGACGGCGAGTGCGAGGTAGGAGTCCCCTTCCCTCATGAGCCAGCGCCGGCGGGTCATGCCGGCCAGCGCGCGGCGGACGCAAGCCGGCGTCCGGTCCGGGACGGCCGCGAGCAGGCCCGGCAGGGTCCGGATCGTCTCGCAGAGGCGGAAGAGCTCGGCCTCGAGCCCCGTGAGAACGTCCGTCTTGACCTCCAAGCCCGCGCCCGGGCGCAGAGGCCTGGAATCGAAGAGCTCGACGAAGCCGCTGCCGCGCCGGCAGGCGAAGAAGTTGCGCGGCCAAGCCAGGCTCCAGGAGGCGACGGCCCGCTCGAGCCGGCCGCGCGCCCCGCCGGCTTTCGCGCGCTTCTCGGCGAATCGGAAGAAGTAGACCAGGTCTTCGAGGCGGAAGCGGCCGCGCGGATAGATCTTTTCGTAGGCCTTCGCCGGCACCGGAGGCCTGAGGCCGAAGCGGGCCGGCTCGGCCTGATAGGGGCTGAAGCGATCGGGCCGAACGGGGGCGAAGTTGCGCGGCGGCGCCAAGTGGGTGATCGACGGGACCAGGCGCGCCTGGCTGTCCAACTCGGCGGCGTCCTCGCCGGGAAAACCGTGAAGCAGGTTCCAGTTCACCTCGATGCCGTGAGCGAGGGCGAGCTTGAGGGTCTGAACGTTGCGGATCGCGCTGACGCCCTTTCGCATGAGGCGCAGGGTGGGGGTGCTCAGGCTCTCGATGCCGGGCTGGATGCGAAGGACGCCGGCGCGCGCCAGCGCCTCGAAATGCTCCGGAGCCAGGTTGGACTTCACCTCGAAATAGAGCTCGAGATCGAGGCCCTCGCGGCGGCGGGTCGACGCGAGCTCCGAGGTGAGCCCGCCCAGATGGTCGAGACTCATGATGAGATCGCAGGCGTGCAGGCGGCCGGTTCGATGGCGGCGGCTGAGCTCGAGGATCTCGCGGGCGGCGGCGGCGGCCGGCTTGGAGCGGTAGCGCAGCGCCTCGTCGGGAATGCCGCAGAAGGTGCAGTGCTGTTTCTCGCCCCACCAGCAGCCGCGCGAGGCCTCGAACGTCACGCGCGGCGTCCCGGTCGCCAGGCCGGGCAGCTTCGCGCGCTGGCGGAAATAGTCGCCGTGATCCGGCGGCGGGGTGGAGGCAAAGTCCACGGGCGCGGAAACGACGGCTTGGGCGGGCGGACGCCGGCCTTGGACCAGGCACAGCAGCGCTTCCTCTCCTTCGCCGTCGACGGCGTAGTCGATCCAGGCGCAGCCGCGCAGGGTCTCGCGGCCCATCGGGCCCGACGCGTTGGGGCCGCCGATGGCGATCGGAGTCTCCGGGTGCCGGTCCTTGAGGTCCTTGGCCAAGGCGAGGCAGGCGGCGTGGCTGTGCATGGAGCTGGAAAAACCGATCAGATCGTAGCGGCGCCAATCGGCGTCGGCGAGGCAGTCGCGCAGGAAGGCCGGTGTTTCCTCGCGGGCCAGCCGCCGCCAG
This sequence comes from Elusimicrobiota bacterium, assembly GCA_027452025.1. Taxonomy (GTDB): domain Bacteria; phylum Elusimicrobiota; class Elusimicrobia; order UBA1565; family UBA9628; genus DAIDHI01. The sequence goes on along the minus strand of DAIDHI010000023.1, from coordinate 14,498 downwards.
CGCGCCGTGCTCAGGCCCGCGACGCGCAGGAACTCTTGCAGGCCGGGGTCGCGCAAGTCGGGAAGCTCCGCGCCGAAAAGCGTCCGGCTGAAAAGCCACTCGGGCCAGGGCTCGTCGCTGCGCGACAAGGCCCGGAAGAGTCCCGCCCCCAGGCGGTCGGCCATCAGCAGGTTGAAGTAGAGGACGTCCGTCGCGACGCCGCGCGCCTCCAGATACGACTTGAGGCTCGCCGCCCCGAGGGGGCAATACTCGGCGTCGACCCAGGGCATGACGATCACGGCGACGCGCTTCATGGGCGCCGTTCCAGCTGGGAGACGGCGACGTACGCCTGGCGCTTGGCTTCGTCGAAGTCGGGCAGCCCTGGGAAAGAGAGCACTCGCGCGTAGCAGCGCCGCGCGATGGCCCGATCCCCCGCCTTCGCCCACGCGGCGCCAAGTTCCTCGAACCACTGGGCGGCGGCGCCGGAGCCTTCGGTCAATCCGTCTTGGAGCACGGTCTGCGGCGTGGCAAGCAGTTCGTTCGTCGCGCCGCGGGCGCGGTCCAGCCGTCGTCGCCGAAGGTAAAGCCCAGCGAGTTGCGAAAGGATCTCTGCGCGGCTAAGTCCGTCCCTCGCCTTCGTGGCGACGGAGAGAGCGCGCAGCAGAAGTCCCTCGGCCTCCGGGTCGCATCCTTGCTTTGCGCGTAACAGAGCCAGGGCCTCGAGGAATGTGGCTCGGTAATCCGCCGTGTCGGCCGAACGAGAGGCGCTTTGCAGGCCGAGCCGCAGGACGCGTTCGGCCTCGCCTAGGCGTCGCTGCTTGAGAAGGGTCATCCCCAGCCAGGTGAGGGAATGCAGACGATCTCGGGGAGACGACCGCGGGTCCGATTCGAGCAGCATCATCGCCTTTCGGAAGTAGGGCTCGGCCTCGTTCGGTCGCCCCGCGAAGCTCAGGAAGGCGCCCATGTGATGGTAGCCGGCGAAAGAAGCCGTGTCCACGGCGATGAGATCGGCGAAAGCTCTGCGGGCGTCGGAGTATTTCCCGGCGTCGAGTTCGGCGTAGCCTTCAGCGACGTAGGCGTCGGCTTGGCGGGGCGCGATCTCTCGCGCGAGGCGGAACTGCGCCTTTGCCGATGCCAGTCGGCCTAGGCGAACGTAGTCTTCGGCCAGGCGCATGCGCGCGCCATACTCGGCCGGTCGCAGCGCGCAGGCTCGCTTGAGAAGCGTGGCCGCGTCCTGGTAGCGGCCGGCGGCTTCCAGCCCCGCGGCTCGAGCGACGAGGACGTCGAAACTCTGCGCTCCGGCCAAGGCCGGGCGCGCGGCCGCCAGCGTTAGAATCAGAATGAGCCTCATCCCGCGCACTAGATTAGTCGTTGTCCGGGCCGATTGGCAAGCCGAGGCTTGGCCGCACGCCGTCGGTTTTGCTTCCATTTCGAGAGACGCCGATGGAGATACGCGAGGAGATCCCCGAGGTCATCAGCTTCCCGCTTCTGGCGGCCGAGGACTGTCGCGCCCTGATCCGCTCCATTGAAAACGCCGGCCGCTGGACTCATCACCTCCTCGCCGACGGGATCACGGCGGCCGAGAAGGGCCCCGTTCGTCCTATGGATATGGCCGGACTCGCTTTCGAGCGCTTTCGCGCCGCGGCGGGGACCCCGGTCAACGTGGAGCTGCTGCCGCGATGAACGTCTCGGGGCCCGTGGCGCGCCTCGGCCGTTCGGGATTTCGAGTCTTGCGCCACCGTCGGGAGCTGGCGGCTCTGCGCGGGCGCTTTCGTCGCGAGCACTGGATCGCTCTGCCGGGACTGCTCGAAGCGCCGCTGCTCGAGGCTTTGCGGCGCCGCCTGCGGCGGGCGCGCTTCCAGGCCAAGCGCACGTCTTATGACCGGTGCCTGGGCCTTCGCGACGGTTCGCTGGCCGCCGCCCTGTGCTTTCATCTCAACGATCCGGCCATGCTCAAGCTGGTCGGATATCTGACCGGCGATCGCGTGCGCGGCTGCAGCGGAAAGATTCGCAGGCATGTGCCCGGCGCGCGCCATCGCTTGAAGTGGCACAGCGACGCCGAGGACGGCATCGTGTCGGCGGCGATCAGCATCGATCTGAGCCGGGCGCGGGTCCGCGGCGGGGGCCTGCAGCTGCGGACGCGCGCGGGCGCTCGGACGCCGCGCCAGGCGGCGCAGGTCTCCCGGCCGGGCGACGCGCTGCTTTTTCGCGTCCGGCCCAGTCTTCTCCATCGGCATGCGCGCGTCTCGGGCCGCGTGCCCAGGGACTCTTTCGCCGGGGGCTTCCTGACCGTGCCGCTTCGTCTGCCCGGCCGCGTCGTCGGGGGCGATCCGCGGGCGCCGGCCGTTTCCTTGAGCGCATGGAGGGGCGGCCGCGGCTCGGCGGCCGCGCCGTTTCCGGGCGGGCGATGATCGCGGGCCTGCTCGCGCTTGCGGCCGTCTTCGGGGCGAACTCCGCTGGCGCCGCGGCCAACTCCTACGCCTGCCCGGGCTGCAACGTCATCCTGCTCTCCATCGATACCCTGCGCGCAGACGCGCTCAGCGCCTACGGATACGGTCGCGATACCTCGCCGAACCTCTCCCGCCTGGCTTCCCGCGGGGTCTTGTTCGAAAATGACCTGTCGCAGTTTCCGACCACGCTGGCCAGCCACGCCTCCATCATGACGGGCCAATATCCCTGGAAGCATGGGCTGAGAACGATGTATATCGACACGCTCAGCACCGGGTCGGTCACGCTCGCCCAGGTCCTGCAGGCGCACGGCTATCGCACGGTGTGGGCCGCGCTGGTCGGGGATCCGAGCCTCAGCCTCGAAGCCGGACTGGGCCGCGGCTTCGACGAGGAGGCCCCTCCGAAGGATACGGTCTTCGATTGGACCAGCGAAGCTCTCTCTTGGCTCAGACGCCACAAGGACCGCCGGTTCTTCATGTTCCTGCACACCTATCGCACGCACGATCCCTACGAGCCGGATGCGCAGGCCGTGCGGCGCTTCTCCGCGCGGCCGGTTCTCGTCCCGCGGCCGACCTACGCCGAGGCGGTCAGGGCGGCCGACGCCGATGTGGCGGCCGGCGACGTGGGGGAACTCGCGCCGGATTTCGCCGCCGCCCACTCGGCGGCGTTCTCCATCGCCGACGCCCGCCGGCGGGGCAGGGCAGTGGCACGGCTGCTCCGGGCCCTTTCGAAGGAGAAGCGGCAGGACGCGATCGACCCACTGGTCGACGAGGAGCGCTCGAAAGCCTATTGGAGCCATTTCGACATCCGCACGTCCTCCGGCCTCGCCGACGCCCGCCTCCTCTACGACGCCTGCGTCTACCAAGCCGACCAGGGCGTGGGCGCCCTCTACGACGAGCTCGAGAAGCTTGGCCTGGCGGACAAGACCATCCTTGTCGTTACGTCGGATCACGGCGAAGAGTTCATGGAGCACGGCCGGATTCGGCATTCGCAGGACTACATCGAGACGATGCACGTGCCGCTGCTTTTCGTGTTCCCGAAGTCGCGCGCGGGCGTCCGCCGCGGAGAGATCGTGCGCAGCGTCGACATCATGCCCACGATCCTGGATTCCCTCGGCTTGCCCGACGCGCGCGGGGTGCAGGGGCGCTCGCTTTTGCCGCTCATCGCGGGCCGCAAGGACGGACCGCGCTTTTCCTTCGCCGAGGGCCCCGTCGGCTTCTCCGTGCGCGACGCGCGCTTCACCTATCTGGTCCGAAGCGTCTGCGGCGACGGCCGAATGGACGCCGGCTGCATGTCGCAGGAGTTCTACGACCGGTCGCTCGATCCCGGAGAGAGGTACAACCTCTTCGTCCCGTCCTCCCCCCTCGCGCGTCGCTACCGGGCCATCCTGGCCGCGCGGCTGGCTCGCGACGGAGAGACGCTGCTCGATCCATGGCTTGCGACGCTGGGCGAGCGCCCGCGCCGCGACCTCATCCAGATGGGATATTGGTGATGGCCTTGACGGCCATGTGCGGATAACATAGACTCCGGCGAAGGCCATGGCCGAGGACAAGGACAAGAAGAAGCGCCGCGGCGGCGATGGGGGGAAGAAGCGCTACATCAGGCCCTTGTTGACTTCCTTCGGCCTTCTGTCGCTGCTGCCGGGCACGGCGGCTGCGTCCATCATATCCTAGAGAGGGCCGCCGATGAAGGTGGCCATCCTCATCGACGAGCGCGACGAAGCCCGCGCCTTCGGCGTGATCGTCTCCGCGCTCGCGCGTTCTCTGCGGGCCGCCGGCGACGAGGCGATCCTCATCCGCAACCGCGCCGACAGGGAGGCGCCCCTTCGCACGACCCGGCACGGCGTGCGCTGCTACCAGGTCGGCCTCCTGACGTCGCCGCTCCACCGACGCCGGGCCGCGTCGCAGATCGGCGGCATCCTGCGCCAAGAGGGCTGCTCCTGCCTCCACTTCCATTTCAGCGGCTCGGACTACTTCGGCTTCTCCGATTTGGCCGAGCGGCTCGACATACCCTATCTCGCCACGCTTCACGCCTTCGAGGGCGCCGAGCTGGCCGCGCGGCCGCAGGCACTGGCGCGGTGCGGGCTCATCTTGCGCCGCGCTCGCGCGACGACGGCCGTCTCGGGCTTCGTGGCGGCGGCTGTCGCTCGCTCCTTTCCTCGGTTGGCGGGCCGGGTGAAAGTCGTCGCCAACGGCGCGGCGCCGCCGCGCGCCGCGGCCTCGCGGCCTCGCGGGCTGCCCAGAACCTTCATCCTCTCGGCCGGGACGCTGTGCTTCCAGAAAGGCACCGATCTCCTGCTTTTCGCCTTCCACGACCTGCTGCCCGACCTCCTGCCGTCGGTCAAGCTGGTCCTCTGCGGCGACGACCCGACGGGGCGGTTTTCCCGCATGATTGCCGGCCTGGGCCTCGAAAAGCGCGTGCTGAGGCTGGGTCCGCTGCCTCACGACCAGGTCCTGGCCGCCATGGAGAGGTGCCTCTTCTACGTTTGCGCCTCGCGACGCGAGTCCTTCGGCATGGCCCTGGCCGAGGCCATGGCCTGCGGCAAGGCCGCCGCGGCGGCGAAGGTCGGCGGCGTGAGGGAATACCTCCACGACGGTCGCAACGGGCTGGCCTTTCGCCCGGGCGACGTGACGGCTCTGGCGGGCGCGATGCGGCGGCTGGCCGAAGACGGCGCTCTGCGCGCTCGCCTCGGGGCGCGGGCCCGCGGCATCGGGACGCGCTTCTCCTGGCCGGCGGCCTGCTCCGCGTACCGGAGGCTCTATCATGAGTGCGCCGCGGCCTGATCCCCGCGTTTTTGAGGCCGCTCGGCGCCTGCGCGAGCAACGGCCGTCGGTTCTGATCGCCGTGGCGCACCCCGACGACGCCGAGCTCTTCTTCGGGGCGGCGATGCTGCGCTGGCGCGAGCGCGGGGCGCGGATATTCCTGGTCGTCGCGACCTCGGGGGGCAAATTCGGCGAGGGCGGCCGCTCGGGCGCCGCCGTGGCGCGCCTGCGCGAGGCGGAGCAGCGCCAGGCGGCCGCGCTGGCCGGCGCCGCCGGTGTTTTCTTCCTCGGCCTTCCCGATGGAGAGGTTTCGCGCTCGAGCCGCCGCCTCGAGGAGCGGCTCGTCTTTTACGCGCGCAAGCTCCGGCCCCGTGTGCTCTGCTCCTTCGATCCTGGGCCTTACAGCGAAGCCCCGGGCACGCTCTGGATCAAGCATCCCGACCACCGCGCCGTCGGCGAGGCCGCGCTCTTCGCGGCGTCCTTCTCCGGGCTGGCCTCCTATTTTCCCGCCCACTCCCGGCGCGGGCTGACGGCCTGGCCGGTCCGCGAGGTCCTGCTGGCGGATTCTGTGCGCCCGAACTTTTCCGTGGACGCCCGCCCGTTCCTCGAGGGAAAGAGAAAGCTGCTGGCGGTCTACCGCAGCCAGGAGCTTTCGGGGCTCCGACTGCCGGCGCGGGAGCGCTTCTTGCGTCTCGTTCGGCCCGGCGCGCGGTGAAGATACTCCTCTTTTGTCCTTACGGCCTCTCCGAGCCCACTTTCAAGATCGTCTTCGAGGGCCTGGCGGCGCCGCTGCGCCGGCAAGGCCATGACGTGCGCCTATCGGGCGGATCGGCGGGGGCGCGCGGCCTCTGGGAGGACGTCGGCTGGGCCGACTTCGCGCATGCCGCCGCCGGCAACCGCGTCAACTCCTCCATGCTGATGTTCTGGGCGGCCTGCGTCGCCCGCAGGAGGCGCTACGGGATCTCCTTTCATTCCTTCACGAAGCAGCGGCGCGCCTGCCACTATCCGTTTCCGGCGTGGAAGTGGAGGCTGCACGTCGGGCTCGTCGGCCGTATCCTTTCGGGGGCGGAATGGATCGGCGCTCCGTCGCGCTTTTGCGGGGCCGAACTGGCGGCGGCCTTTCCCTGGGCGGAGCCTCGACTTAAGGTCGTCCATTGGGGCTTTGACGCCGTAGCGCGGCCGGTCCCTCCTGCCGGGGATCGTCCGCTGGTGCTCTGCGTCAGCCGCTTGGCGCCGTATAAGGGGATCGACATCCTCCTCGCCGCATGGGCCGGCGTCCTCGAGAAGCGTCCCGACGCGGAACTCGCGATCTGCGGCGCCGACGAGTCGGGAGGCCACTACCAGGATCTGGCGCGCCGTCTCGGCCTGAAGGCGCGCTTCCTCGGAGTCGTTTCCAGGGAGCGCCTGTGGCAGTTGTTCGCGCAGGCTCGGGTTTTCGTCTTGGCCTCTCGGTGCGACGCGGCGCCGATGGCCGTGCTCGAGGCGATGTCCTTCGGCAAGGCGGTGCTGGCGACGCGCAGCGGGGGCGCGGAAGATTTTATCGAGGACGGCGAGACGGGGCTGCTCGCCCCAGCGGAGAACGTCGCCGCCTTGCGAGACGGCCTGCTGCGCCTGTTGGAGGACGCCGCTCTGTGTCGGCGCCTCGGGCAGCGGGCTCGCGCCGCCGCGGCGCCCCGCACCTGGGAGGCGACGGCGCGAGACTACTGGCCGCTCTATTCGGGGGACGCGGCGCTATGCGCATAGTTCTGGCCACGCAAGCCGCGCTGGAAAATCCCACGGCGATCTCGGTCCTTGGGGGACTGGCGCGCGCCTACTCCGCGCTGGGCCACGAGACCGTCGCGGCCGGCTTGATGGTGGATGAGGACTATCCCGGAAAAGAGCGCCTGCCGCCCCCGCTGCCGCGCAGCCTGGGACGCGCGACCTATCCTCCGCGCCGGCTCACGCCGGCGTTCCGGCGTCTGCGGCGGCTGCTTTCTCGCGGGAGTTTCGTGCATTTTCACTTGCTCGGCGGCTGGACCTCCACGGCCGCCTCGATCTGGGCGGCCTGCGAGAGCAGGAGAGTCCCGTTCGGGGTGACCTTTCAGGACTTCGGCAACGCGGCGAATTTCCTGCCGGAGCGCGACGGCGGGCTTCCCTTTTTTTTGCTCGGCAGGATGCTGCGGCGCGCGCGCTGGGTCAGCGGAGTGTCGCGTTCGGTGGCCGCGGACGTCGAGCGGCATTTCCCCAGGGTTCGCGTCGAGGCCGTGCCCAACGGCTACGACCCCGACGAGATCGGCGCGACGCCGGACGACGGCGGGCGCCCCTACGTCCTGTGCGTGGCCAACGGCGGACATTACAAGGGTCTGGACGTCCTGCTGATGGCCTGGGCGCAGCTTCGAGAGCGGCGCCCGGGCGTCGACCTGATCGTCTGCGGTCCCCATCTGCCCGGGCCCTACGAGGGCTTGGCCAGGAGGCTGGGTTTGTCCCGCGAGGTCTCGCTGCGCGGCTACACGCCCCGCGCCGAGGTCCTGCGTCTGATGCGATCCTGCCTTTTCTTCGTCCTCCCCTCGCGGCACGAGGGCTTCGGCATCGCCGCGCTGGAGGCCATGGCTCACGGCAGGGCCGTGGTCGCCGGCCGCGTCGGCGGCCTGGCGGAATTCATCGAGGACGAGAGGACGGGCCTCTTGTGCCCGCCCGCCGACCCGCGGGCGCTGGCGCGGGCCCTGGAACGGCTGCTCGGCGACGCGGGCTTGCGCCGGCGGCTGGGCGGGGAGGCCCGCCGCGCCGTCAGCGGCCTGCGCTGGAGCGACGCGGCCTCGCGCTACTTGACTCTCGGTTGAGCCGCAGATATGCTGCGGCGACGCGCTTCCAGTGGTAGTCGCGCGAACGGGCGAGCGCTTCCCGGCCCAGCGCTCGACGCAGCGCCGGCTGCTCGGCGAGGGCGGCCAGCCCGCGCGCGAGGGCCGCGACGTCCCCGGGGGCGACCATCAGTCCCGTCTTGCCGTCGATCACGAGGTCTTCGGGGATGCCGCAGCGCGTGGCGAGGACCGCTTTGCCGTGAGCCATGGCCTCCAGCACGGCCAGCCCGAAGCTTTCGCGCCGTGACGGCTGCACGTAGAACAGGCAGGAGCGCAGCAGCGCGAGAAGCCTTGGACGCGGCACGTAGCCCAGGAAGCGCACGCGTTCGCCCAACCCGAGCATGGCGGCCAGGCGCCGGTAATGCTGCGACCCTGCGTCGAGGCCGCAGACCGCCAGCTCGATCCCGGGCAAGCGCGCGCGGACCGCGGCCCAGGCCATGAGCAGCACGTCGAGGCCCTTATAGGGCAGGCCTCGCGCGACGCAGAGCGCGAACGGCGCGCCGCCGCCGGCGACGGGCCCGCCTGCGGCCGCGGGCTCGACTCCGTCGGGGATCGTGCGCAGCCGCTTCGCCGCCGCCGGAAGCCAGCGCCCCAACTCCGCGGCGACGAAGGGTGAGAGCGCCGTCACCCACCGGCTCTCGTCGAAGACCTGCCCAAGCCAACGTCGTTCCGCTCTGGTGGGCTGCCTAAGCACGATGCGGCCCGCTCGGACGACGTTGACGTTGTGGTAGTCGTGGACGGTGGTTCCCAGCGTCACGCCGCGCTGCCGACAACAGCGAGCGACCTCGGAGGCGACGGCGCTGCGCAGCCCCGTGAGGTGCAGGTGTACGAGCTTCGAGCGCGCGACGATGGAGTCTACGGCTTCGGCGTCGGGATCGAGAGCCATGGCGACCTCGTGGCCCAGGCGCCGGTAGCCGCCGGCCAGGCCGTTGAGGGCCGATTTCCACGTCGGGTCGTCGTGGCAATCGTAGGGGAACACGATGGAGAGGCACATTTTCGCGAATATACTAGAATAATGCGATGGGCCAGGACCGTGTCGTCTTGATGGACTTGCGCAAGTCCCCGGAGCATGAGCCCATCGCCGGAGCCTGCCTGAAGTCCTGGGCCTTGACCGATCCCGAACTGCGCGGGCGGGCCGACGTGAGGTTGATGGCGCCGATGAGGGACAATCCGGTGGGGGCCCTGGCCGCCGAAGTGCTGGCGGTCCGTCCGCGGTTGGCGGGCTTTTCCTGCTACGTCTGGAACCTGGAAAAGACTCTCGAGGTTTGCCGGCGCCTCAAGGCCGCCGATCCCGGGCTCGAGATCGTGCTCGGCGGCCCGGAGGCCGCGCCTCTGGCCGATGAGATCCTGAAGCGAGACGCGTGCGTCGATTTCGTGGCGCTGGGGGAGGGCGAGGAGACTTTTCGCGGGCTGCTGCGGCGACTGGTTCTGGGCCGGCCGCTGGAGGAAGTTCGCAGCTTGGCATTTCGGCGGGCCGGCGCCATCGTTCGCACCGAGGAGCCGGAGAAGATCGACTTGGCGCGGGCGCCGTCGCCTTACCTGAGCGGGAACGTCGAGCGCTCGGGAGGCGAAAAGGCGCTCCTGGAGACGTCCCGGGGCTGCCCGTTCACCTGCAAGTTCTGCGAATGGGGCCCTCGGACGATGCGCTACGCCCCCAGCGAGCGCGTCGCGGCGGATTTTGAACTCCTGACCCGCCGCTATCGCTGGATCGAACTGTGCGACGCCGACCTCCTGATGAACAAGCGTCGCGGTCTCTCCGTCCTGCGCGCGTTCCTCGAGGCGGCCCGCGGGACGGATCGCATGCTCTTTTTCAACACCAATCCCGTCTTCCTCGTGCCCGAGGTCGTCGACGTCATGTCGGCCGAGCCGGGGCGCTTCGGAATCTTCGCCGGCGTCCAGACGGTCAACGCGAAGGCGCTGGAACGCGTCTCGCGTCCATTCGATCTGGCCAAGGCCGAGGCGAATCTGCGCTACCTGCGCCACGTCGCGCGCGGCGTCCACCTCAGCATCCCTCTGATCTACGGGCTTCCGCAAGACGACCTCGCCGGCTTCGAGGCGAGCCTCGAATGGGCCATGCGGGCCCGGCCGGATTGGCTGACACTGTATCACGCGCTCGTCCTGCCCGGGTCGGACTTCCAGCGGGAGGCCGAAGACCTGGGGCTCATTTACCAGCGCGAGCCGCCGCGCCGCGTCCTGGAGACGTCCACGATGAGCCGGGCCGACCTGAGGCGTGCGGCCGAGCTCGGGTTCTATCTCGAAGTGTTCTGGGCTGTGACTGCGCTCGTCGACATCGTCATCCCGCGCTCGCCGCCCGCCGCCCTCAGCCTGGTCGGGGTCTTCCGGGACTGGCTGGAGCGCGTGCGCGCCGCGGGAATAGACCTCTCCTTCGGTCTTCCCGTCTCGGAGATCGATGGGGTCGACCCGCAGGAGCGGGTCATGGAAGCGAAGAGCCGGCTGCTCGCGGACCAACTCCTCGTCGCCCAGCTCGTCGTCCTGAGCCGGCGCTTCGCCGAGCGCGGCGCGGCCTACCTGGCCCGTGGCTGAGCGGCCGCGCGTCGCCGTCGTGATCCCGGAGCGCGACCGGGCGCGCCTGCTCGTCGAAGCTCTCGCCAGCGTCGCCGCCCAGCGCTGGACAGGCGTGGAGACGATCGTCGTTTCGGACGGGCCCGGCGAGGACGCCCGTCCCGCTCTTCGCGGCGCGCGTCCCGAGCCGCGGTGGCTTCGCCTGCCCCGCAGGTCGGGACCGGCCGCCGCACGCAACGCGGCCATCCGCGCCTCGACAGCGCCGCTGGTGGCTTTTCTGGACTCCGACGACGTCTGGACCGAAGGCAAGCTCGAGCGGCAGGCCGCGCTCTTCGAGGACCCGCGCGTCGTCTGGTCTTTCACCGACTTCGACGCCGTCGGGCCGTCGGGCGAGATCCTCCATCGCAACTGCCTTTCGTCGCGGACGCCGCTATTCCGAAAATGGTTCGCCTGGCTGCGCAGGGCCGGCTTTTACCTCCCTCTGCCGCGCACTCCCACCGTTATGGTCCGGCGCAGCGCTTTGCGCAAGGTCGGACTCTTCGATGAGGGCTTCCGGCTTCGCCATGAGGACGTCGATCTCTGGCTTCGGCTCCACGCCGCGTTTCCCCGAGGCGTGCGTTTTTTGCGATCCTCTCTGACCCGCTGCAGGGTCCATCCCGACAGGCTCACGGCTGCGACGATCACGGCCGGCGGCGGCCGCAGGCTCGACCCGTCCGGACTGGAGCGGGAGATGCTCCTTGACGACGGATATTTCGCCTGGAAGCATCGCGTGGGGCGACAGGCGTGAGGGCGCCGAGGCCCTCAGCCGCCGTCCAGCTTTCCCGCTTGGCGCGCCTTCGACGCCAGCGAGACGGCTCGCCGGGAATACCCCGATTCTTCGGTGGGCCCCGGGCTCATCGCGTGGTCCCCCGTCTCTAAACGCCTCGAGCCTTGAGTTCTGCGGCGATCAGGCGCGCGAGGCGCCGATAAGCTCGGGGGCTGTAGTGCCCGTTGGGCAAGAACGTCGCGCTGCCGAGCGCCTGGTAGAACGGCTGGGGATCGAAGACGACGCTCTCCACGCCTTTGGCGCGCAGCATGGGCGCCAAGCGCGGCGCATAGGCCGAACCCGGAAAAAAAGCCACGTAGAATCGTCCGCTGCCGAATCTCGTTTGGAAGGACGCCTTGGACTGTTGGAGCATCCTCGCTACGAACTCGAGGTCGGAGTCTGCGATCGGCGGCCAGTCGAGATCGAAATGGCGCACGAACACGCTTCGCGCCAGCGCTTGGTAAAGCCCGGTCCGAAGCGGCCGGCCCGTCCGGAAGCTGCCGTGCGGAGCGAGGCGGCCGTCCGGACCCGTTGCGAAATAAGGAAGATCGTAACCCAACGGTTTCGGGCCCACCGACACCACCCACGACATCGAGCCGATGGCCCGCCGCACATGGTCGTCGATGAAGAAGTAGACGGCCGAGGCTTGTTCTCTCTCTGGAATTTGCGAACGCAAATCTTCCTCCGAGAGCTGGGCCAAGGTGCCCTGGGGTCCGTAGCCGGGGACGCCGTAATTGTAGACGCGGTGATGGGGCATTAGCCGGCTCACATAGTAGGGGAACGTCTGATCATCCTCGACGCCCCAGCCGAACGTATAGGAGTCGCCGAAAAAAAGCAATGGACGCGGCCTGACGCCGCCTTGCCCTGGGGTGATCCGGCGGCCATAGCGGTCGATGGAGTAAAGGGCGGAGGAGATCGTCCGGCCGTCGGCGATCTCGTAGAGCCGGGCCTCTTGGCCGGGTCCGGGAATCCAACCTAGGACGGGATCGGGCTGAAAGCGCAATCCCACTAGTTGACGATGGCTGGGCCAGAGATACCGGCCCGTCGGCGGCAGCCAGGGCGTCAAGGCCGCCCCGGCGGCGACCAGAAGCAGCAGGCCTGCGGCCAAGCCCGCCAATGACATCGCGGCCGATCGCAAGCGCATCAGATCTTCACGAAGATTTTCTTGCGATAGAGTATGGCCAGCGCCCCGGTGCAGAGGGCCGCGTAAGCCAAGGCGTACGCCAAGGAGGCGTCGGGAGGCGATAGCCAGGCGCCGAAGAAGCGCTCCGTGATCCAGAGCTTGAGGTTGAGCTTGCCGGGGCTGATAGGGACGAACGTTTGCAGGCCGTAAAACAGGCCGGAGGCGAAGAAGGCGATGAGAGGGTTGCGGCCGAGAACCTCAAGCGGCCGGCCCACGCAGCTTTTCCAACCGCGGTTCTCGTCCAGGAAAGCGTAGCAGGCGCCCAGGCCGATCAGGGCGATGCCGCCGGTCAACAGCGCGAAGGAGCTCGTCCAAATCTGCTTGTTGAGCGGAAAGGTCACGGCCCACAGCCGCCCGACGGCGGCGCAGAACAGCCCCGCGGCAAGCAGGAGCGTCGCTTTCCGGCGCTTGGGCCGCGAGGAAACGATCCACTGCCCTGCGACGACGCCGAGCAGCGAGGTGGCGATGGCGGGCAATGTCGAGAGTATGCCTTCTGGATCCTCGATGCCGGTCAGCATGTGGGTGCCCAGGACCCTGCGGTCGAGGTAGGAGGCCAGGTTCCCCGCCGGGGTGAGGTTGCCGCGTCCGTAACCCGGCACGGGCACGCGCATCATGAGGGCCCAGTAGCCGAGCAGCAGAGCGGCCAGCGTCCCGATTTGAACCTCCAGGCTCGTAAAGAGATAGAGGAGCGAGCAGGCGAAATAGCAGACGGCGATGCGCTGCAAAACGCCGGGGATGCGCAGGTAATGGATGGGGCTCAAGCCGAAGAATACCGCCGAGGCGATCAGCCCGAGGCCGAAGATGATGAGGGATCGGCGAAAGATTTGAGAGAGCAGTCGGCCAACCGAATCTCCGCGCTCGCGCCGGCGGCTGAGGGAGATCACCAGAGACGTCCCCATGATGACGAGAAAGGAAGGAAAGACCAAGTCGGCGAAGGTGCAGCCGTGCCAGTGGGCGTGGGCGGCCCAGGCGTAGGTGTCGTCGCTGCCGGGGGAGTTGACCACGATCATGCCCGCGACCGTCAGTCCGCGGAAGATGTCGAGCGAGAGGAGGCGTTTGGGCGCTGTATTCTCCATCCAGGGGCATCTACACGACCCCCCCCTGAAGGCTAGCCCGCCTCTCGGACGCAGTCAAGCCCCTGCACGCCGCCGGAGCGCGTGGCTTGCGCCACGCGCTCTGGCGTGACCGTTACGTGTATTTGCCCGACTCGTAAAACGGCTCCTTGCCGCCTTCCGAGGTCATCGCTTCCTTCTGACGCGACAGCTCGTCCTTGCCCTTGCCCAGCAGTTCCTGTCCCTTCTCGCGGCCGCGGTTCAGGAACTCGGAGAGTTGCGCGCGCGTCTCCTTGCCCGTCTTCGTTGCGATTAGAAGCCCGCACGCCACGCCGGAGAGGAACAGAAAGACGCCGCCGAAGCCCGCGCCTCCGCCCCGGTAATCACGCTCACGATATGCCATTTCCCATGAACCTCCTGGATGAATCGCTAACGACGAAATCCGTGCCTGCGCAGGGACCGGCGAGCGGCGGCGGGGCGCCCGTCCACGAGCCACTCCCTTAGGCGGTGCCTCGCCTCCGACCCCGGCCTTGGCGCCAGGAGCAGCCCGAGAGCCGCGCCGACGGCGGCTCCCGCGAGGAAATACGCTAAGCCGCCCGATCGTTCCTGGGTCATGGCCCCCGCCTCCATAAAGGTCAATTCGCTCCGCCGAACCTGTAGCCGAGGCCGGAGACGGTCACGATCCGGCCCGCCAGACGCGGACCTAGCTTTGCGCGCAGCGAGCAGACGTGGACCTCGACGGTGTGGCCGTCCCGCGACAGCGCCGAGTCGTAGCCCCAGACGCTCTCGAGCAGGAAGGCGGAGCTGAGCACGCGCCCGGAGCGCTGCATCAGCAAGACCAGCAGGTCGAATTCCTTGCGCGTCAGATGGAGCGTCCGGCCGGCGGCGCGGGCCGTGCGCGCGTCGAGG
>DAIDHI010000022.1 GCA_027452025.1 Elusimicrobiota bacterium | reverse complement strand
GCGGCGCGGGCGAGGATGCCGCCCGACGCCGACGCGGCCGTCGTCCGCGCCCGGGCCCTCGGCTTGTCTCGGCGGCGCGAGTGGCTGGCGCTGGGCCACTACCGCCAAGACCGCCGGGGCCGCCTAGTCAGCGAGGTCGCGCCAAGCCCGTTCTTTCTTTCGCCGCGCGGCCGCGTGGACCCAGAGGCCGAGCTCGAGGCGACCTTGCGCGCCTTCTACGAGCCAGCGCCCGCCCCGCCTCTTCAGGCCGCGCGCTGCCAGTTTCCGGCGCGCTTTCACTGGCTCTCGCGCCGCCTCGGCCTCGACGCCGCTCGCCTGCCGAGCGCCGACTGCTCGCGCTATCACCAGTGGCGAGACACCATCGACGCCGGCGGCGTGACGCTCGTTTTCGCCAGCGCCTACCTCGACAACCCGGGCTCGATGTACGGCCACACCTTCCTGCGCCTGCGCCGCAAGGGCGCCGAGGCGGGCGAGGACCTGCTCGACTACACGATCAACTTCGCCGGCAACGCGAACACCCATAACGCCCTACTCTACGCCTGGCGCGGGATCACGGGAGGCTTCCCGGGCTCCTACTCGACGTTTCCCTACTACATGAAGATCCAGGAATACACCAACCTGGAGAGCCGCGACCTCTGGGAATATGACTTGAACCTCTCCTCCGGGTCCGTCGCCCAGCTCATGCGCCACGCCTGGGAGATGGGCAGCGCGCGCTTCGGCTACTACTTCTTCTCTGAGAACTGCTCCTACCAACTCTTGACCCTGCTCGACGCCGCCGACCCCCGGCTGCGCCTGGCCGACGGTTTCGGCTTTGGCGTGGTGCCGGCCGATACCGTGCGCGCCGTGCTGGCCGTGCCGGGCCTGGCCGAAGCTCCGCGCTACCGGCCCTCTTTCGAGACGCAGATGCTGGCCAGGCGCGGCGAGCTGAGCGCGCCGGAGCTGGCGCGAGTCGACGCCCTCGGGCGGACGCCGACAACGGAGGGGGTCGCGGCCCTCTCGGCGCTGCCCAAGCCCCGGCAGGCCCTGGCGCTCGACAGCGCGCACGACCTCTTTCGTTGGCGCGTCGGGCCCTATAACGAGCTGCCCTCGGATCTCGCCGCCCAGGAGCGCCTGCTGCTGGTGGCCCGCGGACGCCTGGGGCTTTCGCCTGAGGACCCCCCGGTCGCCAAGCCCGTGGCCCCGACGGACGGCCACGACACCTCGCGCGTGGGCTTCGGCGCCGGCGCGTCCAAGAAGTTCGCGTTCCAGGAGGTGGACTTTCGCGCCGCCCTTCACGACCTGGCGTCCTTTTCCGACGGCTACGTGCCCGACAGCCAGCTCGAGATGGGCGACGTGCGGCTGCGCTTCGACGACAAGGACCGCGTTCCTTATCTAGAGCGCCTGAAAGTCGTCGACATCGTTTCGCTGGCGCCCTGGGACTCGTGGGTCAAGAAGCCCTCCTGGTCGTTTTCGACGGGCGTCGACCAGGCCAAGGAGCTCGGCTGCGAGGGGCCGGACTGCATGTACTACGCCACGACGGGAGGGGCGGGGATGGCGGCGGCCACGCACGTGATCCGGCGGGAGGTGTGGTTCGCGATGGCCAAGACCGAGCTGGGACTGAGCCCCGTCTTTGCCCAGAACTGGCGCCTGGGCGCGGGAGGCCAGGCGGGGGCGATCCTAGAGCTGGCGCCTTTCTGGAAGATCGTCATCGATGCGACGGATCTCGAATACCAGTGGGGCCCGCCGCAAGAGCGGCTGCGACTGGTCAACAGCGTGCGCCTGGCGCGCGACCTCGAACTGCGCGCCACCCTTGACCGGCGCGTGCCGGATTCGGAAGCCGGCGGCTCCCTGCTCTACTACTTCTAGCGCGCGGCCGGCGGCCGTGCGCTCATGCCGACGGCCAAGGCCACGCTCGCGCCCAGGCTCTTGAGCGGCTCGCCGAGCGTATGGGAGACCATGCGCACGCAGCCGAGAGCGCAGCCGGCCTCGCAGGGCTTGTGCACGGCGTTGGCGCGCAGCTGCGCGAAGGTCATGGTCTCCAGGGGATAGACCGCGCCGCGCTGCTGGGCGCACCACTGCACGCCGCCCTGGGCGTTGACGTAGAGGAACTTGAAGCCGGCCAGGCACTTCCACGGCCTGGAAAAGTCGCCGCGCAGCATCTCCTTCAAGTGCTCGCCGTAGAAGTTGACGCCCTCGAAGACCCCGTATTTCTCGAGCACCCTCAGGAACTTCTCGCCCTGGATGGCGATGCGCCCGCCCTTGCCGTGCATGACGGAGAAGCCGAAGGCGAAAGGCAGGCCGGCCATGGCCGCCCGGAAAGCCTCGTAGTCGCGCAGGGTCTCCTCGTTGAGCACGGTCTGCACCTCGACGGTGAACTTCGCCTTTTGGGCGAGCATGCGCAGGCGGGGCAGGACGGACTTGAGCGACTTGTCCGACTGCGGCGTGGGCGCAAGCGAGTCGACGGAGACCTGCATGAAGTCCAGGCCCGCCTCGCCGAGCGCGCGGACGTTGTCCTCGGTCAGCAGAAAGCCGTTGGTGATGACGGTGGCGAGGTTCGAGCCTCGGCGCTTGCTCTTGGCGTGGCGCACGAGCGCGGCCAAGTCCGGGTGCAGCAGCGGCTCGCCGCCCAAAAAGTCGTAGACCTGCACGCCCAGCTCGTCGAGGCGGTCGACGCGGCGCTTGAGGGTCTCCAGGGCGACGATGGGCGCGCCGGGGGCGTATTCGTCGCAGTAGGCGCAGGCGAGGTTGCAGTCGTCGGTGACCGCCACTTGCGCGTACATCGGGCGCGAGTCGATGACGCGCTTGGCGCCCGTCAAGACGAACCGCCAGTCCACGGCCATCGGCGCGATTCTAGCAAAAGAGCGGCCCGCCCCCGGAGGGGCGGGCCGCCGTCTTTTCGCGCGGGCTTACCAGGTGTAGCCGGTGTTCTCCGCGTCCTTGAGCGAGCCCGCGGCCGCCCCGTCCATCATGGTCGAGGGCGCCAGCGTCGGCGCCTGCGGCACGTACATCTGGCCCTGCGGCTGCCCCGACCCGCCGTCCGGATTTGAGGCGTTGGGATCCTGCGGGTCCTGCGGGGCCTGGGACGGCGCCTGCGGCGCCGCCGAGGGCGTGGAGCCCTGCCGCATCACGCCGTTCGGGTCGAAGATGTTGAACGTCCCGTCGTCGCTGAGCACCAGGATGTCGATGAGGCTGCCGCCGGCGTCGTTGCGAAACAGCACGTTGCTGACGTCGCGGCCGATCCACACCGGGTTGAACGACGGCGGGTTGGCCGTGTCGTAGAGGAAGGCGTCGCGGTTGGGGCCCGTCACGAGTACCGAGCGCGTGCCGTCCTGGCTGTAGTAGGTCTTCTCGTTGGGGTCCTGCTGCGGCTGCGCGGGCTGGCCGGCGTCGGGAGCCTCGGGCTGCAGCACCACGCCGCCCGTCGCGTCCTGATACTGGTAGTAGGACCCGCCCTCGTAGACGTAGACCACGGTCGGCTGATACGGGTCGGGATACCACCAGCGGCCGTCATAGAGATAGACCCAGCGGTCCCAGACGGGATCGTAGTACCAGAAGTAGCCGCCGCACCAGCGCGTGGAGATGGCGAGGCCGTTGATGTACCAGATGTACCAGTCGAAGCCCCACCGGTCGTGGTAGTGGCAGAAGCGGTGCCCCCACGGGTCGTCGTGCCAGTAATAGCGGTCTCGGTCGTGCTCGCGCCGGTCCCAGTCGTGCATGCGGCGCCGGAAGCCGTCGTCGCGGCGGGCCTGGTCCAGGAAGCGCGCGTTGTCCGAGGACGGCGGCCGTCCGTGGTCGACGGGCAGCAGCCGGCCGCGGTCGTCCTGGGCGGGCATGCGGATATCGTGGTTGCCGCGCCGGACGCGGTCGATGACGCCTCGGTGCTGGAGATAGTGCGGCTGCGGGATGCCGCGGACTCGCGCGGGGCCGCCCGCCACGGGCGCGGGATGCCGGAACACGGGGGGCCGGCGATTGACCGGCGCCTGGGGATGGCCGGCGGGAACGCGTCCGTCGGGCATGCGTCCGGGCGTGGGCCAGCGGCGCGGGGCGGCGGGATTCTGGGGCCGCCTCGGCCAGTCCGGCCGCAGCGGGGTCTGGTTGCCGGGCCGGCCCTGCGAGGGCTGGCGCCACTGCGGCTGGCGCTGCTGCGGCGGGCGCCACTGCGGCTGGCGCTGCTGCGGAGGCCGCCACTGCGGCTGGCGCTCTTGCGGCGGGCGCCACTGCGGTTGGCGCTGCTGCGGCGGGCGCCACTGCGGTTGGCGCTCTTGCGGCGGGCGCCACTGCGGCTGGCGGTTCCAACCACCGCCGCCGCCGGGGCGGAAGCCGCCGCCGCCGCCGTGAAAGCCGCCGCGCTGGAAACCGTCTTGCTGCAGCTTCGTCAGCGAGCTCCAGTCGATGTTCAAAAGCCCCGGGTCGGCCGAGGCGATGCTTGACAGCGGCCCCTGCAGGAGCAGGAGCGCCGCGGAAACGGCGGCCAGCGTCTTTCTCATGGCGAATCCCTCTTCTTAAACGGCGTTGCGGCGCCGGGCGTCGGCGACGCGCTCCCATTGTAGAACAGCGGCGCGCGGCGGGCGCGCGTCTGTGGGCCCGCGGGGCCCGGCAGTGGGCCCAGGCCGTTTTGGGACCAAGGGCCCATTGGGCGACCGATTCGGTCCGCTGTGCGATTTTGCTATCCTGGCTTGATGGAGCGCGAAAACCGCCTCGCCGGGGAGAAAAGTCCCTACCTTCTCCAGCACGCGCGCAACCCCGTCGACTGGTATCCGTGGGGCGACGAGGCCGCGGAGAAGGCGAGGCGCGAGGACAAGCCGATCTTCTTGTCCATCGGCTACTCCACCTGCCACTGGTGCCACGTCATGGAGCGCGAGAGCTTCGAAAACGAGGAGATCGCCGCGCTGCTCAACCGCGACTTCGTGGCCGTGAAGGTGGACCGCGAGGAGCGTCCCGACGTCGACAAGATCTACATGACGGCCGTGCAGGCGCTGACCGGCCAGGGCGGCTGGCCGCTGTCGGCGTTCCTCACGCCCGAGCTCAAGCCCTTCTACGGCGGCACCTATTTCCCGCCGACTCCGCGCTACGGCCAGCCGGGATTCGCCGCGCTGCTTTCGCGCATCGCGCAGCTTTGGAAGGAGCGTCGCGCCGAGCTGGCCTCCGACGCCGGCAAGCTCGCGCAGGCGCTGTCGCAATCGGCCGCGGCGCCGCCGGCGCCCGAGGCGCCGCAAAAGGAGTGGCTGGAGCGCGCCGCCCGGGGCTACGTCGCCTCCGTCGATCCCGACAACGGCGGCTTCGGCGGCGCGCCCAAGTTCCCGATGCCGGCCAACCAAGCCTTTTTG
Organism: Elusimicrobiota bacterium; assembly: GCA_027452025.1. Classification (GTDB taxonomy): domain Bacteria; phylum Elusimicrobiota; class Elusimicrobia; order UBA1565; family UBA9628; genus DAIDHI01. Next base: position 66,403 of record DAIDHI010000022.1, on the reverse strand, counting down.
CTGCGCTGGCACGCCATGACGGGCGACCAAGCGGCGCTCGACGCCGCCCTGGGCGCCCTGCGCGCCATGGCGGCCGGCGGCATCCGCGACCATCTGGGCGGGGGCTTCCACCGCTATTCGACCGACGCCCAGTGGCGCGTGCCCCACTTCGAGAAGATGCTCTACGACAACGCCCAGCTCGCCGTCAATTTCCTGGAGGCCGGGCAGGCCTTGGGCCGCCGGGAGTTCGAGCCCGTGGCCCGGCAGGTCCTCGACTATGTCCTGCGCGACCTGGCGCTGCCCGAAGGGGGGTTTGCCTGCGCCGAGGACGCCGACAGCCCGGCGCCCGGCGGCGGCAAGGCCGAGGGCGCGTTTTACCTGTGGACCATGGAGGAACTCTCCCAGACCCTCGGCGCCGGCGCCGAGGCCTTCGCGCGGGCCTACGGCGTGGAGGAAGGCGGCAACGCCGTCTTCGACCCGCACGGGGAGCTTTCCGGCAAGAACGTCCTCTACGAGGCCGACGCCGAGCTGGCCGCCGGCCTGGGCGAGGAGCGCGCCAAGCTCCTGGCGCTGCGCGCCGAGCGCCCGCGCCCCGACCGCGACGACAAGGCGCTTTCGGCCTGGAACGGCCTGACGATCTCGGCGCTGGCCAAGGGCTGGCAGGTCCTGGAGGAGCCGCGGTATCTGGAGGCGGCCCGCCGCTGCGCGGGCTTCCTCGAAGACCAGCTCTACGACGCCGCCTCCGGCCGGTTGTGGCGCAGCTGGCGCGCCGGCGCGCGCGGCTCCGCCGGCACGGCCGACGACTATGCCTTCCTGGCTCAGGGGCTCCTCGACCTTTACGAAGCCGACTTCGACGACCAATGGCTCTCCTGGGCGCTGGCGCTGGCCAAGCGCCTGCGCGAGGGCTTCGAGGCGCCCGAGGGGGGCTTTTATCTCACCTCGGCCGCGCAGGACGGCAAGCTCCTGATCCGGGTCATGGACGACACCGACAACGTCGAGCCCTGCGCCAGCTCCGCCGCCGCGATGAGCCTCTTGCGCCTTTTCGAGCTGACCGGCGACTCGTCCTGGCGGGAGAGCGCCGACCGGGCGCTGGCGCGCTTCGGCGCCGCCATGCGCGAGCGACCGCAGTCCGTCCCTTACATGCTTTGCGCCGCCGCCTTTCGCCTCTCCAAGCCCCAGGAGATCGTCATCGCCGGCCGGCGCGACGCCGACGACACCCGGGCGCTGCTGCGCGAGGCGCGCCGGCGCCTGGCCCCGGCGCGCACGATCGCCCTCGCGGACGAGGGCGCGGCCTCCTCGCTCATGCCGTGGACCAAGGACATGAAGGCGGACGGAAAAGCCCGCGCCTACGTCTGCCGCGGCTTTGCCTGCGAGCGGCCCGTCACGACGGCGGAGGAGCTATCGAAACTCCTGTCCTGACGCCGCAGCAGGCCGCCGAGAAGGCCCGCCGCAAGGAGCTGCACCGCCGCTCCATGGTGTGGACGGGCCTGTTCATGACGGCCTGCGGCCTGGCCGCGGCCTATCTCGCGTTTTCCTCAGGCCCCCTGCCGCGCCTCTTCTTCGGCCTGCGCCCGGCCGCGCGGGCGCCCGTGCCGAATTTTCGCCGGCGCAAGGCGCCGCTGGTCTCCTGGAAGCCCTGGACGGCCAATACGCTGGCCCAGGCGCGCGCGCAGGGCAAGCTCGTCCTTCTCGACCTGTGCACGAGCTGGAACCGGGCCTGCCGCGTCATGGACGAGACCACCTACGCCGACCGCGGCGTGGCCGCGCAAATCTCCAAGCGGTTCGTGGCCGTCAAAGTCGACGCCGACGAGCGCCCGGATCTCGCCGCCCGCTATCTTTCCGGCGGCTGGCCGAGCACCGTCCTTCTGACCGGCGACGGCGCGCCGCTTGGCCGGGCGACTTTCCTCACGCCGGAGCTGTTCTTGCCCTGGGCCCGCGCCGTCGACGAGGCTTACCGGAAAAACCCCTCCGTACCGCCGCCGGCCGCCGCGCGGCTTTCGGCGCGGCCCTACGACGCCGCTTCCGAGCTTTCCGGCGCGCGCGCGGCCTTGGCCCCGGCCGCCCTGCCCGAGCCTTATTTCCCGCAGTTTCGCGCCGCCGCGCTTTTGCGCTCCCTGGGCCTCGACGCCTGGGCCAAGGCGGCCGTCGAGCGCCTGCTTTCCGACGCCCTCAAGCTGGAAGACCCGGTCTGGGGCGGCTTTTTCCGCTGCGCCGACGGCCCGGGCCTCGGCCGCATCGAGACGGCCAAGCTGGCCCAAGACCAGGCGCGCGCCGTCCTGGCCTTCGGCCCGGGCCTGGACGCCGCCCGCACCCTCCATTACGTCTTCCGCTTCCTGAAAGCCCCCGAGGGCGGCTTCTACGGCGCGCAGACGGCCGAGCTCGACCGCTCCCAAGACGCCGTGGAAGGCTCCTATTATTACTCGCTGCCGGAAAGCCAGCGGCTGGCCCTGGGCGTGCCGGCCGTCGACCGCCGGCTCTTCGCCGCGCCCAACGCCTTGCTGGCCCGCGCCGCGCTCGCCGCCGGCGACGCCTCGCAGAGGGCCTTCGCGCTCAAGACGCTGGAGCTTTGGTGGCGCGAGGGCGTGGCCAAGGGCGTCGTGCGCCATGAACTGGGCCAAACAGAGCCGGCGGGCCTGCTCGTCGACCAAGCCGCCCTGGGCGAGGCCTTCTGGGCCGCCTATCGGGCCACGAAAGACCCGCGCTGGAAAAAGCGCGCGCTGGCCCTGGCCGCCGCCATGGACGCCATGCTGCGAGACCCGGCCACGGGCGCCTATTTCGACCGCCCGGCGCAGGGCGACCTGCCGATCTCCCTGGACCGCCTGCTTTTGCCGCGCGAGAACTTCGACGCCTGGCGCTTCCTCCGCCTTCTGGGGCGTCCGGGGCCGCGCTCGTGGCTGGAGGGCCGGTCAAGAGCTCTTGACGCGGCCGAGAGGGCGTCGCTCGCCTCCCGCGCCGGGCATTGATGTATAATCGCGCTTAGCAACACTGTCACTGGTCGTAATTTCCCGGGAGGGAACATGACCTTGTCAGTGATCGTCTCGCTCTTTCTGATGTCAAACCGTCCGGCCCGTGCGCAAGACGCCGCGCCGGACTTTTCGGACCAAGGCTTGGAGCGCCGTGTCCAGTTCCTGGACTCCGTCTTCTCCGTCCTGCAAAACCAGCTGCAGGACGACTACGACGACGAGCAGGACTTCGACGCGTCCCAAGTCTCCGACCGTCTGGCCTTCGAGAAGCGCCTCATCGAGCAGCGAAAGACCTTTCTCGAGAGCCTGAAGCAGGTTCCGTATTCAAAGAGGCAGGCCGCGCTTGCGCAGTTCATCCGGGCGCAGGTCCAACAGCGGCAAGACTTTGTAAAACAGCAGGACGCTAAGCGGCGGGCGTTCGACTCGCAAGAAAATCGCCGCAAGCGTAGGCGCGATCGCGACAACATAGACGATTATGACAACGCGTGAGCGCCGGATGGAGGGGATCGAATGAGCAAGAGCATTATCGTCGCGTTGGCCTTCGGCCTGGCCTTGGCTACGCCTGTCTTGGCCCATGACATGGGCGGAATGAAGATGGGCGGGATGAAGATGGGAGACGAGAGCGGCAAGACGACGACCGTCAAGGGCGAGATCGTCGACTTGGCCTGCTTCATGGGCCATGGAGCCAAGGGCGCCAAGCACGCGCATTGCGCCAAGGGCTGCATCGCAGGCGGAGCGCCCATGGGCCTTCTCGAGGCCAACGGCAACATCGTCCTCCTGGTCAACGACCATGAGAAAGAGGACGCGTTCAAGGCCGCCCAGAAGCTGGGCGGCGAGGCGGCCACCGTCACGGGCCATCTCGTCAAGAAGGGCGGCCTGACGGCCCTCGTCGTCGAGAGCGCCGTCAAGGGCGGCGCGGGCAAATAGAAGCCTTCGCCGCCGCGGGCGGCGCGCGGTGGTGGCTCATCCACCCCGCCGTCGTCCATTTCCCGCTGGCGCTCCTGACGCTGGGAGTCCTTTGCGGGCTCGGCGCCGCCGCTAAGCGCGGCGCCTCGTGGCTGGCCGAGGCCGCTTCCTGGCTCTTGTGGCTGGGAACGGCCTCGGCCTGGGCCGCGCTGGGCGCGGGGCTGCTCGCCGAAAAAACGGCCCCGCACGTGCCTCCCGCCTGGGAGGCCTTGGCCGACCACCGCACCTTCGCCTGGTGGACCGTGGGCGTGTTCACATTCCTGTCTCTCTGGCGGTGGTTCGGCAAGTGGCCGCGCTTGCAAGTGCTCGCCTGGGTGCTGGCCACCGGGCTCCTCCTTTATACCGCGTATCTCGGGGGGGAGGTGGTGTTTAGCTACGGCATGGGAGTGGTGCTCAAGGGATGGGGCTCGTAAAGACCAAGATCAATCCCTGCCTGTGGTTCGACGGGCAGGCCGAGGAAGCCGCGCGGTATTATTGCGCCGTCTTCAAGGACTCGAAGATCCTGGGCGTCACCCATTACGGCGACCACGGCTGGCTCAAGGACAAAAACGGACTCACCTGGCAGGTCGTTCCCGCCGAGCTCATGGGGCTCATGCTGAAGCTGAAGGCGACGCCGGAGCAGCTCAACCGCATGATGAAGGCCGTGCAGGGGATGGTCAAGTTGGACCTGGCGGCGATCAAGCGGGCCTATCAGGGCTGAGCCCGCACGTTAGGCTCCATAGGCTGACCTGGGCCGCCGTGTTAGGCCGACCGGCCTAACGGGCCGCAAGCCAAGGATTCCGTGGGAAATCCCCTTGCGCGAATTGGGAAGTCGCCCTATACTCCCGAAACGACAAATCTAACATGGCCGAGCTAGGCCGGTCAGTCTAATCACACGTTAGATCCACATCACTTCAGAACAACTGGACAGAACACATGCCTGATGTTCATATCCGCTCAATTCGATTCCGCAATTTCAAAGCACTCGTTGACTTCATCATTCCAATTCAGCACATAAATATCCTAGTCGGGCCAAACAACTCGGGCAAATCGACAGTATTGAGTGCCTTTCGTGCTTTGGCCGCGGGGCTTCGCCGTGCCCGCGCGAAGCCCCCAGAGGTAGTCCAGGGACCCGGGAAGCGCGAAGTGCGGGGGTATAATCTCTCGCCAGACTCCTTGCCGCTTTCACTCGAGAATGTTCATACGGAGTATCAAGAAACGGACTCTTCAATAGAATTCCACCTCTCCAATGGCAACCGTCTCATTTTGTTCTTTCCGCGCGATGGCGGTTGTTGCTTGATTCCGCATTCTGATACAAAAGCCATCACTTCGACTGCGACATTTCGGACCGCGTTCCCGATTCAAATTACGGCGGTTCCGATCCTCGGGCCGATTGAGCATGAGGAAATTCTGATCCAGAGAGAAACGGTCGGCCGCAATTTGCTCTCACATAGGGCATCAGGAAATTTCCGTAATTTCTGGCATCACTACCCGGAGAAATTCCTCGAATTCTCATCTTTAGTTAAATCGACCTGGCCGGGAATGGAAATTGAAAAGGTCGCACTCGATATGGTGGCCTCAAAGCTCACGATGTTTTATCGTGAGAACCGTATCACAAGGGAGCTATTTTGGGCCGGCTACGGTTTTCAGGCCTGGTGCCAGCTGCTTACCCATTTCGTCCATGCACAGGGCCACTCGCTACTCATGGTGGATGAGGCTGAGATTTACTTGCACCCTGAAATCCAAAGGCAACTAGTAACGATCATCCGCCAACTCGGGCCAGACGTGGTGCTTGCAACGCACTCTACGGAGATCATGGCCGAGGCTGATCCGGCTGAAATCGTTATCGTTGATAAGACGACAAAAAAAGCCGTAAGAGTGCAGGACGCCGACGGCGTTCAGCAGGCCCTTGATACGATTGGATCGGTACACAATCTATCCCTATCAGAGTTAGCGCGCAATCGGAGAATTCTTTTTGTCGAAGGCGCAGAAGATCTGAAAATCATCCGCGGCTTCGCTGCCAGGGCTGGTTATCCCGAGATTGCCTCCTGCCGAGGCGTGTCGGCACTGGAATCTGACGGGTTTGCGGCATGGAAACGGATTCGGGATTTTGCCTGGGGGGTTAAAAAGGCTGTTGCGAGCCCCCCCAAGATTGCAGCCATCTTTGATAGGGATTACTTTCCGCAAGAGGCGGTCGACGCCATAGAGGCCGAACTGAAGACTGCTGTGGCGTTCAGCCACATTCATAAAAGGAAGGAGATTGAAAACTATCTGCTGAATCCCGAGGTAATTGACCGGACTATTGCCCTCCTCGTAGCTGAGAAGGCTAAGCGGAGTGGAGAAAAAGTTCCTTCTAAGATTGCGCCTGCGGCCAACTTGCTGTTGGCATTATCTGACGATATGAAGGCAACGACTCAGGCCCAAATCGGCGCAAAGCGCTGGGAACATCAACGATCCTCAGGAAAGGACCAGGCAACTGTCCTCGCGGTCGTTAATGCTGAGTTTGACAAGGAGTGGGCGAACTTAAAGTTTCGCCTGCGTGTCCTCTCTGGGAAGGAATTGTTTAAGCGACTGACTGCAAGAGTGCATACCGATCTCGGAGTCACACTTACCCCTGCGCGAATACTCTTGCAGTTCAAGAAAAGCGAGATTCCAAAGGGCATTGCTGTTCTTCTTGCAAAGTTCGATAAATTTCTGAATTGAGACCATGAAATGGAATTGGGCGGGATCTAACCAAGCGCTGATGCCGACGCGCGCTCCGTGGGAATCCCCCAAGAGCGCGCGCGGCATAGCGTTGCGTTAGGTCGACTGAGCGCTTGCGACCATCTCTTTCGAGCAGCCAGATCGCTTCCCGGACCTTCAAGCGAGTGTACCCCAGGTTTCGCCATACGTCAATGCCCGGGAGTCAGCGGGGATATATCGGAGAGTTTCGGTCAGTTGCGCGCAGGATGGGGCCACATAGAGTATACGAATGAGCCGCTACTTGGTTCCCGTGATCGCCCTCGAGCGAAGGCTAGAACGCGTTCGGGCCGCTCTGCTGGCCGGCGCTAGGGTCGAGCGAGATCAGGTAGTCGGCCACGGCGTCGATCTCGTCGGGCTTGAGGACCTTGCCCCAAGTCGGCATGAAGACCATCGGCGCGGGCTGGCTGGGGTCGGCGGAAGCGGGCTGCGGCACGCCCTCGCGGATCTTGGTCTCGAGCTCGTCTTTGGAGTAGCCCTCGGCGACCTTGGTCAGCGCCGGGATGTGGCCGCCCATGACGTTGTTGTTGGGGTAGCCGCCCTGGCCGTCCTTGGAGTGGCAGGCCACGCAGCCGGCCTCGTTGAAGAGGACCTTGCCGCGGGCGACGCCCGAGAGGCCGGGCTGGTTCCACGGCCGCTGGTCATACGACCAGGCCTGGCCCTTCTGCGAGGCAAGGTAGGCCACCAGGTCGGCGCGGACGTTGTCGGGCAGATGGAAGTTCGGCATCACGGTCTGCGGTCGCCAGCCGTGCGGGTCCTTGAGCCACGTGTCGAGCCACTGCGGGGACTTCCTAAAGCCGATGAAGGTGAGGTTCGGGCCCCAGGTGCCGCCCTCGCTGCCGATCGAGTGGCACTTGACGCAGCCCAGCGCGTGGAAATCCGCGTCGCCGCGGGCGACCGGGTCGGTGCTCACCTGTTGTTGGCAGGCGGAGAGAAGGAAGCCCGCGCCGATCAGCACCCCGTAGAGCAAAGTCCGTTTCATCCAGTATCTCCTTACGCCCCCAGAAGCAGGAGGCCGAACAAGATCGGAAGGTAGGCGAGCGAGGCCAAGAACAGCCGCCTCGTGTCGACCGCCTCCATGGTCCAGCTGGCGCGAAGCCCCACGCCCAAGAAAGCGGTGGACAGGCACAGCGCGCCGACGCCGTAGCCCACGCCCGCCATCCCGACGAGAGTCGGCATGAGGGCGGCGGGCAGCAGAGTGAAGGAGTGCAGCGCGATCTGCGCGGCCGTGGCCCGGGGATCGACGACGGGCATCACCTTGAAGCCGGCGCGGGCGTAGTCCTCGCGGTGCAGCCAAAACATGGCCAGGAAATGGGGGATCTGCCAGAGAAACTGGATGGCGAAGAGGATGAAGGCGCCCAGGGCCAGCTCCCCGCGCGAGGCGGCCCAGCCGATCATCGGAGGCGTGGCGCCCGCGACGGCGCCGATCCAGGTGGTGTGCGGGGTCACTTTCTTCAAGGGAGTGTAGAACAGGACGTAGGCCGCGATCGTGAAAGCGGTCAAGGCGCAGGCCAGCCAGCCGGAAAAGACGGCCAGCACGCCCAGGCCGGCCACGGCCAGCGTCAGGCCGAAGCCCAAGGCGTCCTGCGGGCTGACGCGGCCGGCGGGCAGCGGGCGCTTTTGGGTGCGGCGCATGATGCCGTCGGGCTCCCGCTCCAGGTACTGGTTGAGGCAGCCGCAGGAGCAGGAGGCCAGGCCGGCGCCGAGGAGGGTTGCGAAGAGCTTCCAGCCCGGGCCGCCGCCGGCCAGGGCCCAGCCGATGGCGCAGGTGGCCATGACCATGACGGCGATGCGGGGCTTGCCGAGGGCGATGTAGTCTTTCATGAGGCCTTCCGCGAGCGCAGCCACCAAATGACGCTCGTGCCGAGCAGGGCCGCGCCGACGGCGACGTGGGCGGCCGTGGCGGCGGTGGCGGGGTGCAGGCCCGTCTCGAAATCGGGGGAGGACTTGATCTTCCAGGCGGCCAGGCCTAGGGCGAGCTGGACGGGCACCAGGGCGAAAAGGAGCGCCGAGGGGCTCCTCAGGGCCTCAAGGCGGCTTCTAAAGCCTTCTCCGGAGAGCGCGATCAGGGACACGGCGGCTACGACGGCCCAGCCGGCGTGGTAGAAGAGGCCGGAGCTTGTGTGGCGCAGGTAGGCGCCCAGCGCCACCTGGACGTAGACGGCGCAGACCGTCCAGAGGCCCAGCCAGGAAAGGCCGCCGGGGCGGGCCGGGCGGCTCAAATACCAGGGGGAGCTGGCCTGCGCGGCGGCCAAGAGCGTGCAAAAGACGGCCTGGCCGAGGCAGGCGTGGGCGATCGAGACGGCGGGGGGAAGGCGCATCAAGACGGTCACGCCGCCCAGGACGGCCTGCACGATGATGCCGGCCGAGGCGGCGAAGACCAGGCCCCGGACGAGACGGTCTTTCTGGGTCTTCAGGCACCAGAGCAGGAGGGCGAGCGTCATCGCGGCCACCGTGCCGGCGATGAGGCGATGGCCGTGCTCGAAGAGCACGCCGCCCACCATGGGCGGAAACAGGGTGCCGAAGGAAAGGGGCCAGTCGGGCACGGCGAGGCTCGAGCCCGTGGAGGTGACCAGAGCCCCGGCGCAGACGAGCACGTAGGCGCAGGCGGCGGTGAGGACGGCGAAGCGGTGGAAGGCGCGGGGCGCGGCGGGTTCGGGCCGCGGGACGGCGCGAGGAGGCTCCAAGACGGCCGTGCTCACGAGCCCGCTCCGTCGGATTCGGCGCGCGCGCGCTCGATGCGCATGACCATGAGGGCCAGGCCGCCGAAGGAGGAGAACGTGGCGGTCAGCAGGATGACGATGCCCCAGGTGATGCCGGAAAACAGCCCCTCGAGGCCGGCGGCGGCGCCGGAGAAGCACACGGCGCAGGCCGCGGCGCGCGAGGCGAGCAGCGCGGACAGCGGCGAGAGGATCATGGCAGGTAGCGGTAGCGGCGCACGAACCACCCGAGATAGACCAGCGACGCGCCGAAACCGGCCAGCCCGCAGGCGAGCAGGCCGTAGGTCGGCATGCCCATCCGCCCCATCTTGTAGCCCCAGACGCCGAGGAAGGTCATGAGGGCCATGCTAGCGCAAATGAAGACGATATGGAAATGCTTGAGAGACATAGGGTCAGGGGGTCGCGGGCAAGGCCTTGGCGGGCAGCGCGGGAGCGGCCGGCTTGGCCTCCTCCACGACGACGGCGATCGGCTGGCGGCGGCCCATGTTGGCCTGGCTGTCGGTGATCGGGATCGCGAAGAGGACGGCGACGAAAACGGCGCAAAGGCCGAGGAGCCCGTAGATGATGACGCGCTCGCCCTTGAGGTGCATGAAGAAGGTGGCCACCAGGCTCGCCTTGACCGTGGCGATGGCCAGGCCGATGAAGATGGTCAGCCAGGGCGACCAGTCGAAGTAGGAGACCAGGACCGTGGCGACGGTCAGGCACAGCAGGCCGGCGAAGACGTACATGTAGGGCTTGACGTCGACGTGCTGAGGCGCGATCGGGGAGCGGGCTTGGGCGGTGGCGGTGGTCATAGGAGGTAGAGGGCCGGCAGCAGGAAGATCCAGACGATGTCGACGAAGTGCCAGTAGAGCCCGGCGGCCTCGACGCGTCCGGCGAAGAGCGGGTCGTCCCAGTGCTTGTCGGCCATGAAGAGCAGCACGGAGTTGAGGATGATGCCGCCGATGACGTGCAGGGCGTGCAGGCCGGTCAGGACGAAGTAGACCCCGAAGAAGATGTTCGTCGAGGGGAAGTGATGGGCGCGGAACTTCGTGCCCCACTCGACGCTCTTGATGCCGAGGAAGACGAAGGCCAGGGCCAGCGTGAGCGCCATGTAGGTCTTGAATCCCGCCTTGTCGCGCGCCATGCACTTGGCGTAGGCCAGGATGATCGTCACGCTCGAGGTGATCAGCACGAAGGTGTTGATCGTGCCGAGCGGAACGTTGAGCACCTCCCAGCCGCGCGGCCAGGAGGAGGAGCCCAGGCGGATCACGAGGTAGCTGGTGAAGAGCGTGGCGAAGAGCATGACCTCGGAGGCCAAGAACAGCCAGATGCCGAGCTTGGCGTTGGTCAGGCCGCTGTGCTCGCCCGGATAGTTGACGGCGACGGCGGAAGAGCTCATGCGGCCTCCGGTGCGTCTTGCGCGATCCAATCGGTCTTGGCGCCCGGCACGCTGTATTCGTAGGGGCCGCGGTAGACCCGGGGGATCTTGACGAAGTTGCCGTGCGGCGGCGGCGACGGGCAGGCCCACTCGAGCGTGGTCGCCTCCCACGGGTTGTCGGCCTTCTCGCCGTGGAACATGCTGTGGAAGAAGTTGTAGATGAACGGCAGCTGGAAGAGGAACAGCGTCCAGGCCGAGATCGACGAGACGACGTGCAGGGGCTGCGTCGGCACGTTGTGCAGCTGGGTCATCGGGTCCCAGTAGCGGCGGTCCTGGCCGGCCATGCCCTGGATGAACATGGGGAAGAAGACCCCGTTCATGCAAAGCAGCGTGCCCCAGAAGTGGACCTTGCCCAGGGTGTCGTTCATCTTGCGCCCGAACCACTTGGGAAACCAATGGTAGACGCCGCCCATCATGGCGACGATCGAGCCCGTCACCACGACGTAGTGGAAGTGGCCGATGACGTAGTAGGTGTCGTGCAGGTAGATGTCGGTGACGCTGATGCCCAGCGGCAGGCCGGTCAGGCCGCCGATGCCGAACATCGGAAGGAAGGCCAGCGCGAAGAGCATCGGGGTGGTAAAGCGGATCGACCCGCCCTTGAGCGAGTAGATGAAGCAGGTGAGGATCGCCACCGAGGGGACCGAGATGATCATCGTCGTCACGAGGAAGAAGTTCGACAGCGCCGGGGCCATGCCGCTGATGAACATGTGGTGGGCCCAGACGATGAAGGACATGAATCCGATGGCGATCATCGAGGCCACGATGGTCTTGTAGCCGTGCAGCGGCTTGCGGGTGTTGTTGGCGATGATCTCGGCGACGATGCCCATCGGCGGAAGCACCAGGACGTAGACCTCGGGGTGGGCGAGGAACCAGAAGAGGTGCTGCCACAAGATCGGCTGCCCGCCGCCGGTCGCCGTGCTGGGCACGCCGAGGACGACGAGGCCGGCGGGGATATAGAAGCTGGTGTGCAGCACGCGGTCGGCCAGCTGGAGGATGGAGGCGGCCTCGAGCGGCGGGAAGGCGAGCAGCAAGAGGACGGAGGCGACCATCTCGGACCAGACGAAGACGGGCAGGCGCGAGAGGGTCAGGCCCTTGGCGCGCATGTTGAGCGTGGTCACCAGGAAGTTGATCGAGCCCAGCAGCGAGGAGGTGATGATGATCACCATGGCCAGCAGCCACACCGTCTGGCCGGGGTTGATGTCGGCCAAGGGCGGATAGGAGGTCCAGCCGGACTGCGCCGCCCCGCCGGGAAGGAAGAAGGAGGCCAGCATCAGCAGGCCGGCCGGCAGGTAGAGCCAGTAGCTCATCATGTTGAGGCGGGGGAAGGCCATGTCGGGGGCGCCGATCTGCAGGGGCACCAGGTAGTTGCCGAAGGCGCCCACGGCCAAGGGCACGATGCCCAAAAAGACCATGATCGTGCCGTGCATGGCGCCGAGCTGGTTGTAGAGCTCGGCCGATATCACGCCGTTGGGGGCGAGGTGCGGCGACAGGAAGCGGCCCAGGAAGGGCACGGGCTGGTAGGGGAAGGCCAGCTGCCAGCGCATGAGCATCATCAGGGAGAAGCCGATGAGCAGGAAGATCCAGGCCGTGATGCAGTACTGCAGGCCGATGACCTTGTGGTCCACGGAAAAGACGTATTTGCGCCAAAAGCTCAGCTCGTGGGAGGCGTGAGCGTGCTCGGTGGGATCGGAGACGTGTTGGTTAGCCATAAAAGAGGTCAGAACCCGAGGTTCTGCGGCTGGGCCGCGGCCGCGGGCGCCGGCTCCTGGCTCTTGAGCCAGGCGGCGTAGTCCGCCGGCGTCTGAACGACGACTTCGGCGCGCATCAGGCTGTGGCCGAAGCCGCAGAGCTGCGCGCAGGAAAGCTCGTAGAGGCCGGGGCGGGTGGGCTGCACCCACACCGGGATGTCCATGCCGGGCACGGCGTCCTGCTTGATGCGGAAGCTGGGGATGAAGAAGCTGTGGATGACGTCCTTGGACATGAGGTGGATGAGCGTGGGCTTGCCCAGCGGCATGTGGATCTCGTTGGCCAGGACGACGTCGTCCTTGGCCGCCGGGTCGCTGCGGTCCAGGCCGATGGGGTTTGAGAAGTGCACCAGGTCCGGGGAGCGCTTGCCGAACTTGCCGTCGGGGCCCGGATACTGCACGTTCCAGGCGAACTGCTCGGCGATGACGTTGATCTCGTTGGCGTCCTTGGGGTCGGGGAAGGTCTGCTTGATGCGGCTCCAGACCGGGATCGCGTAGAAGGCGATCAAGCCGATCTCGAAGACCATCACGATCAGGTCCGGCATCAGGCTCTTGATCGGATGATGCTCGTGCTCGCGCTCGGCGGGCACGCCGTCGCGGCGCCGGTAGCGGATGAGCAGGTAGGTGAAGAAAATGCCCCAGAGGATGAAGATGGCGAACATCGCGTAATGGATCAGGCGGATTCCGAAGTCGATGTCCCGGGCGTACGTCGATGCGGCGACCGGCAGTCCCCAGCCGTATTTCGGATAATTGAGATTCATGAAATCGCCATTACTTTAACAAATCGAATCCGCTCCTTCAAGGCGCGGCATGGCGAAAGACGGCGCGGGGGGGACTTGATTCGAACAGACGTTCGAGATATCCTGTCCGGCATGCGGCGCGGCGCAGGCTTCAACCCCGCCAACCGCTGGCCGTCATCACCAAGAGCCGGTTTGCGGCGCGCTTGCGCCCTCGCTGCGCTCGGGCGCTCAGAAGCCGGCGGCGCTCTTCGCGTCCGCGGGCTTGAGAGACATCACGTAGGCGGCTACGGCCTGGATGTCCTCTTTGGAGAGCACCTGGCCCCAGGGGGGCATGTCGATCATCGGGTCGGGGCCGGCCGGGTCGGCCTTCTGGGGGATCGAGCCGCGGGTGATCTTCTGGATGAGCTCTTCCTTAGTATAAGTCTCCCAGACGGAGGTCAGCGCCGGGATCTTGCCGCCGGCCACGTTGTTGTTGGGGTAGCCGCCGATGCCGCCCTTGCCGTGGCAGGTGATGCAGCCGGCGCGGCCGAAGATCACGTGCCCGCGCTCGACCGGGTCTTTGGCGAGCGCGGGGGCGTCCCAGGGTTTGTGGTCTCCCAAGGCCTGGCCCTTTTGTTGCGTAAGATATTGCACGAGGGCGTGTCTCGTGGGAGCGGTCAGATGAAGGTTCGGCATCATGGCGTCCGGCTTCCAGGCCTGCGGGTCCTTGAGCCAGAGGTTGAGCCACTGCGGGCTCTTGCGAAAGCCGACGTAGGTCAGGTCCGGAGCGCTCGGCGAGCCCTCGTCGCCGATGCGATGGCAGGCGCGGCAGTTGAGGGCCTGGTAGGCGGCGCGGCCGTCGGTCTGCGAGACCGGGCCGCCGCAGCCGGCGAGGGCGAGAAGCAGGAGCGCGAGGGCCGGCCGCATCGACGGGATTCTAGCAAAAAATGCTAAAATGGCGGTGCGCCGCGCAGGCGCAGGAGCGTCTGGAAGAGAATGGGTAACTTCAGTTACGGCGAGATCCTCGTCATCCTCATCGTGGGGCTCATCCTGTTTGGCCCCAACAAGATCCCCGAGTTCGCGAGACAGTGCGGGCGGGCCATCAACAGCTTCAAGCAAGGCTTGAAGGAGGGGATGGACGAGGAGCCGAGCAAGCCGGCGGCCAAGAAGGAAGAGGACGCGAAGTCCTAGCCGTTTGACCGCGACGAAAAAGCCCGTCGTGGTCTTCGCCGCGGGCTGCTTCAACCGCGTTCACGAGGCGCATCTGCAGATGCTGCGCGCGGCCCGCGGGCTCGGCGACGAGCTCGTCGTCGTCCTCGCGCACGATTCCCACAACCGCAAGCCCAACGCCGTCTCGGCGGCGCGCCGAAAGAAAATCCTCGAGGACCTCGGCGTGGCCGACCGCGTGCTCGTCGGGCGCCCCGACAGCTTCGCCCGGTCCCTGCGCCGCGTGCGCCCGAAGGTCCTCGTGCTCGGCTACGACCAGCGCCTGCCGGACGACGAGACGCGCCGTGCCGTCGAGGAGCTGGGCGTCCAGGTCGTGCAGCTGCCCTGGTATCCGGGCAAGGAGCGCACCATCTCCCCTCGGGCCTAGGCCCGCCGCGATGGACACGCTCTGGCTGTTCTTCGGGCTCAACTATTTCGCCCAGGGCATGGGCGGCCTGGTCTTCGAGCCTCTCTCCTACCTGCTCAAGGATCGGCTGCATCTCTCCGCCGGCCAGTCCTCCGTCTTCGTCTTCTGGATGACGCTGCCCTTCCTGGTCAAGCCGCTCTTCGGGTTGGCCACCGATCTTTTGCCCGTGCGCGGCCGCAGGCGCCGGCCGTATCTGGCCGCCGTCTGCGCGCTCTCGATGATAGCGTGGCTCGCGCTGGCCGGGCTGCGCAGCTACGGCTACGCCGCGCTGCTCGGGCTCATGATCCTGACCAACGTGGGCCTGGTCGGCTCGGACGTGGTGTGCGACGCCGTCATGGTCGAGCAGGGGCAGGCCTGCGGCAAGACGGGGCTCTTCCAGGCCGTGCAGCTGACGGCCCTCTACGCCGCGCTGGTCCTCTCGGGCGTGGGCGGCGGCTGGCTTTCCGCCCACGCCTCGATGCGCTCGGTGTTCCTGATCTCGGCGTTTTTCTCCGCGCTGGTGCTGCTGTCGTCTCGCTGGACGCGCGAGCCCAAGGCGCAGCCCTCGGCCTGGCGCGCGGGAGGCCGGGCGCTCTTGGACCTGGCGCGCGGCCGGCGCTTTTGGGCGGTGAGCGCCTTCATCTTCCTGTGGAGCTTCTATCCGTTCCTCGGCACGGCGCAATTCTACTACCAAGCCGACGCGCTCAAGCTCTCGCCCATCTTCATCGGCCTGACCACGACGCTGGCCGGCGCCGCCGGGGCGCTGGGCGCCGCCTTCTACGGCCGCACCGTGGGGCGGCGCTGGAGCACCGATGAGTGGACGCGCGCCGCCGTTTGGCTGGGCGCGCCGATGAGCTTGCTCTATCTGGCCTACCGCGGGCCGGGCACGGTGGCGGCCGTCAGCGTGGTCTTCGGCTTCGCGGGGGTGGCCTTTCGCCTCGGGCTCATGGACCTGGCCGCGCAGTCCTGCCCGGCGGGAGCCGAGGCCACGGCATTCGCCGCCTACATGGCCGTCTTCGACCTCTCCGCCGCGGCCTCCAACACCCTGGGCGGCAAGGCCTGGGACTGGCTGCTTTTGCGCCTGCCCGCCTACGACGCCATGGCGCTGCTCGCCCTGGTCGGCACGGCGGCCACGGCCGCCTGCTGGCCGCTTCTGCCCGCCGTCCTCGGCGCTCCCGGCCGCGCCGGCTCCCGCCAATCCGACCTGGCTCCCGCCGTCGTCACCTAACGGTCGGCGCCCCGGGAATGCTGCGATCAGGGAACGATTCGGCGCGCGCCCAGGTAGCGCTGCCGGAAGTAGCGCTCCGAGAGGTCGGCGATCATCACGCCGCGCGAGGATGAGGCGTGGATGAACTTCGGGCCGCGGGCGTCGACGATCATGCCGACGTGGGAGACGCCCACGCCCATGGTGTTGAAGAAGACCAGGTCGCCGGGCTTGAGATTCTTGGCCGGCTTGCCGGCGTTCCACTGGTCCCGGCTGACGCGGGGGATGTAGACGTCGTTGGCGCCGTAGCTGACCTGGGTCAGGCCCGAGCAGTCGATGCCGGCGTGGGTCTCGCCGCCCCAGACATAGGGCGTGCCCAGATACGACAGCGCCGTCCGGTCGAGCTTGGGCCACAGCCGGCTCATGCGGTCCTGCGCGGGGACCTCGATTCGCGGCGGCGGCGCCGGCTTGGGCGCGAGGACGAAGGAGCCCCGGTAGGCCGGCAGCTTCGGGCGCTGGCCTGGGGCGAGGCTCGAGAAATAGGCGCGGGCGCGCGAGGAGACCTCGCCCGGCATCGCGCCCGGCTTCTGCATGCCGCCGAGGACGTAGACGGCGTAGTCGCTCGGATTGTAGCCGTCCTTGACGCCGCCGACGAGCGCCCATTTCAGCGTGTCGAAGGTCTGGTCGTCCCAATCGCGCTCGAGCGCGTTGCGGATGAGGTCGGCGGCCACGCCGCCGGGCACGCCGGCCTTGGTCATCTGCTCGTAGCCGTTGGCCCACGCGCCCACGCGCCGCGCGGGCACGCGCTTGCGGTAGCCGTAGAGGGCGATGCCCTCGACGACGTCGGGCGGCGCGCCCCGGCTCATCGCCTGCCACGCCGAAAAGGCGACTTCGGCCACGCGCCGCGGCGGCTGGCGGTCGAAGGAGCCTTCCACGATCATGCGCAAGACGACGTCGGCGGCCTGGGGATGCGCCGGGTCGACGAGCTCGAAGGCGTAGTCGGCGAAGCGTCGCTTGATCGCGGAAAGCACGGCTTGGCGCTCGGCGGGGGTGAAGCCCCGGTCCTGCGAGAGGCGCGCCGAAAGATACTCCGAAAGGTTGGGCTTGTCCGCGGCGCGCGCCGGCGCGCACAAAAGGGCCGCCAAGGCGGCGGCCGCCAGCGTCCTAGCGCTCACGCTCGTCGATCTCCTTCTGCATTTCGTCGCCGAGGTCCTCCATCTGCCGGATCTGGCGCGCGATGAGCTCGTCGCGGTCGTAGGGCCGGCTTTCGGTGACGGTCACCGGCTTGGGCGGGGGCACGGGCCTGGGCGAGGCGACGGCGACGACCGGCGTCGTCTCGCCGCGCCCGGCGAGCCAGCGGCGCGCGACGTCGGCGCGGATGGCGAAATTGACGGCGGTGATGGCCAGGCCGTCCGCGGCCTTGCGAGACATCAGCGTGTTGACGCCGATGATGTCGCCGGCGGCGTCGAGCAGCTGGCCGCCGGAGTTGCCGCGGTTGATGCTGGCGTCGGTCTGGAAGGCGGCGCGGCCGGCGACCCCTCCGAGGTCGGCCACGACGGTGCTCACGATCCCCGTGGTCAGGGTCCACAGGCCGCCCTGCTCGGGATGGCCGATGGCGGCCACGGGGTCTCCGATCTGCATCTTCGCTGGATCGCCGAAGGACAGCACGGAGGCGCGATCCGGGGGCGGACCGACGTCGAGCAGCGCCAAGTCGAGGGTGCGGTCGTAGGAGAGCACGCGCGCCGCCGCGGGATCGACCAGGTCCTTGGCCGCGTCGCCGGTCATGCGGACGGGCTTGAAGTACACGCTGATGTTGGTCCAGGGCCGGCCCGTCGCGTCCTCGATGACGACGTGGGCGTTGGTAAGCACGCGGCCGCGCTCGTCGACGAGGCTGCCGCTGCCGATCTCGCCGCCGCCCTCCTGCCCCGAGCAGAGGATGAGCACCACGCCGGGCGCGGCCTTGTCGTAGATGGCGCGGGGGTCGAAGACGACCTTGGGACCGGAGGCCGCCGGCGCGCGGCCGGAGGCCATGCGCACCTGGACGGCCGGGCCCGCGGCGGAGGCGTCGCGCGCGCGGCGCACGCCGAAGGGCGCGCGCGACAGCTGCCGGGCGGCTTCCCCGGCCAGGAAATAAGCGCGGGCGCGGTCGGCGGCGGAGAGCTTCTTGCTCGTCCAGGAGCGGCGCAAGGCCGCCAGCAGCTCGTCGAGCCGCGCCGTCTGGGCGTCGAAGATCGCGTCGGCCGGCGGCGCCGCCGGGCTGCCGTGCGCGGGGGCCAGACGACGGCAATAGGGGCCCCAGCCCGCGGCGACCAGCGACTTCTCGTTGAAGCCCGCCGCGGGGCGGCGCAGGGCGCGGGCCAGCGCGCCCGGCACGTCCGGCAGGGCCGCCCAATCCGAAAGCGCGCGCAAATCCTCGGCGCGGGTGGGGGCGTCCGGCCGGGCCGCCAGGGCCTGGACCCAGTACGAGACGGCCAGCGCGGCGTAGACGCGGCGCAGGGCGGCCAGGTCGTCCTGGGAGGCGCGGCCGGAAAGCGCCGCGCGCCTTAGGAAATAGGCGGAGTCGAGTAGGCGCGCGTCGAGGTCCTCGCCCTCGTCCATGGGCGCGCCGCCGCGCACGGCGATGACGGCCGGCTCGGCGGGGGCATGGCGCACGGGGCCCGAGCCCAGGTAGCTGGAGACCTCTTTGGCCAGCTGCGCGAGCGCGGAATCGCCGGCCCTCGCGGGAGCGGCGAGGAAAATCAGCGCGGCCAGAGTCCTCATCGCGCTCAATGTATCAGAGCGTCTCGGGCCTGTCAAGGCGGGGAGGGCGCGGCCGCTTTGTTATAATTTGGCGCATGAAGACCCTCTTGAAGGCGGCGCTCTGGACGGCGGCGGCCCTCCTGGCCTTGGCCCTGCTTTCGCCCGTTCTCGTGCGGCGCTACCTGCCGCCGCGCAAGGTCCGCGCCTTGATCGCCGCCCAGGCGCAGAAAAGCCTGGGCCGGCAGGTGCGCATCGGGCGGGTGAGCTACGGCTGGCGGGGCATCACGCTCGGCGACGTGGCCGTCTCGCAGCGCCCCGACTTTTCCGCGGGCACTTTCCTGTCCGCCAAGAGCCTGAGCGCGCGGCCGGCCTGGCTGGCCCTGCTCCACGGGCGCCTGCGCGTCGACTCGGTCTTCGCCGACGGCCTGGACGTGCGCGTCGCGCGCGGCCAAGACGGACGCTTCAACTTCTCCGATCTGACCTCGCCGGACGTCCGAAAGCCGCGCTCGGGCGCCCCGTCGGCGCCGCAGGACGCCGCCGCCGCCGCGGGCCTGACCCTCCAAGTCGAGCGCGCCGAGGTATCGGACTCGAGCGTCCATTTCACCGACGCCCAGGGCGACGACCTGCGCGTTTCCGGCCTCCAGGCCCGCGTCGGCGATTTTCGCCTCTCCGGCCCCTTCGACGCCGCGCTCTCCTTCGCCGTCTCCGGACGGGCGGGCGGCCGCCCCGTCGTCGGCAGCCTCGACGCCGCCGCGCGCGTCGACCTCGGCGGGGCCGACCCGAGGGCCTTCTCGGCCCGTCTTTCCAAGCTTTCGATCGAATACGGGGGCTTGACCCTCCAAGGGACCGGGCGCGTCAAGGGTCTCTCGCCTTGCCGCGTCTCCGCCAAGCTCGCCGCGTCCTCGGGCGGGCAGGAGGTGGCCGGCGCCTCCTGGTCGGGGACGGTGGCCGCCGAGGCCGCCGGAGCGCGCGCCGAGGGCGACGCGACGCTCCAGACCCCCGGCGTCTCGACCGCCCGGCTTTCCGTGCTGGGCCTGCCCGCGGCGCTGCCGCTGCCGGCCCTTTCGGCGGGCGGGCGCCTGGCCTACGGCGCGGGCGCGCTCGCGCTGCGCGATTTCTCGATCAAGACTCCGGCCGGCGACGTCTCTGTTTCCGGGACGGTCTCCGGGGTCTCCGGCCCGGCCCCGGCGGTCAGCCTGCGCGTGGAGGCTCCCGCCCTCGATCTCGCGCAAGCGGGGAGGCTGTCCGGCGAGACCGGCCTGGGCCTGGCGGGCACGGCGTCTTTGGCCCTCTCCGCCTCGGGGTCTCTGCCGCGTCCGGCGTTGTCCGGTCAGGCGCGCCTTGCCGGCGCCGGCGCGAAAGTCGACGGGCTGACGCTATCGGGCTTTTCCGGCGCCGCGGCCTTTTCGCCGCGGCAGATCAGCCTCCCCGATCTCGAGGGCCGGCTCGACGGCGAGGCCCTGCGGGCGAGCGTGACCGTGGACGGCTATCAGACGCGCCTGAACATCCGGGTCAAGGCGGCGTTCGGCACGCTCAATGTGGCGCCGCTGCTGGCCGCGCGGGCCGCCGCCCCGGGCAAGGCCGGCGCCGCCCCGGCCGCGTCCTCCGCGGCCGCGCCGGCCCGGCCGGTGGACACCAGCGGCGAGGTGACGATCCGGCGCCTGGTCCATCCGGACCTCGAGGCGCGGAACGTGAGCTTGTCCTGGAGCCTGACGGGGCTTACCCCCGACCTGCGCGAGCTGGGCGGCTGGGCCAAGCTCTCGTCGAACGGCGGCCGCTTCCACGTCGCGCAGGACCCCTCGCGGCGCTCGGAGATCGGCAAGGTGCTGCTTTACCCGCTGCTCGTTGTCGAGAAGATCGGCCACCTGGTCGGGCTGCGGGTCCTGCCGAACCTCTCCGACGCCGCCTACGACGAGATCAAGGGCGACTACGCCTTCGCGCGGGGCCTGATGACGGTCAACGACAGCCACCTTTACAGCCGCGCCGGGCGCGTAAAGGCCCGCGGCCGCATCGACTTGCCGGCCGAGCGTCTCGACATGAGGGTGAGCGCCCAGGCCGGGGCGCTGGCCCCCGTCGACGTCGTCGTGAAGGGGACCTTCGAGCACCCGAAGACGAGAGTGGAGGCCGGCAAGCTCCTCGAGCAGTCGGCCGAGAAGCTCCTGGAAGGCCCGGCCAAGCAGCTGGTGCCGCCGCAGGCACGCAAGCTGCTCGAGGGCCTCTTCAAGTAAGGCCGCTCTTACTGGTTCTCGAAGTAGTTCGAGATCGCGTCCTGGACCTGGGCCGAGGCCTTCTTGGCCAGCGCCACCTGCGAGCGCCGCACGGCCTCGTCGTAGTCCGCGGAGGACTCGCGATCCGTGACGACGAACTGCAGGAAGGTCTTGGCCGTGGCGCCGTCGCGCAGGGAGACGGTCATGTTGCTGCGGGCCCAGCGCCAGGCGCTGCCGTCGCCCTGCAGGGGCTGGGTCGAAAGCGTCCCGTCGAGAAGGATGTCGGCGGGCCCGCCGGCCGCGGTCGTGGCCTCGATGCCGAAGGCGCTGAGGCCGTCGATGAGCCCGGTCTGGATCTGGCCGGACTGCTCGCCCGACAAGGCGACGACGACGTCGAGGGAGGCCAGGGCCTTGGCCGCGACGGGCCGCACGGCGGCCTCGTCGATGGGATTGGGCACGCCCTGCCCCGTGGCGTCGACGACCCGCAGCTCGTTGTTGAGGTTCTGCCGGGCCTTGAAGAGAGCCAGCAGCTTCATCGCGGCCTTGACCCGCGCGAGCTTTTCGGTCGAAGCCTGCAGCTGGCCGTACCAAGTCTTGGCCTGCCCGTCGAGGCCCTGGATTTTGTCCTTGATCGCCGCCTCCGCCTTCTGGCGGTTGAGCACGGCCAGGGCGTAGTACTGCTGCGTGGCGTCGTCGTGCCAGCCCTCGACGACCTGGACGTCCTGCAGGGCCTTCTTGGAGGCGGTCTGGACCGTCTGCGAGACCGACTGCGAGAAGCTGTTGCTCTGGGCGGCGGTGCCCTCGCCCTGCGAAATCGAGCTGTCGGTGTTGACCGTGACCACGGTGTCGAAGATCTTGGCGATCTCGCCCCGGGCGCGGTCCTCGGCGGTCTGGCGGTCGTCGGCCATACCGACGCCGACGAGATACTGCTGGCGCGGATACTCCATGCTCGAGCCGTCGATCCAGTCCGGCTTGGAGCTGTCTTGGCGTATCTTGGCAAGGCTGGCGCTCGCGGGGCGCGCGCCGGCGTGGGCGCAGGCGCTCAGAAGCGTCGTGAGGAAGACGACCGTCGTGTAGTTTTTCATGGTCAGCTCGCGGTGCGGTAGGAGAGATAAGTCCTCTTGGACTTTTGAATATCGACGTCCTTGAAATCGACGGAGGAGACGACCTGCCCTTGGGCGTCCAGGAAGCGCACTTCCACGTCGTGGCGCCCGGCGGGCAGGTCCAGGCGCGCCATCCGGATCTGGGCGGGCAGCGTCGACCAGTCGCGGGTGTCGGCCGACTCCGTGGCGGCCGCCGCGCCGAAGGCCAGGCCCCGGGAGACGAAGCGCGCCGCGACGTCGGCCAGCGACCCGCGGCCGAGCTCCCGGTCGGCGAGGCGGTCGGCGGCGCGGGAGGCGGCCTCGGCCAGGACGAACTTGAGGGTGGCGCGGGCGATCGAGCGCGCCTCGATGAGGGGGAGCTCGTCGGCCAGGGTCTTGCGGGCGATGGCGCCGATCGGCTCGACGAGCGACGTGGCCGCCGTCCGCGTGCCGGAGTCGACGACGACCTCCGAGCTCCGGATGGAGAACGGATCCTGCACGTAGGCCGGGTAGGAGACGGTGATGGCGCGCCCCGCCACGCCGGCGCGCAGGGCGTTGGCCATCTTGGCGTTTTCCTCGTCGGTGTTGTTCTGCCGGCTGATCATCAGCGCGTTGCCCCAGGCCACCTGGAAGGTGCGCGAGACCTTGCGCGGCACGATGCCGTTGAAGTGCAAGAAGACCAGCTCGCCGCCGTCTTGCGGCAGGTCGTAAGCGAGCGGGAAGGCGGGCGGGGGCATGCGGTAATCGCCCTCGTACTGCCGGTAGGCCTTTTTGGCGAAGTGCAGCGAGATGCGGGCGTCGTCGTTTTGGCCGAGGTCCTCGTAGAGCAGGCTATCGAGCAAGCGCGCGAAGGCGTCGTCCTTGTAGACGTCCTTGCCGCCGGCGTTCTCGCGCAGCGCCGAGAGGAATTCCTCGACCTTCCGGGCCTCGACGACGGCGTCCTCGGGCTTGCCCAGGAAGACATAGTTGAGCGCGCGGTAGACGTTGGTCAGCGCGTGCTCGAAGGGCTGCCCCGCGTAGTCCATGGTGGCGTCGTTGAGAAGCAGCAGGCCCGCGGCCTGGTGGAGGCTCTTGGTGTAGAGCTCGTCCATGCGCTGCTCGGCGCGGTGAAAGGCCTCGTCGCTGCGCCTGTAGCGGCGGGCGCCGTGCAGGATGGTGCCGAGGTCCAGGTAGTAGAGCACCATGTTCTTGCGCCCGTAGTCGCTCGACTTGTGCTTCTCGACGAAGGACTCCGCCGCCGGCCAGTTGCGCTGCGCGATGAGGAGGTCCACGTTGCGCCGGGCCTGCGGGGAAGGCCCGGAGGCGCAGGCGCAAAAGAGAAGGGCGGCCAGCCCGAGGCCGGCCGCCCTTCCCGTCGTTTCGAGCGATGCGAGCATGCTCGCTGCGCGCTCTACCAAGTCACCGCGGCGCGCTTCTGGTACTTCTTGATCTGCTTCTGCCCGTTCCAGACGATCTGGTTGGTCTCCATATTGACCAGCCGCAGGTTCGTCTGGTAGAGGATGATGCTTTGGCCGCCTTCCTGCTGCTCGATGGTGTTGATGACGCCATCGAGCATGAAGTCCGCGCCGATCTCGTGCCCGTTGGCCTTGCGCGTGGAGTCCGAGGCGTTGGTATCCTGATCCAAGCGCTCCTCGCGGACCTCGCCGCGCTCGTGGCGGTTGGCCACGAAGGCCACTTTGCCCGAGTTGATGAGCTCGCTCTGCAGGTTCTGGATGAAGGCGTCGGTGTCGATGTGCTGGTTGCTGCGGTTATGCACCGTGCCGACGATCACCGTGGGCGTGTGCCCCTCGGACTGAGTGGCGTTGGAAAGCCACGGCCTCGACAAGCAGTCCGAGATCATCTCCTGGGCGACGAGGCGGGAGTCCGTGTCGTTCCAGTCCGAGTTGAGGTCCTGGACGGTGTTGACGGACTCGCGCTTGACGACCGTTCCGCAGCCCGCCGCCAGCGGGGCGAGCACGAGCAATCCGAGGGCCAGTTTCCCGTTCATGAGCGGCTTAGTGGGACTTGGATTCCTCGGCCGTCAGGTCGTCGAAGGCCTTCTCGGCGTTGGCCTTGACGTAGTCCCGGACCTTGGAGTCGAGCTCCTTGGCCTGGTCGAGGGTCTTCTGCATGGAGTTCATGTCGAGCTTGCACAGGGAGTAGAGCGTCCCGTCGGAGGGATCCTTCCAGTGGTCGACGATGACGGCGCCGGTCAGCGTGATCTTGGTGAAGCTCTTCATGGTCTCGCTGACGAGCTGCTCGTCGCTGGTCTTGCTCTGGTCTCCCGCCGTGACCGCCTCCATGTAGTCCTTCTGCAGGTCGGCGACGTAGGTGTTCAGGATCTTGGCCACGTCGGCGCGAGCCCGGTCGTCGGCGGCGTCGCGGGCGAGCGCGGGGTTCATCGAGCCGCGGAAGATGCCCACGCCGTAGAACACGTCCTGTCCTTTGTCCTTGAAGGCGCCGCCGCCCTTGTTGACCCAGTCCGGAGCGTTGTTGGCGATAGGCCCGTTCTTGACGTGATGGCAGCCGGCCAGAATGAAGCCCAGGCCGACGGCGGCCAAACCCGCGATGATCGTTCGTTGCATAAGTGGAGAAACCTCCTTTAAATTCGCCGGCGACGACGACCGAAGTCTAACAGACATGGAATACCTTGTCAAGATAACTTGTCAGTGATATGATCGTCCTCGTCACGCATGCAAGACGAGCGAAACTTGGCTTGGCTGGACCTGGAGATGACGGGCCTCGACCCTGAGCGAGACACCATTCTCGAGATCGCCACGATCGTCACCGACAGCGAGCTGCGGGTCCTGGGGGAGGGGCCGGTCTTCGCCGTCCACCAGAGCGACGAGGTCCTCTCCAAGATGGATCCCTGGTGCGTCGAGCAGCACGGCAAGTCCGGCCTGACCGACCGGGTGCGCGCCTCGCGCGCGACCATGGCCGAGGCCCAGGCCCGCACCGTGGAGTTCATCGCCAAGTTCTGCCCGGAAAAGAAGGTGCCGCTGTGCGGCAATACCATCGGCCAGGACCGCCGCTTCCTCGTCAAGTACATGCCCGTCCTCCACGATTACTTCCACTACCGCTCCATAGACGTCAGCACGATCAAGGAGTTGGTGGCTCGCTGGTATCCGGCGCAGAAATACATTTTCACCAAGAGCAAGCAGCACGAGGCCTTGGAAGACATCCGCGAGTCGATCGCCGAGCTCTCCCACTACCGCAAAACCGTCTTCAAGTAAGCGTTTCCGCTCCTTCCTAGGGGACGGACGGTCCTCCGCGCTACAATGAGCGCCGGACTCTCAGGAGGCCTGGTGAAAAAAGCGCTTTGGCTGCTTCCCGCCGTCGTCGTCACGGCCGTCGTCTATAGGCTCGCCCAGGGGCAGAAGGAGATCCGTCCCCATTCCGCCTCGCGCTACTCGCGCATCCTCTTCGAGAACGACCGCGTCCGCGTCAGCCGCTTTCGGGCCGCCCCGGGCGCCAGGGCGGGCATGCTCTCGCAGCCCGACCACGTCCTCTATCCCTTGAAGGGCTGCGAGCTGCGCCAGGTCGCGGCCGACGGCAAGACGAGCCTGGTCGACCTCAAGAAGGGCAAGGTGGCGTGGAGCCGCGGCAGCGACCATAGCCTTCAGGTCGCCGGGGCCCGCTCCTGCGACTTCGTCGACGTCGAGCTCAAGGAGCCGCCGGCCGGAGTCAGGCCTTGAAGGGTTCGACTTCCGGGAACTCGAGGGTCCCGCGGCTCAGTTGCCGTTGGAAAGCCGGGCGTGGTCCTTGAGCCCCTCGCAGCGGCACCAGTCGGGGTGCGGCATCCCCTCGCGCCAGCCGGATTTCTCGAGCTCGGTCTTGACCCAGCAGGGATAGCAGAGCATCAGGCGGTTGATGGGCTTGTTCTCGCCGCAGCGGCGGCAGAGGCCGTCCTTCGGGGGCTTGCGCTGGTCGACTTTCGAGGGGTCGCGCTCGGACTCTTCCTCGACGGCGGTCTCCTCCTCGCGCTCTTCCTCGATCTCGGTGAGAAGCTCTTCCGCGGTGGTGGTCATGGGTTCTTTCCTTTGACGAGCTGCTCCAGCTCGTAGGGCAGCGAGAAATGGACGTCTTCCTCGACCGTCTCGAACTCCTCGACTTCGGAGACTTCGAAGCGGTCGCGGCAGTATTTTACGACTTCCTGGACGAGAACCTCGGGCGCCGAGGCGCCGGCCGTCAGCCCCAGGCCGCGCACGCCCGTCATCCACTCGTCCTTGATGTCGGCGGCGCGCTCGATGAGATAGGAGCGCACGCCCTTGGATTTGGCCACCTCGCACAGGCGAATGGAGTTCGAGCTGTTGGGCGCGCCGAGCACGAGGAGCAAGTCGACGTGGGGCACCATCGCCTTGACCGCGTTTTGGCGGTTCTGGGTAGCGTAGCAGATGTCGTCCTTGGACGGGGCGTGGAGGTTGGGAAAGCGCCTCTTGAGCACGGCCACGATCTCGCGCGTGTCGTCGAGCGACAGCGTGGTCTGCGTGAGGTAGGCGACCTTGTCCGGGTCGGGGACGGCGACGGCCTCGGCCTGGGTCGGGGAGCCGACGACCTTCATGTGCTCCGGGGCCTCGCCGAGGGTGCCGATCGTCTCCACGTGGTCGGCGTGGCCGATGAGGATGATCGTGTAGCCGCGCTTGGCCAGCGCGATCGCCTCCAGGTGCACCTTGGTCACCAGCGGGCAGGTGGCGTCGATGACGTTGAGCTTGCGCTCCCGGGCCTCCTGCACCACGGCCGGGCCGACGCCGTGGGCGGAGAAGATGAGCCAGGAGCCGGCCGGGACCTCGGCTAAGTCCTCGACGAAGACCGCGCCCTTGGCGCGCAGGCCGTCGACGACGTAGCGGTTGTGGATGATCTCGTGGCGCACGTAGACGGGCTTGCCGCAGACCTCCAGGGCCTTCTCGACGACGTCGATGGCGCGCACCACTCCCGCGCAAAATCCCCGCAGGCGGGCGAGGACGAGCCTCTTGATGCGGATGGGAGCCTTCGTTGGGGCTGGCATGGGTTTTCTCCTAGGCCGAGACGCCGGCCGGCGCGCCGTGGCGCATCCAGTCGGCGATGCGCTGGACCAGCTTGGCGGGCGAAAGTCCCACGGCGTCGTAGAGCAGGTGCGGGGCGCCGTGCTCGACGAAGCGGTCGGGCAGGCCCAGGCGCAGGACGTCGGTCTGCGGCATGCCCGGGGCCTGGAGCGCCTCGAGGACGGCGCTGCCGAAGCCCCCGGAGAGCACGTTGTCCTCGATGGTCACCAGGCGCGGCGTGCGCGCCGCGGCCTCCTTGAGCAGCTCGACGTCCAAGGGCTTGACGAAGCGCATGTTGAGCACGCCCGCGGAGATGCCCATGTCGTCGAGGGCGTGGGCGGCCTCGACGGCGGGGTGGACCCGGTTGCCGATGGCGACGAGGGTGACGGCCGTGCCGTCCTTCCAGCGCGCGCCGCGGCCCACCGGCAGGGCCTGGGGCTCTGCGTCCATCGTCACGCCCACGGCGGCGCCGCGGGGATAGCGGATGCTGGCGGGGCCGCCCAGGTGCAGCGCCGTGCGCAGCATGTGCTGCAGCTCGTTCTCATCGGCCGGCGCCATGATCGTCATGTTCGGGATCATGCGCAGGTAGGAGAAGTCGAAGACGCCGTGGTGCGTGGGCCCGTCCTCGCCGACGAGGCCGGCGCGGTCCAGGCAAAACGTCACGGGGAGGTTCTGCAGGCAGATGTCGTGCTCGATCTGGTCGAAGCCGCGCTGCAGGAAAGTCGAGTAGACGGCGACGACGGGGCGGTAGCCCTCGGCGGCCAGGCCGCCGGCGAAGGTCACGGCGTGTTCCTCGGCCAGGCCCACGTCGAAGTAGCGGCGGGGAAAGCGCTCGCGCATGGCGTCCATGCCCGTGCCCTCGGGCATCGCGGCGGTGATGCCCACGATGCGGGGGTCCTGCTCGGCCTCGCGCACCAGGGCCTTGGAAAAGACCGAGGTGTAGCTGGGCGGCGGGGTCTTGGCCACCGGGTTTTTGAGGAACGTGCCGCTGGGCGCGTCGAACTTGCCCGGGCCGTGCCAGGTGTAGGCGTCGGCCTCGGCGGGGGCGTAGCCCTTGCCCTTCTTGGTCACGCAGTGCAGCAGCACGGGGCCCTTCATGGCCTTGACGTGCTTGAGGACCTTGACGAGGCTGACGATGTCGTGGCCGTCGACCGGGCCGAAATAGGTGAAGCCCATCTCCTCGAAGAGCATGCCCGGAAAGAGCAGGACCTTGGCGCGCTTGGCCACGCGCGTCAGGACCGCGCCCCAGAACCGGAAGCGGGCCAAGAATCTCTTGACCGAGTGCTCGGCGTTCTGCACGGCGCCCAGCGTCAGCAGCTTGCTCAGATACGCGCCCAGCGCGCCGACGCGGTTGGAGATGAACATCTGGTTGTCGTTGAGGATGACGACGAGGTCGGTCTGGACCTGGCCGGCGTTCTGCAGGCCCTCGTAGGACTCGCCGCCCGTCATGCAGCCGTCGGAGACGATGGCGACGACCTTGTTCTTCTCTCCCTTGAGGTCGCGCGCGACGGCCATGCCGAGCGCGGCGGAGATCGCCGTGGAGGCGTGCCCGGCGCCGAAGGTGTCGTAGGGCGACTCCGCGCGCTTGATGAAGCCGGAGATGCCGCCGAACTGGCGGATGCGCGAGAGCGCCTCGCGGCGGCCGGTGAGGATCTTGTGGACGTAGGTCTGGTGGCCGGTGTCGAAGACGATCTTGTCGTCGGGCGTGTTGAAGACGTAGTGCAGCGCCGTGGTGATCTCGGCGGCGCCCAGGCTCGAGCCGAAGTGGCCGCCGATCTTGGAGATGGTGTTGATGAGATACTCGCGGATCTCCTTCATCAGGCGCGGCAGCTGCTCCACCGGCAGCTGGCGCAGATCCTGCGGGCCGGCGATGCCGGACAGCAGCGGTGCGTCGGCGGGCGGCGACTTGGCGGCGGGTGAGGCGTTGGTTGCGGCGGCTGCGTCGGCCATGTTACTTGTCCCTCGCGATGATGTAGTCCGCCAGCTCGTGCAAGACGGCGGCGCGCGTGCCGAAGCTCGACAGCGCGCGGTGAGCGGCGGCGACGAGAGCCCGAGCCTTGCGGCGGGCGCTCTCGATTCCGTAAAGCGATACGTAGGTCAGCTTGTGGTTGGCGGCGTCGGAGCCGCGCTTGCCGAGCTTCTTCTTGTCGCCCACGACGTCGAGGATGTCGTCGGCGATCTGGAAGGCCAGCCCGATGGCGCGCCCGTAGGCGCGCAGGGCGCGGCGCTGCTCGGGGAAGGCCTGGGCCAAAATCGCGCCGGCGTCGAGGCTGGCCACGATGAGGGCGGCCGTCTTGTGCAGGTGGATGTATTCCAAGGTCGCGCCCGGCTTGAACCCGTGATTGCGCTTCTTCCAGTTCTCGGCTTGCAGATCGGCCGCCTGGCCGCCGACCATGCCCTGGGAGCCGGCGCCGCGGGCGATGGCCCGGATGAGCTCGGCGGTCTGCCGGCCGTTCAAGGCGCACTCCAAGGCGTTGTCGGCGGCGGCCTCGAAGGCGTAGGTGAGCAGCCCGTCGCCGGCCAGGATCGCCATGGCCTCGCCGAAGACCTTGTGGTTGGTCGGCTTGCCGCGGCGCAGGTCGTCGTCGTCCATGGCCGGCAGGTCGTCGTGGATGAGAGAGTAGGTGTGGATCATCTCCAGGGCCGCGGCCGCTTTGAGAGTCTTTCGGCCGTCCAAGCCGCAGCACTCGGCCGCGGCCATGACGAGCATGGGGCGCAGGCGCTTGCCCCCGGCGAAGATCGAGTAGCTCATCGCCTGGCGGAGGGTCTTGGGCTCCTCGGGCCGGGGGCCGAAGAGCTTCTTGAGCGCGGCGTCGACCTCGGCGCAGCGCGCGTCCATGTAAGTCTCCAAATCGGTCGTCATAGGCTCTCCAGCAAAGCGGCGAGGAAATCGCCGAGCACGGCGATGGCGCGCCGCTGGCGCATCCCCAATCTTATCAAGCCGGGAAGGCTTGCGGGACGGCTCAGGGCGTAGCGCGCGAGGGCGGGGAAGTCCTCGCCTTGCGGCAGCTCGGCCGGCAGCTCGTCGTCGACGGCGTCCAGGACGACGCGCACGGCCAGCGCCTCGGCGCCGCGCTCGCGCGCCCAGGCCCTGACCGCCTCCGTTTCCATGTCCACGGCGCAGGCGCGCTCTTTCTCGCCGAGGCACCTCTTGGCCGAGGGCGCGGCCAGGACCTTGTCGGAGTGCATGATGCGGCCGAAATGGAGGCGCACGCCGAGGCGCTGCGCGATCTCGCGCGAGAGCGGCGGCCACTCCGCGGGCGCCTCGCGCACGTCCATGACGACGTCTCCCGGGGCGATGCCGGGCTGCAGGGCCCCGGCGAAGCCCGCGCTGACCGCCAGGTCGTAATGGTCCTCGGCGGGGACGGCCGACAGCGCCGCCCGGGCCCTCTGCGGCCCCATGCCGGTGCGCAGGACGACGGCGCTCAGGCGCCTGGACAGCGGCCCGGCCTCCCATTTCGTCGCCGCGCAGACGAGCACTCGCCGCGCCATCACGCCGCCGCGCATGCCGAGGCCTTCCCGGGGATGTAGCCGTTGGCCGAGAACCAGCGCGCGGCCTCGGCCAGGGCTTGGCGCGCGGGCACGGTCGTGTAGCCGAGCTCGCGGCGGGCCTTGCCGGAATCGAACCAAAGATAATGGCGCGCCATGCGCACGGCCTCGAGAGGCGCCAAGGGCTCTCCGCCGAAGACCTTGGCCCGCGCGGTGTCGAGCGCGCCGAAGGCGTAGGCCACGGCGTAGGGGGTCTTGAAGCGCGGGCCCGGCGCGCCGGTCTCTTGGGCCAGCGTCTCCAGGATCTGCTTGAGCGTGAGGTTCTCGCCGCCGAGGATGTAGCGCTGCCCCAGGCGCCCCGACTTGGCGGCCAGCCAGTGCCCGCGGGCGACGTCGTCGACGTGGACCACGTTCAAGCCCGTGTCGATGTAGGAAGGCAGGCGGCCGCGCAGGAAATCGACGACGATCTTGCCCGTGGGGGTGGGCTTGATGTCGTAGGGGCCGATCGGCGCCGCCGGGTTGACGATGACGACGGGCAGGCCCTTCTTGGCCAGCGCCGCGACGGCCTTCTCGGAGAGATACTTGGATTTCTTATAGTCGCTGACGATCTCTTCGACGCCGCCGTACTCCGAGGTTTCATCGACGGGCGTCTTGCCGCGCGGCGGCCGAAGGACGGCGACGCTCGAGCAGTGCACGATGCGCTCGCAGCCGGCCGCGGCGGCGGCCTCCACGACGTTGACCGAGCCCTGCACGTTGGCCGCGTACATGTCGGCCGGGTTTCTGACCCAAAGCCGGTAGTCGGCGGCGAGGTGGAAGGCGTAGCGCGCGCCCCGGCAGCCGCGGCGAAGAGCGTCCTGGTCGAGGAGGTCTCCCTCGACGAGCTCGACGTCGAGGCCTTCGAGGTTCTTGCGCCTCGAGCCCTGGCGCGCGAGCGCGCGCACGCGCAGCCCCTCCTTGAGGAGGAGCCGGGCGAGGTTGGCGCCGACGAAGCCCGTGCCCCCGGTGAGAAACGCGACGTCCGGCATGCTCAGGCTTTCCCGGCCGCCTCGCGCTCGAGCTGGTCGTAGGGCCGGCCGTCGCGCGGATAGGCCTTCTGCGCCTTGCGCGGGCACTGGATGGTGGCGAAATCGCGCACCATGGAGAAGAACTTGGACCAGGAGGAGAACATGTCGGAGACCGACGTCGGCTCGAAGCCGCAGTGCGTCATGCAGTTGGCGCACTTGGGATTGCCCGAGGCGTGGCCGTACTTCGACCAGTCGGTGGTCTCGACGAGCTCGCGGTAGGTCTTGGCGTAGCCGCCGTCGGCCATGAGGTAGCAGGGCCGCTGCCAGCCGAAGACGTTGCGCAGGGGGTTGCCCCAGGGCGTGCAGTCGTAGTCGCGCTTGCCCTGCAGGAAGTCCAGATACCATGGAGAGTGGTTGAAGTCCCAGCCCTTCTTGCGCCAGTCGCCGAGGACCTCGTTGAACCACGACTTGGTCTGCTCGTTCTTGAGGAAGATGTCCTGCTGCGGGGCCTTCTCGTAGGCGTAGCCGGGGGAGATCATCATGCCGTTGACGCCGAGCTCCATGAGGCTGTCGAAAAAGCGCCGGAACTCCGCCGCGTCCTCGCCCTGGAAGATCGTCGAGTTCGTCATCACCTGGAAGCCCAGGGACTTGGCGAGCTTGATGGCGTCGACGGCGACCTTGTAGACGCCCTCCTTGCAGACCATCCGGTCGTGGGTCTTCTCGAGGCCGTCCAAGTGGATCGAGAAGATCAGGTTCGGGCTCGGCTTGAACTTGTGGATGTTCTTCTCGAGCAGGATGGCGTTGGAGCAGAGATAGATGAACTTGCCGCGCGCCACCAGGCCGTCGACGATCTGGTCGATCTCGGGATGGATGAGCGGCTCGCCGCCGGCGATGGAGACGATGGGGGCGCCGCACTCCTCGGCTGACTCGAAGACTTCCTCGGGGGAGAGGCGCTTGCGCAGGATCTCCGTCGGATATTGGATCTTGCCGCAGCCGGCGCACTCGAGGTTGCAGGCGAACAGCGGCTCGAGCATCATGACCAGAGGGTATTTCTCGACGCCCTTGAGCTTTTGGGTGACGAGATACTTGAACATCGACATCTGCAGCTGCATCGGCGATGGCATGGGGATCTCCTTACGGCGCGACGGGCGCGGCGGTGTTCCGGGGGCGGGAGAACGTCTTCTGGAAGACGCCCAGCGCCTGGAGGGGGAAATACTGGCGATACATCGTGTACTCGAGGTAATAGACCTTCGGAAAGCCGGTCCCGGTGGCCTCGTTCTCGTCCCAGGTCCCGTCCTCCTTTTGGGTGCGCACGAGGTAATCGATGCCGCGATGGACGGACTCGTCCGAGACGCCCGCGGCCAGCAGACCCATGACGGCCCAGGCCGTCTGGGAGGGCGTCGACGGGCCCCGGCCCTTTTGAGCGGGGTCCTCGTAGGTGAGGCAGGTCTCGCCCCAGCCGCCGTCCTCGCGCTGCACGCTTTTGAGCCACTCCGCGGCCTTCTGGATGTAGGGCTGGCGCATGTCCTCGCCGATGGCGCTGAGGCCGCGAAGGACCTGCCAGGTGCCGTAGATGTAGTTGACGCCCCAGCGCCCGTACCAGGAGCCGTCGGCCTCCTGCTCCCGGCGCAGGAAGCGCACGGCGCGCTCGACGAGCGCGTAGGCGCGGTCGTAGCCGACGTAGCCGAGCAGTTCGAGCACCCGGGCCGTGATGTCGGCGGTGGGCGGGTCGATCATGGCGTTGTGGTCGGCGAAGGGAATCTTCGTCAGGATCGCCTTGACGTTCTCCTTGTCGAAGGCCGCCCAGCCCCCCGAGGAGGACTGCATGGACAAGAGCCAGTTGAGGCCGCGCAGGCAGGCCTTTTCGCGCTCCCGCGACAGGGGCTCCTCGAGGTGGACGTGGCGCAGGGCGAGCATGACCATCGCCGAGTCGTCGATGTCGGCGTAGAAGGGGTTCCTGAACTCGAAGGCCCAGCCTCCGGGCGTGCCCTGGGGGTTGGTCACGGCCCAGTCGCCCTTGATCTTGATCTCCTGGGAGATGAGCCAGCGCGCGGCGGACACCATGGCGGGATGGCGGCGATCGACGCCGCATTCGGCCAGGGCGATGACGGAGATCGCCGTGTCCCAGACGGGCGCGTGGCAGGGCGCGACGTTGACGGCGCCGTCCTCCGGCCACTCGAGACGGTCCAGGACCTGCAGCTGCTCGACCAAGCGCGGATCGGTGTCGGGGTAGCCCAGGCACTTCATGGCCATGACGGTGTTGACGATGGGCGGATAGATCGCCCCGATGCCGTCGGAGTCCTGAAGGTGGCGCAGCATCCAGTCCTCGGCCAGGCGCAGGGCCCATACGCGGATCCAGTGGCCGCCGTGGCCCTCGATCGCCTTGAGGGCGTTGTCCCAGAGGAGGAAGAAGTTCGTCCAGGAGAAGAACGGCTGCTTGGGCATCACGTCCTTGAGCGGCACGAAGCGCCGGGAATCCGGGAAGAGCTCGTCGAGCGTCGCGTGCGCCGGGCAGGGGATGGCCGGCTGGAAGGCCCACACGATGGACAGCGGCACGACGATGGCGCGCGTCCAGGAGGACATCTCGTAGATGTTGAAGTAGAACCACTTCGGGAATAGCATCAGCTCCGGCGGGATCGTCGGCACGCCGCGCCAGTCGTACTGGCCGAAGAGGGCCATGTAGAACTTGGTGTAGGTGTTGACCTTGTGGATGCCGCCGAGCTCCTTGATCTTCTTGCGCGCCGCGGCCATGCGCGGCTCGTGGGGGGCGTGGCCGGCGAGCTTGAGGGCCCAGTACGCCTTGACCGTGGCCGAGATGTCGGCGGGGCCGTTCTTGAAGATCGGCCAGCCGCCGTCCTCGAGCTGCTGGTTGAGGATGTAGTTGGCCATTTTCCGGACCTTGACCGAGCCGCCGCGGCCGAGGAAATTGAGCAGCATGATCGTGTCGGAGGTGCAGGTCGTGTCGGCCTTGAGCGGCGCGTGCCAATAGCCGTCCTCGCGGTTCTGCATGCGCAGGAGGGCCTCCACGCCCTTGCGCGCGGCCTCCTGCAGCGGTACCGGGGCGCCGTCTTGAGGCGAAAAGCCGAGGTCGGGGCGCAGGTGGACGGCCCAATCCTTCGGCTTGCGGTAGCGCCGAGCCGAGGGGGAGAGCCAGTCGGGAACGAGTCTTTCTATCATGGAGGGCTATTTTAGCAAACCTCGCCGGGGCCCACAAGAGAAATTCGCTGGAAAAGGCGGCGAAAAGCGGGTAAACTGCGTCCATGTCGCGGTTCCGCGGACCGGCGCTGCCGGCGGCCGCTCTCCTCGCCTTCTCGGCTCTCGCCGGCTGCGGGCGGCCGCGCGCGGTCAAGATCGCCGTGGCCGTGCCCCTGACCGGCGACATCGGCACGGAGGGCCAGGGCCTGCGCCGGGCCGTGCAGCTGGCCGTCGACGAGGCCAACGCCTCCCATCGCTTCCGCTTCCCCGTCGAGGTCGACGAGTTCGACGACCGCGCCGACCCGCGCGAGGCCGTAAACGTGGCCGACCTGATCATCTCCGATCCGCGCATCGTCGCCGTCGTCGGCCCCTACAACTCCGGCTGCGCGCTGGCCGCCGCCAAGATCTACGCCGAGGCCCCGGTCGCCATGATCACCCCCGCCGCGAGCAACCCCGACGTCACCCTCCAGCAGCTGCGCGCGGACTGGCGCGGCCCGCGCGTGGTCTTCAGGGCCGTGCCCACCGACGACGTGCAGGGCTCCTTCGCGGCGTCCTTCGCCTACCAACGCCTGCGCCGCCGCCGCGTGGCCGTCGTCGACGACGGCACGCCCTACGCCGTGGGCCTGGTGGCGCGCTTTTCCCAGTCCTTCGAGGCGCTCGGCGGCCGCGTGATCCTGGGCCTGCATGTCGAGCCCGGGCAGCGGGACTTCTCGGCCGTCGCGGCCCGGCTCAAGGCCGCCCGGCCGCAGGCCGTCTATTTCGGGGGCGTCTACACCGAGGCGGGGCTGCTGCTGTCTCAGATGCGCTCCGCGGGCATGAAGCGCACGCCGTTTCTGGCCGGCGACGGCGCCAAGACCCCGGGCCTCTTCGACGTCGCCGGAGCCGCCGCCGACGGAGCCTACGTGACGGCGCTGGGCACTCCGGTCGAGCTCCTGGCCGGCGCCAAGGGCTTCATCGCCCGCTACGAGGCGCGCTTCCCGGGCGACGTGCCGCGGACCTACGACGACGTCGGCTACGACGTCGCCAACATGGTGCTCGCGGCCATCGCCCGCGGCGGGCCCGGACGCACCAGGGTGCTCTCGGCGCTGCGCCGCATCCGTTACCGCGGCCTGTCCGGGGAGATCGCCTTCGACGCCAAGGGCGACACGACCAACCGCACGGTGACCATGATGCGCGCCGACGCCCGCCGCAAGCGCTTCGTCGCCGTGCGCTGAGCCGCGACGCAAAAACGTTGCCTGACCGTCCCCAGGAGGAAATACGCGTCCGTCTATAATGAGGAATCTCTGTAAGGAGGCTTTCATTATGAACGGTAAAACGTCCACGGTCGAGGCCATCAGCGCCACCGATCTGCTGCGCGGCGACCATCGCCGCATCAAGGAGCTCTTCCGCGACTTCGAGTCCGTCGACCGGGAGACCAAGAACTACATCGCCCGCACCGCCATCGAGGAGATCGAGCTCCACACCCTGCTCGAGGAAAAGCTCTTCTACCCGGCCGTCGAGCGCGAGGTGGAGGGCTGCGAGGAGATCCTCTCGGACTCGCGCGAGGCGCACCATATCGCCAAGCTCATCATCGCCGAGCTCAAGGTCATCCCCTTCGGGGACCGCTACCACGCCAAGTTCGAGAAGCTGGCCGACACGGTCACCGACCACGTCGACGAAGAGGAGGACAAGCTCTTCCCGATGGCCGAGAAGTCCGACCTGGACCTGCACCAGCTCGGCCTGGAGATGGCGCATCTCAAGATGCGCGCCGTCGCGCACCGGCCCTACCTGCGCGAGCGCTTCCGGGGCGCGGGCAAGACCGCGGCCTTCATCGCCCTCGGCACCGTCGTCCTGGCCGGGCTCGGGTGGCTGGCCGCCTCGAGGCGCGAGGAATTGGTCGGGCGCTAGGCTATATAGAGGAAACCCCTAGGGCGTCCGGGGCGCCGTGTCGTCGACTTCCGTCCTGCCGCCGTCGGCAAAGACGATGACGACGCGGCGCCTCGTCGCCCCGCCCGCCGCGGGCGAGAAGCTCTCGGCGACGTCGGCAATCGGCCGGCCGGCGAGCGGCTCGTCGCGCGCCGCCTCGGCGCGCGACTCCGAGAGCCAGCGCTTGCCGCGGCGGTACTGCGCGTGCAGCCAAGGCAGGCGCCAGCGGCGGCGCAGGCAGGCCACGTATTCGGCCTGCTGCTGGGCGTCCAGGACGGCCTCCCAGTAGTCGCGGAAGGCCGCCTCGTGCACGACCTGGGCCGGGGCGCCGGGCGGCAGGAGCAGCTCGGCGTGCATCGCTTGCGGCAGGCAGGGGGAGGGCGATCCTGGGACCCGGGCGAGCCTCAAGGGGGGACTGACGGCGGCGCCCCGGCGCGGCGCGCGCGCGCAGCCCGCGAGAGCGGCCAGGGACGCCACGGCGAGGAGTCGTTTCATGGTGCCTCCGTCAGTCGCTCCCAGTGTGCCCGCGCGCCGTTTCGCGCGCGTTTCGAGAGGGTAAAGGGACGGCAAAAACGGCTAGGCCCGGACGGGCTGGGCCGCGGGCGCCGGGGAAAGCGCCGAGCGAAGCATCGCGGCGGCGGTGTAGAGCACGACGGCGATGACGAGCCAGCGCAAAGTCGAGAGCGGCAGCGACTTGACGATGTAGGCGGCGATCAAGACGGCCGGCGTGCCGCCGAGCGTCAGCCCGAGCGAAGGCCCGGGCCCGTAGCGTCGCTTCTTGATGAAGCGGATGGAGGCCGCGGGCATCAGGAACGCGCAGGAGCCCATCATGATCGGGAAGGCCGCCTGCGGGTTCATGCCGAGCAGGCTCGTCAGGATCATGCATGGCGCATAGGCGCCGATGCCGAGCGTCATGAGCGCTCCGAGCACGAAATTGACGGCTACGCCGATCCACAGATAGGTTCCCGTCAGGCCCATGCCGTCGCCCCCGGAGGGAAACCAGCCCAGGTTCGACATCAGGAAGAACGCCGCCGCGCACAAAAGGGCCACGCCCATGCCCGCCTGGATCTTGCGCTTGGACCAGCCCGTGACGATCCCCGCGCCCAGCCAAGCGCCGAGGACGGAGGCCAGGATCATCAGCGCCAGGGTCTTGCCGTCGACCTTCACGATCGCGATGAAGATGAGGGCCTCGGCGAAGGTCGGGATGGCGTGGCCGACGTTGAGCGCTCCGGGGATGTCGTCGTCGGCCAGGACGCCGAAGAGCCGGAAGGCCGAGGTCGTGACCGCGAAGGACCCGATGCCGAGTGTGTCGAAAAAATCGGTGACGAAGCCGATGGCGAGCTCCTTGGGCCCGGGCAGCTTGAGGGCGCCTTCGCGCCTCTCGCGCAGCAGCTCGCGCGCCCAAAACGCCGTGAAGAGGACCGAGACCAGGCCCAGGGCGGCCAAGAGCGCGGCGCGGATGGTCATGATCCAGGAAATGTACCGCAGGTCCGGCGTTTCGTCAAGGCTCGAGATCGCTTTCGCGGCGTCTTTCTTGTTACCATCGCCTTATGATCGAGGTCCGGGAACTCGTCAAGGACTTCGGAGGCTTTCGCGCCGTCGACGGCGTCTCCTTCGCCGTCCCGGCCGGGCAGATCTTCGGCTTCCTCGGCCCCAACGGCGCCGGCAAGACGACGACCGTCAAGATGCTGACGACGGTGCTGCGGCCGACGAGCGGGACCGTCCTCATCGACGGCCACGACGCGGCGCGCGAGCCGCTGGCGGCGCGCCGGTGCCTGGGCATCGTCTTTCAGGACCCGAGCGTCGACAACGAGCTGACCGCCGCCGAGAATCTGGAGGTGCACGGCGTGCTCTACGGCGTGCCCGCCGCCGAGCGCCGGCGCGCCTGCGAGGAGCTGCTGCGCTTCGTGGAGCTCTGGGAGCGCAGAGACGAGATCGTCAAGCAGTTCTCCGGCGGCATGATCCGCCGCCTGGAGCTGGCGCGCGCGCTGATGCACAAGCCGAGGATCCTTTTTCTCGATGAACCCACCGTGGGCCTGGACCCGCAGACGCGCAGCCATATTTGGGCCTTCGTCGAGCGCTCGGCGCGCGAGCGCGCCACGACGGTCTTTTTCACCACGCACTACATGGACGAGGCCGAGCGCGTGGCCCAGGAGCTGGCCGTCATCGACCACGGCAGGATCGTCGCGCGCGGAAGCCCGGAGGCGATCAAGCGGCAGACGAAGGCCGCCACGCTCGAGGAGGCCTTCATCGCGCTGACCGGCCACTCCATCCGCGACGAGGACGCCTCGCCGGCCGACCAGATGAGGCAGATGAGCAAGCTTTGGCGGGGGCGGCGCTAGTGGGCGCGGTCTGGATCCTTTGCCTTCGCCAGCTCAAGCGCTACGCGCGCGCCCGCGCCCGCATCCTCGCCTCGCTCGGCCAGCCCGTCCTCTTCCTGGTGGCGCTGGGCTTTGGATTCGCGCCGGTCTTCAAGCAGGCCGGGCGGGGGGACTACATCGAGTATTTGGCGCCCGGCGTCGTGGCCATGGGCATTCTCTTCACCGCCGCCTTCTCGGGCATCGAGATCATTTGGGACCGCCAGTTCGGCTTCCTGAAAGAGACCCTGGTCGCGCCCATCTCGCGCCTGCAGATCGTCCTGGGGCGCACTCTGGGCGGAGCGGCCGTGGCGCTCCTTCAGGGCGTCGTCGTCTTCGGGCTCTGCATCCTCGCGGGCTTCCGCGTCCAGCGGCCGGCGCTGCTTCCCGTGGCGTTCGCTTTCATGGCGCTGATCTCGCTGGCCTTCACGGCCGTGGGCACGGTGATCGGCTCCTCCCTCGACGACATGCAGGCGCTGCCGTTGGTCATGAACCTCGTCGTCACGCCGCTGTTCTTTTTGTCGAGCGCCATCTTCCCGCTCGAGGGCCTGCCGCGTTGGCTTATGCTCGCCAGCCGGCTCAATCCGCTGACCTACGGCATCGACGGCCTGCGCGGGGCGCTGACCGGGGAGTTCGCGACGCCGCTGGCGCTCGATGCGCTGATCCTGGGGGCCGTGACGGTCGCGCTCCTGGCTCTGGGCGCCTGGCGCTTCTCGCGCATCGAAGTCTAGAGAGAGGACTATCGCCAGTCAGCCCGGCCTGCCCGGCCAGCCCGCTTCGCCGGCGGTGGCGTCAGCGCCAGCGGCCGGACAGCGCCCGGTCGAGCTGGGCCTCGAAGTCGGCGACGAAGGCGCCGGTGGAGGGGTAATCGGCGCGAGCTCCGCTCCAAAGCCCGCCGAGGACGCGAAACGTCGCCGTGGCCTCGTCGAGGTGGATGCGGATGCGGTGGCCGCAGATCTCGCAAAACTGCGGCGCGCCGGGCTTGGGGCCCTTGAACTCGAGCTCTTCCTCGGCCTTGCCGTGGCGGCGAAGCGCGACGAGAGCGGCCTCGCGAAGCCTGGCCTGCAGCGAGCCTTGCGCTAGGTCCAAAGCCCGAGCCATACGCTGCCGAAGGTGATGAGCAGCGCGGCCGCGGAGCCGGCCAGCGCCGTGCGCAGGCGCGCCGTCTGCTGCGGCATGCCGGCTTTCTGCAGGTTCTCGTTCCAGACGACCATCGACAGGTAGAAGGAAAGCCCGATGAGCAGCCAGACGAAGAAGCGCACCCAGGTGATGTGGGGCAGGTAATACATGAGGACGAAGCAGGAGATCATGCCCAGCGGCGCGCACAGCCAGACCAGGGGCGTGCGGAAGGGCCGCTCGCGCTCGGGCTCGGTGACGCGCAAGACGAGCACGCCCGCGCACACGAGCACGAAGGCCGACAGCGTGCCGATGTTGGTCAGGTCGACGATCTCGTCGATGGGAAAGACCGCGGAGAACGCCGCCACGAGCACGCCGGTGATGATGGTCGTCGCGATCGGCGTCTTGTACTTGGGGTGGATCTTGGCGCACCACGCGGGCAGCAGGCCGTCGCGAGACATCGACAGGAAGATGCGCGGCTGGCCCAGCTGGAAGACGAGCAGGACGGCGGTGTGCGCGATGACGGAGCCGAGCGCGACCAGGAAGGCCGAGAAGCGCAGCCAGCCGCCGGCCAAGTTGCCGGCGTGGGCCTCGATCGCCGAGGTCAGCGGCTCGGCGTTGTTGAGCGTCGAGTAAGGGACCATGCCGGTCAAAATCGCCGCCACGGCGATGTAGACGAGCGTGCAGATGATCAGCGAGCCGATGATGCCGATGGGGATGTCGCGCTTGGCGTCGCGGGCCTCCTCCGAGGCGGTGGAGACGGCGTCGAAGCCGATGTAGGCGAAGAAGACGATCGAGGCGCCGGAGAAGATCCCTTTCCAGCCGTTGGGCGCGAAACCCCGCCAGAGCGACTTCGAATGCAGCGGCACCCAGTTGTGGATGTCGAAGAAGCGGATGCCGATGCCGATGAAGAAAAGGAGGATGACGAGCTTGATCGACACCATGATCGTGTTGAAGCGCGCCGATTCCTGGACGCCGATGACGAGCAGCCAGGTCAGCGCGAGCACGATCAGGACGGCGAAGAGGTTGAAGATGATCGGATGGCCGAAGAGACGCGGCGCCGAGGCCAGGACGTCGGCGGGAGCGCCCTTGGGGCAGACGGCCAGCCACAGAGGGATGCCCCAGTTGAGGTCGGGACGGCCGATGATGGAGCCTACGAGCAGTCCCGCGTTATGGAGCATGTCGTTGAAGTAGCCCGACCAGGAGATCGCCACGGCCACGTTGCCGGCGGCGTATTCGATCAGGAGGTCCCAGCCGATGATCCAGGCCATGAGCTCGCCGAGCGTCGCGTAGGCGTAGGTGTAGGCCGAGCCGGCGATCGGGATCATGGCGGCCATCTCGGCGTAGCAAAGCGCCGCGAAGCCGCAGACGACGGCGGTGACGAGGAAGGAGACGATGATGGCGGGGCCCGCGCCCCACCGGACGATGTGGCCGGCGGCGTCGACCTGGCCGGCGGCGGCGGTGCCGACGGTCAGGAAAATGCCCGCGCCGACGATGGCGCCGATGCCCAGGGCGACGAGCTCTATCGGGCCCAGGGACTTGGAGAGGCCCCGGCCGTGCTCGGCGTCGCTTTCCAGCTCGTCGATGCCCTTGCGCCGCCACAGGCGCGCGAAGACCCCGGAGGGCGCGGCCGCGGGGGCCGAAACGCCTAAGACGCCTTTGGAATCCGGCATCAGGCCGCTAGGGGGTGACCGTCTCGGCGGCGAGGGCACCGTCGCGGCCCTCGGCCTGGGCGCGGCGCCGGCGGGCGAGCACGCTGTGGTGGCGGCCGTAGCCGAAGTAGATCGCGAAGCCGATGACGAGCCAGCCGATGAGCCGCCACCAGTTCTCCGCGGGCAGCGAGAACATGAGGAGCAGGCAGATCGCGATGCCGGCGATGGGAGTGAAAGGCACCCACGGGCAGCGGAAGGGGCGCTCGGCGTTCGGGTTGGTCTTGCGCATGACGAGGACGGCGGAGCAGACGATGACGAAGGCGAGCAGCGTGCCGATGTTGACGAGCTCGGCGAGGATGCGCAGCGGGATCAGGGCCGACATGCAGGCGACGACGAAGCCGGTGAGGATCGTGGCCTTGTAGGGGGTGCGGAAGCGCTCGTGGACGGCGGCGAAGAACTTCTCCGGCATGAGGCCGTCGCGGGCCATCGCGAAGAAGATGCGCGGCTGGGACAGCAGCATGACCAGCAGGACGGAGGTGATGCCGGCCATGGCGCCGATCGAGATGACGCCCTGGGCCCAGACCAGGCCGACCTGGCCGAAGGCGTCGGAGACCGGCGCGTCGATGTTGAGCTTGTAGTAGGGCACCATGCCCGTCAGGATGCCGGAGACGGCGATGTAGAGGATGGTGCAGATGATCAGCGAGGCGATGATGCCGGTCGGCACGTCCTTCTGAGGGTTCTTGGCCTCCTCGGCGTTGGTGGAGACGGCGTCGAAGCCGAT
This sequence comes from Elusimicrobiota bacterium, assembly GCA_027452025.1. Classification (GTDB taxonomy): domain Bacteria; phylum Elusimicrobiota; class Elusimicrobia; order UBA1565; family UBA9628; genus DAIDHI01. Next base: position 23,830 of record DAIDHI010000022.1, on the reverse strand, counting down.
GTAGGCGAAGAAGATCATCGCCGAGCCGGCCAGCATGCCCAGCGGCTGGCCTCCCGGCCCGGTCTGGCCGAAGAGCGTCTTCCCAAAGAAGCTCACGCCGGTGTAGCCGAACGGGGCGAAGGGGTGCCAGTTGGCCGGGTTGACGTAGAAGACGCCGAGGCCGATGACCAGGGCGACGACGGCGAGCTTGATGAGCACCATCGCCGTGTTGAAGCGCGCGCTTTCCTGGATGCCGACGACGAGGATGGTCGTGATGATCGCCGTGACCACGACGGCGGGCAGGTCGAACCACGTGCCCGTGAGCACGAGCTTGCCCAGCGCCGGGTTGAAGTCGAAGGGGGCGTTGGAGAGCAGGCGAGGCACGTGGATGCCGACGATGCCGACCATGTCCTGGAAGTAGTGGGACCAGCCGTGCGCCACGGCGGCGGCCGAGACGGTGTATTCGAGGATCAGGTCCCAGCCGATGATCCAGGCCATCAGCTCGCCGAGAGTGGCGTAGGCGTAGGTGTAGGCCGAGCCGGCGATGGGGACCATCGAGGCGAACTCGGCGTAGCAGAGAGCGGCGAAGACGCAGGCCATGCCGGCGACGACGAAGGAGAGCATCAGGGCCGGGCCGGTCTTGTCGTGGGCGGCGACGCCGGTCAAGACGAAGATGCCGGTGCCGATGATCGCGCCGATGCCGATGCTGGTCAGCTGAAGGGGGCCAAGGACCCGCTTGAGACGGTTTTCGCCCTTGACTTCGGCCAAGAGCATGTCCAAGGGCTTGGTGGCGAAGAGATTCCTCATTAACACGCGCTCCTTCGCAGACGGGTCATCGTCGGCGGGATACGCCGGATATTATACTCGAAATCCCGTCGCTTTATCGCAATGCCGTCTTCCAGGCCAGCGCCGCGTAGAGATAGCCCGCCAGGCCTCCGAAGAAGGCGTGCACGACCAGCGTGGCCCAGTTGCGCGCGGCGACGAACCACGGGAAGGTGTAGCTCAGCCCGTAGATGTTGATGCCGTAGAGCGCCAGGCCGAAGAGGACGCCGATGCCGACGGCCAGAGCGCGGCTGCGCAGGGGATGGATGAAATCCGCCAGCAGCGCGGCGTACTCCACGCAGAGGCAGCCGCTGTAGATGACCGCCGCCGCGACGATCGTGGGCAGGATCCCTTGCGCGGGCATGGCTCCCCGGTCGTAGGACAGCCCCGCCATCCAGCGAACCGGCGCCCAGCCGCTTTGACCCAAGAAGGCCCACTCCAGCAGGATCTCCAATCCCATCGCGGCGATGCCGGCCCCCAGGCCGGCCATCAGCGCCGCCCGCCAGTCGGCGCGTCTCAACCCCTTGACCGGCTCGATGCGGGCCGCGGGGCGCGTCTCAGTCTCTATTGCCATATTCGCACCTCCTACTACTGGAATGATACGAACCCGGGCGCGACGCTCTTGCGACGATGAGACGACGGACGAGGGGGTGAGCGCGGAGGAAATCGCGCCTCGAAATGGTGTAGAATCTTCTCCGCGCCGGGATAGCTCAACGGTAGAGCAATCGCTTCGTAAGCGATAGGTTGTGGGTTCGAATCCCATTCCCGGCTTGTTTTATTTCCGGATGGAGGCCCCGCGGCCCGTCCCCTGGCGGATATGCTCCCGGCAGGAGAAGCCGTCGGCGACGCTCCTCCTCCAGGCCGCGGGCGTCCTCGAAGAGGGAGCTAGCGGGCGCGGAGGCGTTCCGCGTCCGCGCGCTTGAAGACCAAGCCCAGCCCGGCGCGCGACAGATCGGGAGCCAGGGAGCCGTGGCGCGGCTGCGGCACGCCGTCGAAGAGCATGCGCTCGACGCGCACGTGGTCGTGAAAGTATTCCAGGTGGCGCAGCGCCGGCAGGGCGCAAGCCAGCGGCACGTGCAGGGCCGGGGCCGCATGGGTCGACAGCGGGATGGCGAAAGCCTCGCACAGCGCGGCCGCGTGAAGCAGGCCGGTCGCGCCGCCGCAGCGCGTGGCGTCGGCTTGAAGGACGTCGACGGCGCCGGCTTCCAGCATGCGGCGGAAATAGAAGGCGTCCCAGCCGTACTCGCCGGCGGAGATCTCCATTCCGGCGGGCGCGCGGTCGCGCAGAAGGCGCAAGCCCTCCAGGTCGTCCGAGGATACGGGCTCTTCGAGCCAGCGCACTCCCAGGCGGGCGAAGGCGGCGGCCTGTTGGAGCGCCTGCTTGCGGCTGTAGGCCCCGTTGGCGTCGACGAAAAGCTCGACGTCGGCGCCGAGCGCGTCGCGGGCGGCCTCGACGCGGGCCTGATCCTGCTCGGGGTGGCGGCCGACCTTCATTTTCACGCGCGAGAAGCCCTCCGACGCCCAGCCGGCCAGCTGCTCCTTGAGCTTCTCCATCGGATAGGACGTAAATCCTCCGCTACCGTAGGCGGCGACGCGCGGGCGCGCCAGGCCCAGGAGCTTGGCCAGGGAGACTCCCAACAGCTGCGCCTTGAGGTCCCAGAGCGCGACGTCGACGGCGGAGATCGCCATCGAGCACAGCCCGGGCCGGCCGAGGTTGCGCAAGGCGACGTGCAGGTCGCGCCAGAGCGCCGGGACGTCCATGACGTCGCGCCCGCGCACGACGGGCCCGAGCTTGGCCGCGATGAAGGCGGCCAAGGACGGCTCGGCGTAGGTGTAGCCGAGCCCGCGGCGGCCGCCGGCCGAGACCTCGGCGACGACGAGGGTGACGCTGTCCCAGGAATAGGTGCCGTCGCTTTCCGGATACTCGGTGGGGATGGCGTAGGCCGAGGCCTCCAGGCCGTCGATGGGCGCCGGCGGCGCGGCGGCGCGCTCGTAGAGGGCGACGGGCATCAGATGAGCTCCCGCACCTTGTCCGAGAGGATGGTCAGCGCTATCTTCTCCCGGTTGGGCTCGCCGCGCGCAAGAGCCTGCGCCAGGCGCCTGGCCTGCTCGAGCTTGACTTTGGGAGGCATCGGCGGCTCCAGAGGGTCGACGACGGCCTCGATGAGGACCGGGCCCGGCTCGGCCAGCGCCTCATCGAGCACGTTGCCGCATTCCACGGCGCGTTCGACGCGATAGCCCTTGATGCCGCAGGCTTGCGCGGCCATGACGAAGTCGATGGGCTGCAGCTCGCAGGCGTACTCCGGGTTGCCCATGAAAACCATCTGCTCCCATTTGATCTGGCCGAGAGTGTCGTTCTTGACGACGACGATCTTGACCGGGAGCTGGTACTTGGCGCAGGTGGCCATCTCGGCCATCAGCATCGACAGCGCCCCGTCGCCCACGAAGGCGATCACCTGCCGGTCGGGGAAGGCGATCTGGGCGCCGACGGCGTAGGGCAGCCCGCAGGCCATGGTCGCCAGCGTGCCCGAGATCGAGAATTTCTGGCCGCGCCGGACCTTGATCTCGCGCGCCCACCAGGTCGCGCTCGTGCCCGAGTCGCAGGCGACGATGGCGTCGCCCTTGAGCCGTTTGCCGAGCTCCCAGGCCACGACCTGCGGCTTCATGGGATGGTCGCGCCGGGTCGCGCGCTCCTCTTCCAGGCTCCACCAGGCCTTCATCGCCTTTTGCGCCTGCTCGAGGAACGCGCGGTGGCTGTTGCGCTTGAGCATCGGAATCATGGCCTGGAGCGTCGTCTTGGCGTCGCCGACGAGCGGCCCTTCGACGGGGCAGCGCAGCCCGATGCGCGCGGCGTCGACGTCGATCTGCACGCACTGCGCCTGCCCGGGCTTGGGCATGTACTCGATATAAGGGAAGGAGGAGCCCACGATGAAGAGCGTGTCGCACTTCTCGATGGCGTCCTGGGAGGGGGTCGTGCCGAGCAGCCCGATGCCGCCGGTCGTATAGGGGCTGTCATCGGGCAGCACGCCCTTGCCGAGCAGCGCCTTGATGACGGGCGCGCCCAGGATCTCCGCGGCCTGCTCGAGCTCGTCGGCGGCGCCGAGGGCGCCCTGCCCGGCGAGGATGGCGATGCGCTTGCCGGAATTCAGGATCTCGGCGGCCTTCCTCATGTCGCGCGGATCGGGACGGCGGATGGGATGAGCAAACGATTCCGAGCTGTGGCCGGGGACGTTGCGCTTGGAGTGCTCGCCCTTTTCGTAAGGCTGCTCCTGGACGTCGATCGGGATCGTGACGTGGGCCACGCCGCGGCGGGCCAGCGCCGTGCGGCAGGCGAGGTCGACCACGTTCTCGACGTGGTTGGGATTCATGACTCGCTGGCTGTAGACGGCCACGTCCATGTAGAGCTTGTCGAGCTCGACGTCCTGCTGGGTATGGGTGCCGATGAGATCGGAGAACTGCATGCCGGTGATGGCGAGGACGGGTTGGCCGTCGAGCTTGGCGTCGTAGAGGCCGTTGAGGAGATGTATCCCGCCGGGGCCCGAGGTCGCCACGCAGACGCCGAGCCTTCCGCTGAACTTGGCGTAGCCGCAGGCCATGAAGGCGGCCGCCTCCTCGTGACGGACTTGGACGAAGCGGATCTGGTCCCGGCGCTTGCGCAGGGCCTCGATGACGCCGTTGATGCCGTCTCCGGGGATCCCGAAGACCACGTCCACGCCCCAATCGCAAAGCGAGTCGACGAGCACGTCCGAAGCCGTAGGCATGAGCCCTCCCGAGGTGCGCACCCGACGGGGGGATTCTATCGGGCCGCGCGGGCCCCGCCCATAGTGGCCGTGTAACGGCCGTGTCTTCGTCAGCCCGCCAGCCACACGCGGCCGAAGTAATCGCCCAGCGTCAGCGCGAGCAGCACGAAGAGAAGCATCACGAAGCCGCTGGCGAAGAGCATGGCGTCGAGACGGTCGGCGTCGCGCAGGTGCATGAAGTAGGCCACGACCAGGCCCATCTTCAGCCAGGCGATCGCCAGCGCCGCCACGGTGTTGAAGGCGCCGAGGTCGACGCGGGCGATGACGAAGGTCGCGCCGAGGAGGAAGAGCAGCGCGGCATAGACCATGGCGTACAGTCTGGGTCCGCTCGTCATCTCGGGCCTCCCACCAGGTAGAGCAGCGGATAGAGGAAAATCCACACGATGTCGACGAAGTGCCAATAGAGCCCGGCGACCTCAACCGGAGTGTAGTAATCGCTCCGGTAGCGGCCGAGGGCCGCGAAAAACGCCAAGACCCCCAACAGGACGATGCCGATGACGAGGTGAAGGGCGTGCACGCCCGTCATCACGAAATAGAGCACGAAGAAGAGCTGCGCCTGGCGGCCCGCCTCTCCGGGATAGGCGCTGGGGAACTCGAAGCTCGGGCCGGGCAGGAGATGCTCGTGGATCTCGCGGGCCCATTCGACGCCCTTGATCGCCAAAAAGCCCGCTCCGAGGGCCATGGTGAGGGCCAGCAGCGCGACCAGGGCGGCGCGTCGACCGGTCTTGGCCGCGTGCACGCACAGCGCCATCGTGAAGCTGCTCGTCAGCAAGACGGCGGTATTGATCGATCCGAGGGCGAGGTCGGTGCGGCGAGACGCCTCGCGAAAGGCCGCGGGGTAGAGATGCCTGTAGACCGTGTAAGCGGTCAGGAGCGCGCCGAAGAAGAGGACCTCCGTGACCAGGAATACCCACATGCCGGCTTGGGCCGCCTCTTTCTGCTGGAGCGGATCGTCGAACTGCTCGGCGAACGCGCGGGTCGATTCAGCCATACCGTCCCCCTTCATAGTCGTAAGGCTCCTCGTCGACCACCGGCTTGGTCTCGAAATTGCGCACGGGCGGGGGCGAGGAGGTCTTCCATTCCAGGCCGCTGGCTCCCCAGGGGTTGTCTCCGGCGTCGGGCCCGTACCAAAACGACCACAACAAATAGCCCAACGGCAGCAGGTAGCCCAAGGCGAGGATGGAAGCTCCGGCGGTGGAGAAAACGTTGTAGACCTGGAATTCCGGCGGATACATGTAGAAGCGCCTTGGCATGCCCAGATAGCCGACGATGAACTGGGGGAAAAACGTCAAGTTGAAGCCGACGAAGATCAGCACGGCCGCCCAGCGCCCGAGGGCGTCGGGATACATCTTGCCGGAGATCTTGGGCCACCAATAGTGGATGCCGCCCAGATACGCCATCACCGACCCGCCGACCATGATGTAATGGAAGTGCGCGATGACGAAGTAGGTGTCGTGGACGTGCACGTCCACGCCCAGCGTGGCCAAGAACAGGCCCGTCAGCCCGCCGATCGTGAAGAGACCGATGAAGCCCAAGGCGTAGAGCATCGGCGTGTGGAAGCGGATGCGTCCTTTATAAAGCGTCGCCGTCCAGTTGAAGACCTTGATCGCGGAGGGGACGGCGACGACGAAGCTGAGGAAGGAGAAAACCAGCCCGGCGAAGGCGGACTGCCCGCTGACGAACATATGATGGCCCCAGACGAGGAAGCCGAGGAAGGCGATTCCGAAGGTGGCCATGACGACGAACTCGTAGCCGAAGAGCCGCCGCCGCGAAAAGCAGGGAATCAACTCGCTGATGACGCCCATGGCGGGCAGGACCATGATGTAGACGGCGGGATGGGAGTAGAACCAGAAGAAGTGCTGGAACAGCAGCGGATCGCCCCCGAGCGCGGGATTGAAGATCCCCAGGTGCAGGACGCGCTCGAGCCCGACGAGGAGGAGGGCCATGGCGAGCACGGGGGTGGCCAGGACGAACATGAAGCTGGTGGCGTAGATCGCCCAGACGAAAAGCGGCAGCCGGAACCAGCGCAGCCCGGGAGCCCTCATCTTGTGGATCGTGACGATGAAATTGAGGCCGGTGAGGATGGAGGAGAAGCCGGCGACGAAGATGCCCATCACCGTCGCCACGACGTAGGTGTTGGAAAAGACGCTGCTGTAGGGCGTGTAGAAGGTCCAGCCGGTGTCGACTCCGCCGTAGAGCGTGGCGCCGAGCGCCAAGGCCGCCCCGGCGATGAAGAGATACCAGCTGAGGAGATTGATGCGCGGAAACGCGAGGTCCTTGGCCCCGATCATCAGCGGGATCAGGAAGTTCCCGAGGACCGTAGGCACCGCGGGGACGAGGAAAAAGAAGACCATCACGATGCCGTGGAGCGTGAAGAGCTTGTTGTAAGTTTCCGGAAGCACGAGATGGCCGTGGGGGGTCAGCAGCTGAAGACGGAACATGACCGCCGCCGAGCCTCCCACGAAGAACAGCGCCGTGACGCTGGCCAGATAGAGCAGCGCGATGCGCTTGTGATCCTTCGTCAACAGCCAGGACCGCATCGAATGGCCCGCGTTGAGGTAGTGCGCGCGCGCGTCGCTCATGGCCGGGGCTCCTTTTGCCTTCCGGTGCCGTAGCGTTCCAGGTAGGAGACCAGCTGGGACTCTTCCTCCGGAGTCAGCTGCCCCTTGTAGCTGGGCATGATGTTGGGATAGCCGGCGACGATCTTGGCGGCGGGATAGAGGATGGACTCCAGGAGGTAATCTTCGTCGGCCACGATCGTGCGGCCGTCGGACAGGAGCACGGTCTTGCCGAAGATCCCCTCCAGGGGCGGCCCCTGGCCGTCCACCTTGCGGTGGCAAGCGACGCAGCCTTTGCGGCGAAAGAGGATGCGGCCGGGATCCTGCTCTTGGGGCGCGCCCGGGGTGCGGCCGCTGGCGAGCCATTTTTCGAAGTCCTTCGGGCGCATGACGACGACGCGGCCGATCATGGAGGCGTGGCCCATGCCGCAGTACTGGGAGCAGAAAAAGCGGAACTCTCCGACCCGAGTCGGCGTAAACCAAAGGGTGGTGTAGCGGTCCGGCAGGACGTCCTGCTTGAGCCGGAAGGCCGGGACGAAGAAGCTGTGGATCACGTCTTGCGACGTCATCAGGAGCTTGGTCGGGCGCCCGAGGGGGACGTGGAGCTCGTTGATCTCGGCGCGCCCGTTGGACTGCTGCGTCTTCCACATCCACTGCTTGGCGACGACGAGGACCTGCTGGGCGTCGGGCGGGGGCTTGCGCTCGCGCAAAAACAGCTGGGCTCCGCGCCAATAGACCCCGAGCATGATGGCGAAAGGGATCGCGATCCACGTCAGCTCGAGCGGAAGGTTTCTCGGAGGCGGATGGCTGCGGTCCGCGTCGGCGCCCTCCCGGTATCGGATGCAAAAGAAGAGGATCGTTCCCGCGATGAGCGCCGCGAAGAAGGCCGACAGCCCGCAGAGAAACCAGAACAGGCCATCGACCTGGCTGCCGATGACGGAGGCCAGCGGCGGGACGAAGCGCATGCTAGGCCGCCCTTTCCCCGCGCAGCAGCCAGGCGACGCCGCCCGCCAGGCCCGCGATCGTCAGGATCCCGAGAATCCGCAGGGCCCGCATGATCACGAAGTTGTAGCGCCCCGTAGCCGGATCGTAGCAGTAGCACAGCAGGAAGGCCTTGTCGACGATCGTCCCGAGACGCCCGGCCGAGGCGTCGATGATCGAGAGCCGGACCGCTTCCGGGTCGAACTCGACTCCGGGCATGTAGCGGGAGACGACGCCGGCCGGGGTCACGAAGATGAGGCCGGGGGCGTGGGCATACTGCTTGGAGGCCGGGTCATAGACGTACTTGAAGCCGGCCGCCCCCGCGAGCGCGTCGATGGAGGCTTGGCGGCCGACCAGGAAATGCCAGCCGCCTTCCGTCCCCGGCCTGCGATAGATGGCGAGGTAGGTCTCCTTCTTGGCCCGCGCCAGCCCCGGGGTCTCGAGCGGGTTGATGCTGAAGGCGATCACTTGGAAGTCGCGGCCGGGCAGCAGGGACAGCACGCGCAGGCAGCGCACGAGGCCGTTGAGCGTCAGGGTGCAGAGCATGGGGCACTCGTAGTAAACGGGCGCCAATATGGCGGGCTTGCCCGCCAGCAGGCCCCGCAGCGTGACCGTTCTCCCGTCCGAGGCGGTGAAGGGGACGTCGAGCGGCAGCCGGGCGCCGGGACGCTGAGCGAACCCGATGCGCTTGATGAGCTGGGCGGGAGATAGGCGGCCGGTCGGCGAGCCGGCGGCGGAGACGGGGCCCAGCAGGACGGCGGCTAGAGCGACGCTCGCCCGCCTCATGGCCGCCTCCCCAAAGGCTTGGTCGCAAAGCCCCTGGCCAGCGCCAGGTCGATGGCCCGCGAGAGGGGGATCCTGGCCAGCCCTCGCCGGCGGTCGACCCAGCGGTAGCGGGACAGCAAGTCGTCCTCGTGGGCGCGCAGGCTGGCCAGTTCCCCCGAGTTGTCCGGCTCGAGTCTCGGCTCGGGCGGCAGGACCGCCGGGACGAGCGCCCGCCCTGCGTCGGCCCGGGCGAAGCCTTGAAGAAGGGCGCGCTCAAGCCCGTAGCTGACGATGAAAGCCGCGATCACGCACGCGACGAGCGCCGCCGCGATGACGGCGTATTGCCCGAACGTGACGTCCCGCGCCTCATGAGGCTCGATCTTCACGATGTTTTCTCCCGGGATCGGATCGCGGGCCCGGCCGCGCGCAGGTAGCTCGCGCTCCAAACGGCTCCCACCGAGACGAACGCGAGGAGATCCCGCCAGTCCGGGCTCGGCGCCTGGGGAAAGAACGAGGGCATGATCGTCCAGTAGAGGTCCAGCCAGCGCACGGCCAGCACGCAGGCGGCGAGGGTCGCGAGCGCGGCGGCGCGCCGCTTGACGTCTCGAAAGAGCAGCGCGAAGAACGGAGCGAAGAAGCCGAAGGCGATGACGAAGTAGCCCGGGATCTCCCAGCCGCGCCTGGCGCGCGCCAGATACCATGAGATCTCGTTGGGCAGGTCGCCCGACCAGATGATGAGCCACTGGGAGAACTCCGTGTAGGCCCACAGCATCAGGAAGGCGAGCATGAGATTGCCGAGGTCGTTGAGGACGTCCCGCTCCGGTCCCGTCAGCTCGCGCTCGCGCAGCGGCCAGCAGATCGTCAGGGTGCAGGCGGCGTAGGCCGACAGCCCGGCCCCGGCGATGACGATGAGCCCGAAGATCGTCGAATGCGCCTGCGGATCGGTCGACAGCATCCAGTCCACGGAGGCGAAGGTCACGGCGAAGGACCAGAGCACCAGTCCGAAGCCGCCGGGGCCCGCGGGGTCGTCGCCCGCCGCGGGCAGGGCCTTCCAGGCCAGCCACAGCCACACGATGAAATAAAGCGCCGCGCGGCCGAGGAAGAAGGGGACGTTGAGGTAGAACCAGCGGTGCTCGGCCGGCGCCCAGGGGAATATCCGGCCCAGGCCGACGGCGATGGGCAAAAAGAGCAGCGCCATCGCGGGCAGGGTCCTGATGCCGGCCGCCAGCGCGGGCGCGATGGCCTTGCCCCAGCGCCCGCCTGTGAGGGTGCGCATCATCGCGATGCCCAGGCAGCCGAGGGAGATGAGCAGCCAATAGACGTAGGCGGTCAGGTACGCCTGCAAAAACCGCGTCACTTGAGGGCCTCCAGCGCGCGGCGGTCTTGCCCGGGCAGGTCCTGGAAGCGCGAGGCCGCGGCGAGCTGCAGGACCTTGATGTAGGCCGCGATCGCCCAGCGGTCGCGCACGTGGACGCGGTCCTCGTAGGGGTACATGCGGCCGAAGCCGTTGGCGATGACGTCGACGAAGAGGCCGGGCGGCGCGGCCATCAGGCGCGGGTCCGTGAAGTCCGGCGGGCGCGGCCGGAAGCCCCGGCGGATCACCATGCCGTCTCCGGAACCCGTGCGGTCGTGGCAGACGGCGCAGTAGATGTCGAAGCGCTGCCGGCCGCGCAAGAGCATGGCCCGGTCGACGGGATACGGAAATGCGGCGAGATAGCGGCCGTCTTTGATCCCGGTGGCGAGCGCGGGATCGGGGCCGTCGAGCGGGATCGTGCCGGCCACCAGCGGGCGCGAGGAGCGGCCGTCGGAAAAGAAAGGGCTGGGGTCGAGGGGATGGAACTTGGGCTGATGACCCAGCTGCCGGTCGCAGGCGCAGAGCGCCGCGGCCAGGGCCAGGACCAGCGAGGCGGCCTCACGCGGGCACGGCATAGACCCCCAGGGGCTTGAGGCCCTGCAGAAAACTCCGGGCGCCGGCCTCGTCGAAGAGCGGATCGGCGGCCTCGAGATAGAGGAAGAAGCGGTCCCGCGAGGCCCGCTTGAAGGCCGGTTCCTCGAAGACGGGGTGGTGGGGCCGCGGCAGGCCGTTGAGGAGCATGAAGGAGGCGACGGCGAAAAGGGAGCCGATGAGCACGGTCAACTCGAAGGTGACGGGAATGAAGGAGGGCCAGCTGTGGAACGGACGGCCGCCGACGTTGAGCGGGTAGCTCAAGACGGCGGCCCAGTACTGCAGCAGGTAGCCGCCCGCGCCGCCGACGAGGCCTCCCGCGAGCACGAAGGCCGCCACCGAGTCGCGGGGAAAGCCGATGGCCTCGGAAAGATGCTCGACCGGGTAGGGCGTGAAGGCGTCCAGGCGCCGATAGCCCGCTCCGTAGGCCGCGCGCGCGGCGGCGACGACCTCCTCGGGCTTCTCGAACTCGGCCAGCAGTCCCGCCGTCCTTTGCCCGTTCATTTCCCGGCCTCCTGGCGCTCGTCGATGAGCCCGCGCATCTCCGACATCGAGATCGCCGGCAGGAAGCGCACGAAGAGGAAGAAGCAGGTGAGGAACAAGCCGAAAGAGCCGAGGAGCAGCGACCAGTCGAAGCGCGTCGCGCCGTAATAGCCCCAGGACGAGGGCAGGAAGTCCCGGGTGAGGCTGACCACGACGATGACGTAGCGCTCGATCCACATGGCGAAATTGAGCAGCAGCGACAGGACGAAGAGCGTGGGCACGCTGCGGCGCACGCGCCTGCTCCAGAGCGCCTGCAGCAGCACCATGTTGAGCGCGAAGAGCAGCCAGAACGACCAGCCGCAGGGGCCCATCGCGCGGTTGTAGGCCAGGAATTTCTCGTAGATGTCGCCGGAGTAGTACGCCATGAAGAATTCCATGACATAGCCGTAGTCGACGATCAGCCCGGTGGCGAGCATCAGCTTGGCGCAGAGCTCCAGATGGTCGTCGGTGATGAAGTCGTGCAGGCCGTAAAGGGAGCGCAGCGGGATCGCCAAGGTCAGCACCATGCAAAAGCCGGAGTAGATCGCTCCCGCCACGAAATAGGGGGGGAAGATCGGGCTGTGCCAGCCGGGCAGGATGGCGACCGAAAAGTCGAAGCTGACGACGCTGTGCACGGAGACGACCAGCGGAGTGGCCAGGCCGGCGAGGAGCAGGTAGGCCGTCTCGAAGCGCCGCCAGTGCCGCGCGCTTCCGCGCCAGCCGAAGGCCATGACGCCGTAGACGACTCTGGCGAGCTTGCTCTTGGCCGTGTCGCGCAGCGTGGCCAGGTCGGGGATGAGCCCGGTGTACCAGAACAGCAGCGACACCGTGAAGTAGGTTGAGACGGCGAAGACGTCCCAGACCAGCGGGCTGCGGAACTGCGGCCAGAGGCCCATCGTGTCCGGATAGGGGAACAGCCAGTAGAAGAACTGCGGACGGCCCAGGTGCAGCAGCGGGAACGTCCCGGCGCAGGCGACGGCGAAGAGGGTCATGGCCTCGGCGAAGCGGTTGATGGAGGTGCGCCATTTCTGGTGGAGCAGCAGCAGGATCGCCGAGATCAGCGTGCCCGCGTGGCCGATGCCGATCCACCAAACGAAATTGACGATGGCGAAGCCCCAGGCGACGGGAATGCCCACGCCCCACAGGCCGATGCCGCGCAGGAAAGTGGCGGACACGGCGAAGATGAACAGCAGCAGCGCCGCGAAGGCCGCGCCGAAGCCCACGAACCACGACAGGGGCGTCGGCCCGAGGATGATCGACGAGATCTTGTCGGTGACGGTGCCGAAGTCCCACCCGGGAGCCAGGAAGCGCTTGGCGTCCTCGCTCATGCGCCCTCCGGCAACGACGGGTTGGGATCGTCGACGCGCGCCAGGTAGGTGGTGCGCGGGCGCGTGCCGAGGTCGTCGAGGAGGCCGTAGTCGAGGGGGCTTGCCTTGAGCTTGGCCACCCGCGACCGCGGGTCGGCCTTGTCGCCGAAGACGATGGCCTGGGCCGGGCAGGCCTGCTGGCAGGCCGTCTGGATGTCGCCGTCGCCGATGAGGCGGTTTTGCTTGTCGGCGGCCAAGCGCGCCTCCTGGATGCGCTGCACGCAGTAGGTGCACTTTTCCATCACGCCGCGCGAGCGCACGCTGACGTCGGGGTTGCGCATGAGCTTGTAGGCCTCTTCCTGGCGGTCGGCGAAATCGAAGAAGTTGAACCGGCGCACCTTGTAGGGGCAGTTGTTGGAGCAGTAGCGCGTGCCCACGCAGCGGTTGTAGACCATCTCGTTTAAGCCCTCGTCGCTGTGCACGGTCGCGCCGACCGGGCAGACGAGCTCGCAAGGCGCGTCCTCGCAGTGCATGCAGGGCACGGGCTGGCTGAGGATCGCGGGGGCATCGGGACTGCCCGCGTAGTAGCGGTCGATCCTGATCCAGTGCATCTCGCGCTCGCGCAGGACCTCCTCCTTGCCGACGACGGGGCTGTTGTTTTCGGCGAAGCAGGCGACGACGCAGGCCCCGCAGGCCACGCAGGCGTTGAGATCGATCGACATGCCCCAGGCGTAGCCGCCCTGGGGAAGCGGGCCGTAAAGGGTCTCGGTCGGCCCGGGGCGCTCGCCCTTGGCGAAGAGAGGGTCTTTGCGGTAATGGGAGAGCGTGGCGAAGCGCACGAGGGGGCGGCCCTCCATGAGCTGATGGCCCTGGACGCCCGCCAGGCGCAGGCTCGCCTCGGTCTTGCGAGCCTGGACCGGCCCGAGAAGCCGGGCCTCGGACGCGGGCCGCAGGCTTTCGCCCCAATAGCCGCTGCCGTGCGCGACGCGGCCGCCGGCGGAGCGCCCTCCGCCCATGGTCAGGCCCACCACGCCGGGGGCCTGGCCGGGCACGATCCAGACCGGCGCCTGCACCGCGCGGCCGCCGGCCGAGATCTCGAGCACGTCCTCGTTTTCCACGCCCAGGCGCCTGGCCGTCGAAGGCGCCAGCCACGCCGCGTTGTCCCAGGTCAGCCGGGTGACCGGATCCGGAAACTCCTGCAGCCAGCCGCTGTTGGCGTAGCGCCCGTCCCACAGGCGCAAGTCCGGCCGCAGGACGGCCTCGAGCTCGGCCGCGGCGGCCTCGGGCGGCGGAAGTTTTTCCAGGCGTTCGCGGCGCGCGCTCGGTGCTTGGGCGGGGAAAGCCGTGGCGGCGACGACGCCCCGGCGCAGGGCGTCGTCCCAGGCGTCCTGGGCCGAGAGACCCCGCCCCGACCAGAAGCGGCGCAGCTCGTCGTGGGAGGCGTCCAGCCGGCCGATCGCCGGGCCCAGGAACTCGAAGTCGGTGCGCCCGTTGTAGAGCGGGGCGATGAGCGGCTGAAGCAAAGACGCCGTGCCGTCGAAGGCCAGCGCGTCGCCCCAGGATTCCAGCGCGTGCGCCCGCGGCACGTGCCAGCGGCACAGCCGCGCCGTCTCGTCCTGATAAAGGCCCAAGTGGGCGGCGAAGGGGATCTTCCCCAGCGCCGCGGCCGCGTCGGCGGCGGGTAGGCCGTAGACCGGATTGGCGTCGAGCACGAGCAAGGTCTGCACGCGGCCTTGCGAGGCCTCCTCGACCAATTCGGAGAGCGGCGCCGCGGAGTCGGAGGCTTCCGGCGGCTCGAGGTAGATCACGGCGCGTTCCGCGTTGCCCAGCGCCTCGTTGAGCCAGGCGGCGAGGGCGTGGACCTGCGGGGGCTGCAACGAGCCGGCGACCAGTAGGCCGCGGCCGCGGCAGCGGCGCAGGTCGGCGGCGGCGGAGGAGAGCCAGGGTTCGCAGCTTTGCGGCGTGTCGACGGCGGGGACCGGCAAGCCGCAGCGCCGCGCGAGGCTGTAAGCCAGAGCGGGCAGCAGCGAGGCGGCGGCGGGCAGCCGGTGGTCGGCGCGCGAGCCGAAGAGCGTCGGCGAGGGCTCGGCGGCGTAGGCCCGCAGCATCCTCTCCTGCGGCTTGCGCCGCCCCGCGAATTGCCGCGCGTAAACCAGGCTGCCCGGCTCCTCGAAAAATAAGTCGCAGTCCAGGCCGACGACGACGTCGGCCTGGGAAAGATCGAAGCGGCGGTCGAGCCTGCGGCCGAAGGCCAGCGCGTGGCCGGCATAGACCGTCTCTCGCGAGACGGGCTCGAAGCGGTGCCAGCGCGCCTGGGGGTAGCGGCGCAGGACTTCCGCGATCGCCTGCCCGAGGAACGGGGAGGTGACGCTGCCGGTGAGCAGCCGCAGGCCCGCGCCGCGCGCCGCCGCTTCGGCTTCGAGGGCGCGCGACAGCGCCGCCCGGTAGGCGCCCCAAGTCGAGATGCGCCCCTGCTCGAGCACCGTCTGGGAGCGGTCGGGATCGTAAAGTCCGAGGATGTCGGCCTGCATGAAGACGTCCGTGCCGCCGAGGCTCGCCGGATGGCGGGGATTTCCCTCCACCTTCACGGGCCGGCCCATCGCGCTCTTGACCACGGCGCCGCGGGCAAATCCCGCGCGCGGCAAGGTCGTGGAGAAGTAGAGCGGCGCGCCCTGCGTCATGCCCTCCGGGTCCTCGGCGTAGGGCAGGATGCGGCCGGCGGGCTTGCCGCAGGCGGCCAGGCCCCCGAGCGCCAGCGACGCGCCCATGAGCCTGAGGAAGTCACGGCGCGAGAAAGCCGCGTCCCAGTAGCCCGAGTGGGTCGGGAACTCCCGGTGCAGCGCCTCCAGGAACTCCGGCGAGCCGGCCAGTTCGTCGAGGCTCCTCCAGAACTCCCGGCCCGTCAGGCCTTGGAGGCGCCGCCCGAAGCGCCGGAAACTGTCGCCGCCGTGGAGTTGCCCGCTCATCGGTGGCAGGTATAGCAGTCGGTCAGCAGCCGCACGTGCTCGGCCAGGGCGGCGGCGTGGCCGCGCTCGCCGGGGGGGAAACCGCGGCTCAAGCGCGCCAACTCGGCGTCTTCCCGGGGGAAACGCTCGGGATGGCGGTGGCAGGCCAGGCAGTCCTTCATGTGGAAAGGGAAGGGGTAGCCGCGCCAGGTCAGGGGCATCCGCTGGACTCGGCCGTGGCAGGTCTGGCAGGCGACGCCCTTGCGCACGTGAATGCTGTGGTCGAAGTAGACGTAGTCGGGCAGGCGGTCGACGCGCGTCCAGGCGATGGCTTGGCCCGTCTCGGCGGAGCGACGCACGGCCGCGAGCATTTGAGCCTGCGTCCAGACCTGCGAGTGGCAGGTCATGCAGGTCCGAGTCGGCGGCAGGCCGGCGAAGGAGGAATCCTCCGCCGACACGTGGCAATAGCGGCAGTCGATGCCGAGACCGGAGACGTGGTGCTTGTGGCTGAAGGGCACCGGCTGCTCGCACGCCACGCCGGCTTTGGTGAAGTAGGTGGTGCGCTCGACGCGGTAGGCGACCCAGACGGCAAGGCACAGCACGAGCGCGCCTGCCGCGAAGGCGGCCTTGACGATCGAGTTGCTTGAGGGCGGAAATAGTTGTGCCATGCGGGCATCGTCGCGGCGATTCTAGGACTCGCGGCACGGTGGGCCCATAGAGGCCTTGTAAATCGTTTTTGAAGCGCGGCCGGCGACGGGCGCAAGGCCCCCGTTACGCGCCCGTCGTGGAGCCCCTCCGGGCGGCGGCGGTATACTGGCCCGGCGCAGGGAGGGGACATGAGAACGTCGTCCTGGACGCTCTTGGCCGGGCGGGCGATGTTTGGCTCGCTCTTCGTCCTTTCCGGCCTCAATCACTTCTCCATCGAGACGATCGCGGCGGCGTCGCTCAACGGCGTGCCGGCCGCCGTGCTCCTCGTCCCCGCTTCGGGCCTTCTTTGCGTGTTCGGCGGGGTGTCTGCGGCGCTCGGCTGGCGCACGCGCCTGGGCGCGACGGCCCTGGCCCTTTTCCTGGTGCCCGTCACTCTCTTCGTGCATCACTTCTGGGACTTGGCCAGCAGCCAGGCCGCCCTGGCCCAGCAGGCCCAGTTCATGAAGAACGTCGCCCTCCTCGGGGCGGCCCTCGTCCTTCGCGAGCTGGGTCCCGGGCCCTTGAGCGTGGACGACTTTCGCCGCCGCCGCTCTTTCTAGTAATATCCCTGCGTGACGCAGGCCCGCCGCGCGCTGCTGGTCCTCTGCTTTTTCGCCAGCCCCCTGCTCTTCTTCACCAATCTCACCCGCAATCCCTACGTCACCCAGATCTGCCTGCTCAACGTCTCGCTGCTGGCGCTGGCCGCGCTGGCGTGGCTTGAGCCGGGCGCCTCCTGGCCGCGCACGCCCCTCGACGCTCCCTTGGGCGCCTGGGTCGCGGTCTGCGCCCTGAGCTGGGCCGTCTCCTATGTGGGCCACCGGGCGTTCTTCCGGCCGCCGATCGCCTGGGAAGGCCTTCGCAGCGCCGTATTTCTCGTCTCGAACGTGCTCGCGCCTTTCTACCTGGCCGCGGCCGCCGCGCGTCGAAACCCCGACTCGCAGCCTCCGAGGCTTGAGGGCTGGGTCGCTCTGGCGCTCGTCTGGGGCCTGCTGTGGACAGCCTTTCCCCAGCTGCGCGGGCCCGGGGCCCCGGCGGCCGACATCTGGGGCCACGTCTGGGACGGCTACGGCGCGCTGCTGTGGACGGGGGGGCTCGTGTCGGCCTGGTGGCTCTGCCGCCGCGAGAAGGCCTCCGATTGGATCCATCTGGCGCTCCTGGCCGGTTTCTTGGCCTCCGCCTACGGCGTGTGCCAGTACTTCAACCTCGAGTTCATTTGGCCGCACACGCTCGATCCCTACGGCGGCCGCTCGGTCTCCACCTTCGGCAACCCGAACTTCCTTTCGTCCTTCAACGTCATCCTGCTTCCCTTCGCCGCGGCTCTCTTCTTGCGCGCCAAGGGCGGCCGCCGGCTGGTCTACGCCGTGCTGGCGCTGACTCTCGAGGCCGCCCTCCTCTGCAGCCTGACCCGTTCCTCCTGGGTGGGCGCGATCGTGGCGCTCGCCGTCCTGGCGGCGTCCTCGCAGACCCGAGCGGCGCTGTCCGAGCAGGCCAGGCCGGCCGGCCTGCTCTTCGGTTTGGGCCTGCTGCTGGCGCTGTTTTGGCCGCAGAGCCTGGTGGGCGGCTACGCCCCGAGCGTGCTCGGGCGCATCCGCGAGATGTCGGCCATCGTCTCGCCCGTGGCCGGCGCCGCGCCCTACAGCCCCTGGCATCAGCGGCGTCTCATCTGGCTGTGCGCTTGGCTGATGGGCAAGGAGAACCCGATCACGGGCAAGGGATTCGGCTGCTTCGAGCTGTTCTACCCGTTCTATCAGGGCCCGGTCCTCAACGCGCTGGACTTTTTCCGCACGATGCGCACCCACGCCAATAACGCCCACAACGAGATCCTCGAGGTCTTCTCGCAGACCGGCCTTCTCGGCCTCGGGGTCTTCTTCTGGCTTTGGGCGGACTTCTTCCGCGCGGCCAAGACCCACTTCGACCGTCGCGACGCCTGGCTTCCGGCCGCGGCCGTCGCCGGCGCGGCCGGAATGCTCGTCGATAATCTGCTCAACGTCTCGCTCCACTTCGCGGTGCCGGCCTTCCTGTTCTGGTGGGCCGCCGGCACGGCGATGGGGTTTTCCGAGCCTCCGGCGCCGCAGCCGGAGGGGGCAAGGGCCGGCGCCGCGCGCTGGCCGCGAGCCTTGCGCCCGGCCGCGCTCCTCCTGCTCGCCGGCATCGCCGGCTACTGGAGCTGCGTCTGGCTGCGCGAGGTCCACTATTTCGCGGGCTTCAAGCTCGTGCGCGAGGGCGACTTGCCCGCCGCGCAGCGCGAGCTGGAGACCTCCAAGCGCGTCGGCCCCCCGGAAGTCAACGCGATCTACGAGCTCGGCAACTCCTACGCCCGGGCACAGCGCTTTCCCGAGGCCGTGGCGGCCTACCGCGACGCCTTGCGAGCCAACGCCGGCTACGACGAGATCTACTTCAACATCGCGACCATCGAGGGGGCGCATCTGGGGCATTGGGACGCCGCCGTCGACAATTTCCGCGAGTCTTGGCTCATCAATCCGGTCTCGCCGCAGATCTACGACAGCCTGGGCAACATCTACCTGCGCGATCCCGCGCGCTACGGCGACGCGGCGCTCTATCTCCTCGAGCGCGCCGTGCACTTCTTCCCGGACAACCCGAACCATTGGAACAACCTCGGATATCTTTATTCCCTGCGCCGCCGCTTCGCGGACGCCGAGCGCGCCTACACGCAGGCCCTGATGCTCGCGCCGAACCTCGTCGTTGCGCAGCGCAACCTCGCCGCTCTGTCTCGGAACCTGGGGCACCGCCCCGCCGTCCTCTCCGCCCTGGACGGCCTGCGCGACGTCGAGGGCCGCATCGCCCGCCACGATTACTCAGACGCCACCCTCGCCCTGGCCGGCCGCACGGCCGGGGCCCTGCCGGCCTCCGCGCGGGCGCGGCTGCTCCTAGGCAGCGTGCTGCTGGCCCGCGGCCGCGCCGCGGACGCCTTGGCTCCCCTGGAATGGGCCGTCGCCCGCGACGCCGCCGATCCTTGGGCCCACGCCAACCTCGCCGAGGACTATTGGGCCTTGGGCCGGCGCGCGGACGCGCTGGGCCAGATGCGGGCGGCCGTCTCCCTGGACCCCGCCAATTCCGGGCTCCAGCAGCGGCTCAAGATCCTCGCCGGCTCCTAATAGTCCCGCTCCGGTCGTAATAATTCAGAAACGATTAAACGCTAGATATTTCCCGTGCCTGGCCGCATGGGTCGTCCGATTCGCATGGCCTGGGCGCGCGCCTTGGCGCTGGCGGCGGCCGTCTCGGTCTTCGGGCTGGGAACGGGTCTTGCCGCGGCGCAGGAAGCGTCCCAGGAATCGCTGTCGGGACTCAGCCGGGACATGCAAATGGGCATTCGCTACTACGAGAAGGGCCAAGACACGCAGGCCATGGACAGCCTGATGGAGGTGCTGACCAAGGGCGATCCCGCGGAGCGTTCGCTGGCCAATGAATACTTGAATCTGATTTCCCGGCGGATGAACCCGGATCAAAAGACGCCGCGAGAGCCGGTGACGCTGCGTCCAGACCGCGTCATCGCCGAGCCCATGGGCGCGGGGCCCGCAGCCGCGCCCGCCGCGCCCCAACCGGCGGCTCCCGCGGCCGCCCCGGCCCCGCCGCCCGACCGGGCCCTGATGAAGACGGAGATCCGGACCAAGATCCGCGGGATGCTGGAGACCGGGCTGCGGCAGCTCAAGGAGCGGCCGCAGATCCGCATGCTGCTCATGCAAAACGGCGACCCCCAGGCGATTGCGATCCCGTCGCCGCTGCTGTTCCAAGACGGCATCGCGTTCCAGAAAGACGCCATCAAGATCCTGGACGCTTTGACGAAGGTGGCGTTTGGGCTGGGCGAGGCGCAGGTCGCCATACTGCCCGAAGGCACGCCGATGGGCGACGCCAAGATCATCGACATGCGCCGGACGATGGGCATCTCCGCCCATCTGCTCGCGGCCGGCGTGGCGCCGGTTCGCGTCAGCGTCAACCTCCTCAATTCGCAGGTGGACATCCCGCGCCCCCTCATGAATTTCCGCGGTGTCATCGTCCTCTTCGCCTACGACACGCCCATGAGCCTTTCCGCCGACGCCATGCTGGGCGACGATGCCGGGCCTCCGCTTTCCCTGGGCATCTATCCGGATGCCATCCGGCCGGACCGCGACGAGGGGGCGGTCATCGAGTTTTCCGTGCAGGACCCTCCGTCGGGCCTGAGCTCCTGGCGCTTCCAGCTGCTGGCGCCCTCGGTCTCCTCCGAGCGCGACCTCGCGCCGATCCAGGAGGTCGTCGGAGGCAGCCCCGTCTTCCACCAGATCTATTGGAACGGGCGGCGCAACTTCTTCGGCCCGCCGCTGCCCGCCGGGCGCTACGAGTGCGTGCTGACGGCGACCGACGGGCGCAATCGCCAGCGCACCCTGCATCGCTGGATCGAGGTCCTCAACGCCTCCGGGCAGCTGCCTTCCACGCTCGGCTCCGGGGCGCCGCCGGCCGACCTGGCGCCGGCGCCGGCCGCTCCCCTTATAAAGGAGCAAGCGCGGGCCAAGCCTGTCCTGACGGTGGCGCACCGCGTCGCGCCGCGGCGCGTCAGAGTCGCGCGCCGAAGCCCCGTCCGGACGCCCGCGCGCAAAGCCCTCGCCCCTGAAGCCTCGCGCAAGAGCCGCAAGGCGCGGGCCCGCCGAAAGGCGGCTGCGGCGGCCAAGCCCGCCGGCCGGAGCCTGCCGGCCAAGCCGTCGGCGGCCGATCTCGTGCTGACTTTCCGCCAAGGCACCCATCAGTTGACGCCGGCCGGCGAGAATAGCCTGGCGCGCATCGCGCGGTGGATGGCGGCCTCTCCCGCGCAGAGCGTGACCGTCACGGGCTACGCGCAGTCCTCCGAGAACGACGCCGCGGGGCTTGCCGAACGCCGCGCGCAGATGGTCGCCGGCCTTCTCATCAACAAGTATCAGATCGATCCCAAGAAGCTGACGGTCCGTTCGCAGATCGACGACACGGCCTCCTACAAGGTCGAGGTCGCGCTGGACAAGGGGCGGTAATGGCAATCGACGACGTCATCGAGCGGCTCGCCTTCGGGACCAGCACCCCGAAAACGTCGCACTGCCTGGGGCTCTTCCTGAGCCCCGAGACCATCTACGTCTCTGAGACGCGCCTGGAGAAGGGGCGCGTCCGCGTCGACCACTTGGTGCGAATCCCGCTGCCGCAGCTCGACGCCTCGAAGACCGCGGGGGGGCTGTCGACGGCCACGCTCAACACCGATTTCCTCAACGATACGGCCAAGCTCGCCGCCGTCATCAAGACGTCGATGTCTCAAATCCGCTGGGGCGCCAAGGACGTCGTCGTCACGCTGTCCCACCATCTCGGGCTCCTGCGTTATTTCGCCATGCCCGCCATCGACCGAAAGTACTGGAAGTCGGCCGTCCCGCTCGAGGCCAAGAAATACATACCGGTCCCCTTCGACCAGCTCTCCCACGACTTCCAGGTCGCGCCCCTGGCCGCCGACGCGGCCAACAAGCCGCGCCAGGCCGCCCTCATCGCCGTCACGCAGAAGCGCAATCTCACCAACGTCACGGCCCTGCTCGATGCGCTCGGGCTCAAGCTCATCGCGATGGAGGTGGCGCCGTGCTCCGTGCTGCGGGTCTGGGACATGCTCGACAAGGAGGGCGCGGCGCAGGCCTTCGGGCAGGTCCACTTCGACGGGGGCAACATACGCATCCTCCTGGCCGATCGCGGCATTCCGGTCTTTTTCCGCGAGCTCTTCCTGGGCCCGCAGGCCACCGTCAACGACCTGCGCAAGGTGGACCTCGCCGGCTGCGTCGCCTTCGCGCAGAAGAATCTCGCCGTCGGCGCCATCGGCCGTCTGCGCGTCAGCGGGCAGGGCACGGCCCTGGCGCAATGGGCGGAAGCGTTCGGCCAGGAGACGGGCGCGCGCGCCGAGGTGCAGGACACGGCGGCCATGCTCGGCATCAAGGCCGCGGACTGGGGAGGCTACGCGGCGATAGGAGCGTCCCTGCGCTCCGTGGCCTCGTCGTCGATGGCTCTCGACTTGGGCCGCGTGGGCCGCGTCACCGATGAGGAGAAGCGCGTCGCCCGGGACGTCTCCGTCGCCTGCGGGACGCTCGCCGCCCTGTTCTTGGTCCTGGGCCTTTTCGAGAACGCGTTGTGCGCGGTCAAGGCGAGGCAGCTGTCGCATCTCAAGCGCAATCCCCAGCTCGAAGCGATTTTTGCGGGCAAGAGCTCGACGCAGATCGAGCAGATGCTCGACACGATGCAGCAGCAGGTTTCGGCGGGCCAGATGTTCACCAGCGCCTCTCGTCCCAAGATGATCTCCCTGCTCAAGGACATCGTCGACAGCCTCCCCGAGAAGGTGTGGCTGACGCAGGTCACGATTCAGCCGCCCCTCCAGGCGGGCGCGCCTTCGGCGATGGATAACTCGACGCTCCAGCTCAGCGGCAACGCCTCCGGCGCCTCGGTCTCGGAGGAGCAGGCCATGCCCTACCAGTTCCGGGAGGCCCTTCTCAAGACGAGCGGGGTGGGCCGGCTCTTTGCGGACCTCCAGGTGACGCTCTCCGGCCACGAGATGCCGAGCGATCCCGGGCGCAGCCTGTCTCCGGAGGAGCTCGCCAAAAGTTTGGAAAATCGCACCACATTCACCATGACGGGCAAGCCAAGATCATGAGCGCGGCCGAGGGGGGGGCGGGCAACATCGACGTCCAGAAGCTGCTCAACCAGGCGGTCCTGGCGGCGCAGAGGGAAATCGAGGCGGCCTCGACGGCGCTGCGCGAGCGCGGCGCGGGCCGCTTCGGCCGCATCGCGGGGCTCGGCTTGGCGGCGGTGTTTCTCAGTTATCACTTCTTTTACTCTGCGGCGGCGACGAGGAGGCAGATGCTTGACCGGCGCATCGGCGTGGCTCGCGCGACGGCGCGCTATGCCGACCGCTACAACGCCCTGCGTCAGCAGCTCGACGCCGTCAACACGGCCCTGGGGGCCGGCTCCGATCGCAGCGGCTGGCTCATCGATCAGATCCGAGGCAGCCTCAACGCGGAGGGCCTCGTGCCGGAATCGATGAGCCCTCCGGAGGAGCAGGCGGCCCAAGGCTACGTCCTTCAGACCGTCCATTTCACCACGACGACGCGCTTTGGGAAGCTCGTGTCCTGGCTCAACCGCCTGGAGGACGGCGCGCTCGCGCTCCAGGTCACATCGCTTGAGCTGCACAAGATCTCCGGCCGCGACCAGGACATCGGCACGATCAAGGTGGACTGCGCCGTCAGCACCATCCTTCCGGGGAGGAGGCCGGGGCTCTGATGGCCGCCAAGAACAGCTCGATGGTCCCGCTCCTGGTGCTGATCCTGGCGATTCCGGCCGTGGGCTACTATGTCTGGTGGAGCCATCTCAATCAAGTGACGCGGCGGCAGCTGACGATGAGGGTGCGCCGCCGCACCGACGGCATGGGGCTTTGGGGCGTGCCCGACCGCCAGAAGCTGCGCAATCCGATCGGACAGGCGTCGGCCGCGCCGGCGTCCTCCGTCGCGGCAACGGGGGCCTCCGGCGCCGCCGCGCC
>DAIDHI010000021.1 GCA_027452025.1 Elusimicrobiota bacterium | reverse complement strand
TATCGACGATGAATGTGCTGTTGTTGGCTGGCGGATGAAGATGGTGAAGATGGCGAAGGTGATGCTGATGGGAGAAGCAACCAAAACAAGGGCAGGATCGACGGGATCGAGGCTCAACTGCAGGATATGGCGTCGCAGGACGCGACGGCCGAGCACGTGTCCTGCGGACTTCTCAAGCAGCTGGACGATTTTGAATCGTGGCGGCCCAGCCAGAAGCGCCGCCTGATGGAGTGCCTCGTCAAGTCGATTGTCGTTAACAGCAAGACCGATGCGAAGGTCCTTTTTACCTTGCCGTTAACACGTCTCCCTAACGAAAAACCGGGGCCCCAAGGGGTCCCGGTTCCCGACGAGAAACCCCATCTTGGGGTTCCCCTCGAACTGCTGGCATCGAACGGACTTAGTTACCCGTCAGATACAAAGTGGCTCCGGGCGTAGGACTCGAACCTACAACCTTGCCGTTAACAGCGGCCTGCTCCACCATTGAGCTAGCCCGGAATAAATCGGCTACGGTTGCCTATTTTAGCAGATAACCCAGCGTCTCATCCAGGTCGGGATGCGCGAAACGGAAGCCCGAGGCCAGGGCCTTGGCCGGCAGGGCACGCTGGCTCGACAGCAGAAGCGCCGGCGCCATTTCTCCAAGGGCCAGCTTGAGCGCGAAGGCGGGCGCGGGCAGGACGGCCGGCCGGCCCAGCGCCCGGCCCAAGGCCCTAGCGAAATCGGCGTTGCGCGCGGGCTGGGGAGCGACGGCGTTGACCGGTCCGGAAAGATCCGACTCCACCGCGTGGAGCACGAGGGCGCAGAGGTCGTCGAGCGCGATCCAGGGCATCCACTGGCGTCCGGAGCCGAGCGGGCCGCCCAGGCCGAATCGAAACGGCGGCAGCATCCGCGGCAGCGCTCCGCCGCCCTTGCCGAGGACGACGCCGATGCGCAGCGTCACCGTTCTGACGCCAAGCGTCTGCGCCACGCCCGCTTCCTTCTCCCAATCGCGGCAGAGCTGCGCCAAGAAATCATGTCCCGGCGGCGCCGACTCCTCCAAGACCTCGTCGCCGCGGTCGCCGTAGTAGCCGACGGCCGATGCGTTGACGAGGACGGCCGGGCGCTGCTTGGCCGCCGAGATGCCCGCCACGACGGCCCGAGTCGCCGCGAGCCGGCTCTCGCGCAGCGCCTTCTTGCGCTGGGGCGTCCAGCGGCTTGCGGCCACGGATTCCCCCGCCAGGTTGATCACGGCCCGCGCCCCTTCGAGCATGGACTGCCAGGGACCGGAGCTCGCCCCGTCCCAGACCGCCGCGGCGTAGGCGCCGACGCGGGGCCTTCGCGAGAGCATCGCGATTTCGTAGCCCTTCATTTCCAGGGGATGAGCCAGCGCGCGGCCGATGAAGCCGGAGCCTCCCGCGATGACGACCCTGCCCGCGTCTCCCAGCATACGGACCGATTATAGTCTTTTTAACGGCCCAGGCTTGACAGGCCAGGGGTCTCGGGCTACGCTTGGGGCATGCCGGACGCGCAAACGCCCACCCTGGCGGCCCTGCTGCAAGACGTCGTGGCCCGCGGCGGCTCCGACCTCCATCTGGTCCACGGAATCCCTCCCATCGCCCGCATCTCCGGCGACCTCGGCTCGCTGCCCTACCCCGTCCTCACCTCCGAGCGCATCCTTGGGCTGCTCGATCCTTACCTGGAGGCCCCGCAGAAGGCCCAGTTCAAGCAGGAACTGCGCCTCAACTTCTCTCGCACGCTCAATGAGACCGGTAGATTTCGGTTTGCCGTCTACCAGTCGCTGGGCACCATCGGCGCGACGATCCGCGTCATCCCCAGCAAGGTCTATCCGCTCAGCAACCTCGGCCTGCCCTCCGTCGTGTCGACCCTCTGCTCGCGCAAGTCGGGCATCGTCTTCATCACCGGGGCGACGGGCAGCGGCAAGAGCACGACCATGGCGGCGATGCTCGAGAACATCAACCAGAACAGCCGGCCCGGCAAGATCATCACCATCGAGGACCCGATCGAGACCGTCTTCAAGCCCTGCCGCTCCGTGTTCGTCCAGCGCGAGGTCGGAATCGACACGCCCACTTTCGAGATCGGCACGCTCGACGCGCTGCGCCAGGACCCTGATATCATCTGCGTCGGCGAGATGCGGGACACCAAGTCCATCCAAGCCGCGCTCCTCTCGGCGGAGACGGGGCACCTCGTTTTCACGACGCTGCACACCCGCGACGCCTCAAAGACCGCCCAGCGCATCATCACGGCGTTCCAAGCCGCGGACCAGGAAGGCTTGCGCGAGCAGCTCGCGATGACCCTGGAGGCGGTGATCTCCCAGGAGCTCTTGCCGCGCGCCGACGGCAAGGGCCAGGTGCTGGCCTGCGAGGTCCTTATCGCCACCAGCGCGGTGCGCCAGCTCATCCGGGAAAACAAGCTCGAGGCCATCAACGACGCCATCCAATCCGGCTCCGCCGTCGGGATGGTGTCGAAGGACGCGTCGGTGCGCACGCTCTATCGCAAGAACATCATCTCCCGCGAGGTCGCGCTGGAGCACGTGCGCAATCGCGAGGCGCTCGACACCTGACATGCCCGATCCTCTCCGGCGCCCGCCCACGCCGCAGACGGCCGACCTTCTCTTCCAGGCGCTCAAGCTTGACGGCTTCTTCCCGGAGCTGACGCCCGAGCACGTCGAGAAGCTCTTCCCGCGCAGCGGGCTCTACGAGTATCCGGCGGGCTGCGCCCTGCTGCGCCAGGGCGACGAGCCCTCGGACCTCTTCGTGGTTTGCGACGGCGCCGTCGAGATCGTGCGCGACGGCGCGCGGGTGGCGAGCCTGGGCCAGGGCGCCATCGTCGGCGAGATCTCCTATCTGGTCGGCGGCCGGCGCACCGCGACGGCGACCGCGCTTTCCTCCTCCACCGTTTTCCGTCTGGCGTTCGCCGACATCGAGTACACCTTCAAGCACAACCCGCGGCTGGCCGAGCACCTGCGCGGCCTCGCCCGCGCGCGCCAGAGCCCATGAAGGGCTTGGCCGCGGCGCTCGCCCTCGCGGCGGCGCTGGCGCCGGCGGCCCGCGCCGATCAAGCCGACGTTCAAGCGTGCCCGGACGGGACATACCCCATCGCCACGAACAACCCCGACGAGCCCTTCCACTGCAAGACGAAGCTGCGCACCGACCAGCCCTTCATCCGGATGACGCCGAACTACGAGATCGAGCGCTGCCCGCAGGGCAGCCATCCCGTGCCGACGCCGGGGCTTGGCGACGAGCATCGCTTTCGCTGCGTGATGGACCGTCTCGATCCCGGCGAGCCGTCCGCCCGCTCCGGCCTCGGCGGCGAGGCGCCGCAGCCGCGGGCGGCCGCCCGAGCGGCGGCGTCGAGCGGCTTCCAATATGAACGCGTGACGGTGCGCGGGGCTTTCCAAGCCGACGTTCCCCTGGGCTGGCACGCCACCGACGGGTGGGACGATTCGACGCCCGGCTATTACCTGGAGCGCTACACCGGCCGCGAGGGACGCCAGGTGCAGATCGTCCTGACCAAGATCGAACGCGGCCAGGACGACTATGTCGACCTTCCCACCGCCGTCGCCCACGACGAAGACTGGCAGAACGCCGCCGAGGACAAGCCCGGCAAGGTCGCGGGCTTCCCCGCGCGCTTCACCTACGTGCGCAAGAGCACGCGCAACGCCTACATCGCCCTCGACGACGACGATTACTTCTGCGCGAGCTTCAGCGCTCCGGAAGACCTCTATGACGCCTACCTTCCGTCTTTCCAGCGCTTTCTTTCCAGCCTGCGCATCGCCAAAACCCAGCGCCGCTGAGCCCGCGGGAGGTGGACCGCCGAGCGCAAAGTTAGCTAGGCTTGGGCCGTCATGGTCATCAAGGAGGATCAGGATCGCGTCCGCGTCCTGCGCTTGGCCAACCCGCCCTCGAACGTGCTCAATCGCGCGCTCCTGGCGGCGCTGACCCGGGAGGTCGCGGCGGCCGAGGCCGAGCCGAAAGTCAGGTGCCTGGTGCTGGCCTCCGCCTATCCGCGCTATTTTTCGTCGGGCCTGGATCTGGCCGAGCTCACCTCCCTTGCCCCCGAGCGGCAGCCCGAGCATTTCGACGCCTTGATCGCGCTTTACCGCGCCCTGCTGCGCCTGCCCAAGCCGACGGTGGCGGCGATCTCCGGGAGCGCCCTGCTCGGCGGCTGGATCCTGGCCATGGCTTGCGACTACCGGATCATCGCCGAGGGCGGCCGCATCGCTCTGTCGGAAGTGCGCATGGGGCTGACTCCGACGGGAGCGCTCATCGGACGGCTGCGCCGCATAGGCGCGCCCGCGGCCGTCAAGGAAATGGTCCTGCGCGGGAAGATGCTGCGGGCGGACGCCGCCTTCGCCGCAGGGCTCGTCGACGCGGTGGCCCCCGCGGAGTCCCTTGAGGCGGAGTCTTCGGCCCTGGCGCGTTCCCTTTCCAAGCTCGCCCCGACGGCGTACGCGGCCATCAAGCGAGCACTGCAGGCGCCGGCCCCGGAGGACAGCGAGCAGGCGTGGGCCGCGAGCCGCGCCGAGGTCGCCGAGCTGTTGCGGCGCCCCGACGTGCAGGATGGACTGGCCGCCATGCGCGACAAGCGCAAGCCGTCTTGGGAGAGCGCCGATGTTTGATCCCTCGCTGCTTTCCGGGAAGGTCGCCGTCGTGACCGGCGGCGGCACCGGCATCGGCTTGGCGGTGGCCCGGGAGGCGGCGCGGCACGGCGCCGACGTCGTCCTGGCCGCGCGGGACGTGCCGCGCCTGGAGCAGGCGGCCAAGGAACTGGGCAAGACGGGGCGCCGGGTCCTCGCCGTCGGCTGCGACGTCGCCGACTATGACCAGGTCCGGGCCCTCTTCGCGCGCGTGGACGCGGAGTTCGGCCGCGTGGACGTGCTGGTCAATAACGCCGCCGCGAATTTCATACGGCCCTCCGAGTCCCTGACTTCCGTGCGCTGGCGCAAAGTCATCGACATCGTGCTCAACGGGACCTTCCACTGCACGCTCGAGGCGGGCAAGAGGATGCTGGGGCGCAAGTCGGGCAGCGTGATCAACATGGTGGCCGCGTACGCCTGGCAAGGCGCTCCTGGCCTGGCCCCCTCCGCCAGCGCGAAGGCCGGCGTGGTCGCCCTGACCAGGACTCTCGGCGCGGAGTGGGCGGCGCGCGGCGTGCGCGTCAACGCCGTCTGCCCGGGATTCATCGACACGGCTCAGTCGCGGGAGCGGCTATGGCCGCAGGACTGGATACGAGAGGAGCTCCTCTCGCAAGTGCCGATGGGGAGCTTCGGGACGGAGCTGGACGCCGCCAACCTCGTCCTTTATCTGGCCTCGCCGCTGGCCGGCTACGTCACCGGCGCCGTCTTCGTCGCCGACGGGGGCCAGTCGCTGGGCCGCGGCGCGCTCAACATCCTCCGGAAGGCCGGCGCGGTGCGCAAGGCGAGGGACGCGCGGTGAAGCTGCGCCGGCTCGATCTTAAGCGCACGCTGTTGACCGGCCTTTTCATCGTCGGCCCGTTCAGCCTGACCTTCATACTCCTGGCGTGGTTCGTCACCGTGATCGACAGCCTCGTCCAGCCCGTCCTCGGCCTGATCGGGCGCCCGATCCCGGGGCTCGGGATCGTGGTCGCCTTCATCCTCGTGCTCATCGCTGGAATCGTCGGCAGCAACATCGTCGGGCAGCACGTGCTGGAGTACGTCGACGAGCTCTTCCTCAAGATCCCCGTCTTCAACTGGCTCTACCGGACGGTCAAGCAGGTGTCGGAGGTCTTTTCTCCGGGCTCGAAGACGAAATTCCGCGGCGTCGTTCTCGTGGAGTACCCCCGCCCCGGCTGCTATTCCCTGGGGTTCGTCACCAACGAGCTCGCGCTCGACCATGGCGGACAGCAGCGGCGCCTGACCTGCGTCTACGTGCCCACCAACCACATGTACATCGGCGACATCATCTTCGTGCCCTCGGAGGCCGTGATCCGGATACAGATGACCCAGCAGGAAGGCGTGCAGGCCGTCCTTTCCGCCGGAGCCGCGCTCGGCCCCCTGCTGCGCGCGCGCGACGCCCTGCCGCGGCCGCTTCCCTAAAGCGAAGCCCCCCGCTCCCATATAGGGCGCGGGGGGCCGCTGGTGCCGCGATCGTTACGCTTCTACGTGATTGTGCTTGGCTTCCTGATACGCCTGCCGCGCGCCGCGGACGGCGGCCGCGAGCTGATCCTTCTTTTCCGGGACGGCCTCCTTCACCTTGGCCAGAAGCTCTTGGCCCAGGTCCCGGTGGTCGTCGAGCCAGTCCTTGAGCTTGTCCCGCGTCTCCTTGCCCGAGCGGGGCGCCAGCAGAAGCCCGAGGCCGGCTCCTACTGCCGCTCCGATCAAAAAGCTGGCGAGCGTGCTGCTTGCGTCGTCTCTAGACATCGGCGTTGTCCCCCTGGATGTTCCGGCATGTCCGTCAAGACTCTTATATCAGGGAGCGACGGGGCTGTCAAGAGCCGGACGCCGGGCCGCGCAGTTGCCGGCGCAGCGCCTCGATCTCCTTTTCCAGGCGCAGGCGGTCGGCCTCGCGATCCTTTTCGAGCTGTCCAATCAGCTCGGCCTCGCGCTTGAGGGCGGCGCCCGTCATGCGCGACTGCTTCTCGCGGAAATCCCGCTCGAGCTGGATCCGGCGCTCGTCGAGCTCGGCGTTGCGCTTGCGCCACTCATCGAGCAGCGCGCCGCGCTCCTGCTCCAAGCGCTCGCGCAGCTCCTTCTCCAGGGCCTGCTGCTTCGAAGCCCAGCCCGCCGACATCTCGCGCTCCAACGCGCCGTAGCGCTGCTCAAGCGCCGTCTGGCGTTCGCGTAATCCGGCGTCGGCCCGTCCGAGGACCTTGACCTTCTCCTCCTCAAGGAGGGCTTGGAGCGTCGCCTCGCGCTTCTCGAACTCGGCCTGCAGTTCGTCGAGGCGCCGCCGGTGCGCCCCCTCCAACGCCGCGCGCTTTTCCTCCAGCTCCCGGCGCTTGGCCGCGAACTCGCCCTCGAGCGCGGCGGCCTGGGCGCGGGCCTCCGAGGCCGCTCTCTTCTTTTGGTCCTCGAAGGCCGCTTGCTGGCCCTCGAGCCACTCCGCCTGCCGGGCGTCGAACTCCGCCTGCGCCTGGCGGCGCCACTGCTCGAACGCGGCCCGCAGCTCCTGCTCGTTGCGCGCCACCTGCTCCTGGTAGTGGGCGTGCTGCTTCTCCAGCGCGGCCAGGCGAGCGGCCACGGCCTCGTTCTCCTTTTGGGCCCACAAGGCGCGCAGCGACTGCTCCATCTCCAGGAATTTCTTCTCGCGCGCGAGGTCCCGTTCGCGAGATTGCGCCTCGACCTTCAAGCGCTCCTCCTCCCAGCCGCGCTGCTTGGCCTGCAGCTCGTCCCACAGCGCCCGGCTCTTGCGCCCGGCCTCCTCGGCCTGCGCCTCGCGCTGCGCCATCTGGAGGCTGGACTCGGCCGCGGCTTGCTTCGCGGCGTCGAGTTGAGCCAGCAGATCGGCCTTGACGGCCTGCAGATGCCGCCCCGCCTGCTCCGCGCGGTCGCTGACCTCCTGCTCGTGGCGCTGCCGCTGCTGCGACAGAGCCGTCTCCTGCTTGCTCTTGAGCTCGCTCTCCCGCTGCGCGACCTCTTCGCGCAGGTGCTCCTCCATGCGCTCGAAGCGCTCCCGCAGCGCCTCCTCCGTCTTCAACGCCTCCGCTGCGAAATGCCGGCGCTGCTCCTCAAGCGATGCTTCCGAGGCGCGCAAAAGCTCCTGCTCCCGCGCGGCCCATTGCTTGTCGAGATTGCGTTCCTTGAGCGCGTAGTCCTCGAGGAGCTGCGCCTTCCAGGCGTTGAACTGCTCTTGAGCGGCCCTCTGCGCGGCCTCGACGTCGGCCACCTTGGCGGCGAACGCCTGGTCAAGCGCCTTGCCGCGCTGCGCGAGCTCCTCACCGAGGGCCTCTTTCTCCTTCTGCCGGGCCCGCTCCTGCTGCTCCAGGAAGGCAGCGCGCTCGGCGTTCATGCGCTCGCGCGCCTGCGCCTCGGCGCGGCTTTGCGCCTCCCGGGCGGCGATCTCGCGCTCGTGGAAGTCCTGCTCCAGCCGCCGCTCCCGGTCCTCGAGGGCGGAAAGCCTCTCCTGGTGCAGCCGCTCGAGCTCGGCGCTTTTCTTGGCCGTGAAATCGTCCTGCTCGCGCACGCGCTGGGCGTCGCGCCGAGCCTGCTCCTCGATCATGCGCTGGGACAGGTGGCGCGCCTGGTTTTCCAGCTCCTGGTGGCGCAGCGAAAGCTCGCGGGTGCGCGCGTCGTGCGCCGCGTCCTGCTCCTTCTGCTTGTCCTCGAAGCGCGCCTGGAGCTGCGCCTTCTCGCGCGAGAGGGCGTCCTCCAAGTCCTTGAGGAACCGGCGCTCCTTCTCCGCCCAGGACTCGAGCAGCCGCCGCTCGTTTTCCGCGTAGCGCGCCTCGGCCTCGGTGCATTTGCGCGCGAATTCTTCGTCGAGGTCGCGGCGCCGCGCCTCGAGCAGCTTCTCGATCTCCCGGCTGCGGTCGGCCAGGGCCCGGGCCCGTTCCTCGAATTGGTCCGAGGCCGCCTTGTCGAGCTGGTCGCGCGCGTCCTTGGCGCGCTTCCAAAGGCCGTTCTCCAGCTCGGACCAGCCAGCCTGCAGCTCCATCTCGCGCTTGGAATAGCGCTCCTGCAGCTGCTGCTCCTTGAGCTTGTAGTCTCGCAGGAGCTTCTCCTCCAGATCCTTGACCTGCCCTTGGAGGCCCTGCGCGGCGGCGTCGAGCTGTTTTTGCAGCTCCTCGCTGCGGCCCTGGAGCGAGGCCAACTCGCGGCGCAAGTCCTCGATCTGGACGTCCCGGCTCTTGATCGACGCCGCGATTTCCCGGTCGCGAGCCTGACGCAGCTCCTCGAGCGTCGCGGCGTCCTGCCGGTAGCGGTTGGACAGCTCGATCTTCTCGCGCTCGGCCGATAGGAGCTCCGCCTCGCGCTGCTCGAGCTTCTTCTTGATCAGGCCCCAGCGCTCTTCCTTTTCGCGGTGCGCCGCTGCCATCTCCTGGAGCTCGCCCTGCAGCCGCGCGAGCTCTTCGTCCATGCTGCGCTGCATCTCCTCGATGCGCTGCCGCTCCTCGGCGCGCACTTGGAGGTGCGCGGCGCTGCGCCAGCGCTCCTCGTCGGCGGCGCGGCGCTTCTCGGTTTCCTCCCATTCCTTCGCCTGCTTCTGCCAGGACTCGAGCTGGGCCGTCATCTCGCCTAGGCGGGCCTCGAGCGCCTTGCGGCGGGTCTCCTCGTCCTGCTTTTCGGCCTTGAGCTGGGCCGTGAGGTCCTGGAGCTGCCGGATGGTCGCCAGCGCGCCGCGCACGGCCAGGCGGGCGGCGTCGAGCGTGTTGAGCTCCTTGAGGGCGTCTTCCTCGAAATCCGGCATCGGTGACTATAATGGTAGGACGCTGTTGCGGATTTATTATGCTGTCCGGCCTTCCCTTATTGACAGCCCCCGGTATTGCGGGTATCCTGTAGTTGCGCCGAGGAACGGAAATGTCTAAAATCGAGGGCAAAGAGGGCCAGATGAAATCCGACACCACGCCCCAGAAGCTCGACGTCACCCGCATCGCCGACGGCCTGATGAAGGTCAAGCTCGGCCAAGGCAAGGGTTTCTTCAAGATCGGCATCGAGAAGAAGCACGGCGAGGCGAACTCCATTTTCCTCGAGATCAACGGGTCCCGGAAGTTCGAGATAGGCAACGACTGCGACACCTGCCACTTCTGGTTCAAGTGCCTCCACGAGCCGCGCCTTTCCACCCAAAAGAAGATCGTCAATCTGCCGAAGACGATCCAGTTGCCGCGCCCTGTCGACGAGGCCATGATCCAAGAGCTTTCCCCTCTCATGGAGATGCTCGAGAAGGGCGAATACGAGGTCTTCGAGACCTCCGTCAACCTGGCCGGGCCCTACGACAGCGAGGATGAGAGCTCCTACTTCTTCAACAACGAGTTCATGGAACTCTGGGACATCTCCGATCCAAAGGAGGAAGGGCTGCTCTCCGGGTGGGAGCACTACGAGAGCAACCGCCCCCGCATCTTCCGGCACGAGGCCAGCGGCGTCATGGAAAAGCAGTTCGATTTCATCATCCCCCTGGTCCCGCGCTCGGCCCTCAAGGAAGAGTACATCAAGCTCTACCAGGAGATGATCAAGAACGGCGACCGTCCCCGGATCCTGCTTCTCGGCCTCTACCAACGCCCCATCCCGGAAACCGTCAAGCGCGGCCAGAACAAGAACCTGCATTCGTTCCTCGCGGGCTTTGTCCTCGACGGGCACCACAAACTCGCCGCCTACCGCCGTGCCGGCGTGCCGGCCAAGTTCCTCACCGTCCTTTCGCAGAAGGCCAGCAAGTATTTCCTTCTCAAGGACGAAGGCAGCCTGCCTCGCCAGAAGTTCGAGGAGCGGCTGGCTTCTCTCGCGGTCGCGTAAGCGACCCAATCCTGTTCGATAGGGTTTCCCCTGTGGTGTTTTCGCGCCTGCGCCCCTAGCCGCTTCTTAACCGAAAATTTTCCCATCGGGTATGGCGCCGGCCGCGCTTGCCAGCCATAATAACCGCAGGCCCCATGATCTCACGCTGCCCGTGCTGTGCGGCGCAAGTGCCGGAGGAGGCGCAAGTCTGCCCTTCCTGCCGGTGGGATTTCGCGCTGCGCCGTCGCGCCGATGAGACTCCGGCGGCCTCATCCGCCCCCAAGGAACTGCCGGCGGCCATCGCCAGGCTCGCCTCGCCGCCGCTGGAGCTGAGCCATTTCGCCGACGACCTGGGCCGCGGCCCGCAGCCCGTCCCCCCGCCGCGCAAGGCATTGACCGTCGCGCCCGCGCCTCCGGCCGCCGTCCCGGCCCCCGCCGCCAAGCCGAGAGAGAAGGCGCAGCCTCCCGCGCCCGAAGCCCGGCCCCGCCCGCGACGCAGGCGGCTTCCCGCCGTCGCGGGCGCGGCCGCCGTCTGCGGCATGGCCGTCGTCGGACTGCGCGCGCTTCTGACGCCGCCTCCGCCGGCCGCCCCGCCGGCCCCCGTCGCGATCCCTTTTCCCCCCGACCGCGACGCCTTGAAGCTCCCCGCCGCGCCGGCGCCCCCCGCCAAGCCGAAGGCGACGGCGGCCGTTGCCAAGCCCGCGCCGGCGCCGGCCCCGGTCCTTGCCAAGCCGTCCGGCGCGCCCCCGCAAAACGCTGCGGTCTCCGCCCCCGCGCCGCGAGCGTCCCGGCCCGCGCCCGCGCGCTGGATCTTCTCCGGGCAGGCCTACGACGTCCTCAGCCTGCGTCCGGTGAGCTTCGCGCAGCTCACGTTCCGGGACCCTTCGGGGGCGGACGCGGGCGAGGTTTCCACGGGCGCCGACGGCAGGTTCTCGATCGTGCTGGCTCCTGTCGCGGGCGGCTACCGGCTTAAGGTCTCCCATCCCGACTACAAGGACCGCTACCTGGACGACGTCACTCCCTCGATGCGCCTGACCAGCCGATCCCTGCGGCGGCAGTTGCTCAAGGCCCTGCCCCAGAACGATCCTTGGATCGCGGGCAAGTCGGGCGCGATGCGCCGAGACATAGTGCTGCTGCCGAAGGCGGAGTAGGCCCTATTTCGCGCCGTCGAAGCTCAAGCGAGCCCGCGCGATGCGAGGCGCGCGCCGCTTCACGAAGCGGCGCCCGGCGAGAAGCTTTTCCTGGGCGAACTGCCGCCGCAGCGCCGGAATCAGGACGTAGACGTTGTCGCCGGGACAGTCCGTCCTGCGGTAGTCCCGGTGGCCCTTGAGGCTGTCGGGGTCGATTCCGTAGTGCTGCACCAGATAACGGCCCAAGCGGACCAGGGCGTCGCGCTCGGCCTGAGTCACCCGGTCGCTTTTCGGAGGCTGGTAGTTGCCCATGAGGGCGATGCCGATATTGCCGTCGTTGTGGTGCAGGGTGTGAGAGCCGATGACCGTCTCCGGCCGGCCCTCGAAGATGTCGCCGGCGCCGTCGATGAGGAAATGGTAGGCGATGTCGCTCCAGCCGCGGCCGTTTTGATGGAAGTCCTGGATGAAGCGCAGCTCCGCCTCGGCGTCGGCCGCGTTCATCGGCTGGATGCCGGAGGTGTGATGCAGCGTGATGCGGTAAGGCAGCATCGGCTCGTAGGGCTCCTTCGCGGGCTTGGCGCCCCACTCCTCTCGGCCGATGATCGCGGGGCGGGTGCCGCCGCCCACCTCCAGCATCATCGGCGGCGCGCTCCGCTGCGACGGCATGGCCCCGCCGTCGAAGACCTCCACGCTCAAGATGTCGATCTTGCGCGACGCCGTCGGCCCGGCGGCCACGGCTCGCAGCCGGACCGCGCCCGGCGCCGTCCACGGAAAGACCGCCTTGCCCCAGAAACGTCCGCGCGGGAAGCGCTTGACCGGAGCCGGCTGCCAGGCCGTCCAAGAGCCGCCCGGCACGCGGCGCGAGGCTTCGAAATTTACGGCCGCGTCCAGGTCCGAGCCCTGGAAGAGGACCGTGTCCCAGGTGTCGGAGACCGGAGAGCTGGCGCCGCTTTTCCACAGCACGCCCCCGCCCGAGGTCCCGGAGAGGGTCTGGATGCCAGCCGACGTCGCGAAGAACGGCTCGAGGCCTAGGTCCTCGGCGCGGGCCCCCGCGCACAGACAAAGCAGACCGGCGGCGAATGCGGCGCTAGCGCCCGCAAGCTTCTTCCACATCGGCGATCTCCTTGGGCACGTCCGTCAGGTTCAACGGCGCTCCGGATTCCCGGATCACGATGTCGTCCTCGATGCGGACTCCCCCGAAATCCAAGAATTTCTCGGCTTTCGCGAAATCGATCGCGTGCCGGTATTTGCGGCGCAGCTTGGGATCGTTGAGCAGCGCCTCGATGAAGTAGATGCCCGGCTCCATGGTGATGACGAATCCGGGCTCGAGCTTGGCCACGAAGCGCACGGGGACCTTCGTGGGATTGGGCATCCTGCGCTTGCGCCCGCCCGTGACGTCGTGGACGTCGAGGCCGAGCATGTGCGTGAGGCCGTGCGGATAAAACAGGCGCACCGCCCCGCCCTCCACCAAGCCGTCGAGCTCGCCCTTGAGCAGGCCGAGGCCGCGCAGGCCCTCGGCGATGAGCCGCATGGACTGGACGTGGAGATCGGCCGAGATCACGCCCGGCCGCGAGTTCTCGATGCACTTCTTCTGCGTCTCCAAGACGATCGAGTAGATGTCGCGCTGCCGCCTCGTAAAGCGGCCGTTGATGGGAAAAGTCCGGGTGATGTCGGCGGCGTAGCCGCGGAATTCGGCTCCGGCGTCCATGAGCAGGAGCTCGCCGTCCTTGAGCAAGGCGTCGTTGCGATGGTAGTGCAGCACGGCGGCGTTGGCGCCGGCGGCCACGATCGAAGGGTAGCCCAGGTGGCGCAGCCCCGCGCGCAGGCACTCGGCCTCGAAGACCGCCTGCACTTCGTATTCGCGCATGCCGGAGCGCGCCTGCCGCATCGCCTCGCGATGGCCGGCGCCGCTGACCATGCTGGCGCGCTTCATGAGCGCGAGCTCGCCCGGCGTCTTGCAGGCCCGCAGCTCCTCGAGCGCATCGCGCAGGGCGCCGGGGGCGTTGGCCATCCGAACCGCGCCGCGCAGCTTGCGGTAGGCGGCCGGCTCGATATAGGCCTTGCGGTAGCCCGCGGAGGCCTTCTTGACCGCCTGCTCGAGCTGATCGTGGTAAAGGACGTCGGAGAAACCGTAGAGCTTCCTGCATTCGCCCGGGCCGGGGACGTGGCCGAGCCACACCTTGTGGTGGGTGTCGACGCGCGGGATGAAGAGCGTCGAGCGCGACCGCCTGGGGTCGATCAGGAGATAGGAGCCCGGTTCCTCGACGCCGGTCAGGTAGAGGAAGTCCGACTTCTGCCGGAACACGAATTCGACGTCGAAATTGCGCGGCACCGGAACGCCGCCGGCCAGCACGATCAGGCCGTCGGGAAGCCGCCGCGCCAGGGCCTCGCGGACATCCCCGTAATGTTCCATGACGCGCTATTATACTCTATCGGGCCTGGAATTGAGCCGCCGCGGTTTGCGATGGACAAGGCGGCGCTCAATTGCTAAGATCGTGATCGGAAAGCCGCCACCCCTCAACTCGTTTCACTCCTCGAGGCGGCTTTCTTCGTTTTTCACTCCTCCGCCCAAAGTCACGCGCCCCCGCCGCCGACTAGGCCCGTCCCCGGGCCTACGGCCGTTAGGCCCTTGGACTCAAGCGGCCGTTTGGGCCTGCTGGTATAATTAACAAATGACTTGCCTCCGGAAAGCGCTGGGCGCCGCGCTGTCCCTGCTGCTGGCGCTGCTCGCGCCCGCCGGGGCCGCGGCTCAGTCCGTGCGGGCGCCCGTTCTGCCCGCCGAGCCTGGCGCGCCCTTGGCCGTCGCCGCCCTTCCGTCGCTGCCGCCGGCTTTGCCGGCGCTGCCCCCTCCGTCGTCCGCGGCCATGCCGGCGGCCTGCGCCGGCTTCGCGCCAGCCGCGCCCGCCGCGC